>NZ_JBPJZO010000004.1:0-508518 GCF_051216545.1 Variovorax nitratireducens
AGCACAGGGTTTACCGGACGGGCTCCCTTCAGCGCTTCGGGAGCGGGAGGAACAATATCAGGAGGAGGCCGCAGGCCGGGGGACATTCGCGGAGCAGCGTGCCCCGCCGCCCTGATCCCATCCCGGACCCTCAGCGCTCAGATCAACGCTGGATGGAGATCTTTGAATGCAAGACCGTATGAGTCATTCAAGCGCCGGGTCGACGCCAGAACGCGAGTGTGGCCGCCAGTGCCCACATGCCCGCCGCGCAGCCGCGGTTGAGCCGCTGCAGGCTGCGCCGCGACAACCAGCGCACGGCCTGCGTTCCGGCGGCTGCGTAGGCCAGCATCACGCAGGTGTCGAGCGCCACGAAGATCGCGCCGAGCAGCAGGTACTGCGCGCCCTGCGGCTTCGTGATGTCGATGAACTGCGGCAGGAAGGCTGCGAAGAACAGCACCGTCTTGGGGTTCGACAGCGCCACGATCAGGCTGCGCACCAGCGCGACACGACCGTGCGGCCGGATCTCGATGGCGGACTTGGCCAGCGCGGTGCCGAGGTCGGTCGCTTCACTGCGCCACAGCTTGATACCGAGCCAGACGAGGTAGGCCACACCGGCCACGCGGATTGCATTGAACAGCAACTCCGACGCGGCGAGCAGTGAGCCCAATCCGAGCGCGACGACCGCGATCAGCGTGATGCTGCCGAGCGACGCACCGGCAATGCCCCAGCTCGCGCGCCGCATGCCGCCGTCGATGCCATTGGACAGGGCCAGCAGCATCGTGGGGCCGGGGATCACGGCCAGAGCGAGCGAGGCGACGACGTAGATGAGCAGGGTGTCGAGGCTCATGGTTTGGCGGCGGGCGGGCGTTGCGACGCGGCACGAGCGCGTGCCAGGGCGGCCTCGACGATGGAGCGCTTGCGCGTGTCGGCGGCCTGCGGTTCGGCAAGTGCGGGAGTTTCTTCGGCCTCGCGCTGGCCGGCATCGCGATGCCTGGCGTGAAGCTGGTAGCGCTGCAGCGCGGCATCGGCGTGCGCCTGCGACCAGGCCTGCCAGCCGCTGCGGCCCGGCGTCGCGTCTTCGAGCGAGATGCAGTCGACCGGGCACACTGGAATGCAAAGCTCGCAGCCGGTGCAGTGCGGCTCGATCACGGTGTGCATGCGCTTGTGGATGCCGAGGATGGCGTCGGTCGGGCAGGCGTCGAGGCAGAGCGTGCAGCCGATGCACCAGGCCTCGTCGATCACCGCCATGCTGCGTGGGCCCTCCGTGCCGAATTCCGCGCCGAGCGGTTGCACTGGTCGTCCGGTGATCGCCGCCAGTCGCGCGATGCCTTCGGTGCCGCCGGGCGGGCACTGGTGAATGCCGGCCTCGTTGTTCGCGATGGCCTCTGCATAGCCGGCGCAATCAGGGTAGCCGCAGCGCGTGCACTGCGTCTGCGGCAACGCAGCGTGGATGCGCGCGGCCAGCGGACTCACTGCAGCGCTACTGCTTGGCTCAGCGCGCGGTGCGGCTGCGCGTCGTCTTGCGCGCAGCAGCCACCTTCGCCCGGGGGGCTGGCGCCGTCAATGCTTCGGATTTGGCAGGCATCGGACGAATCGTGTCTTCGGCGGTCACGGCCTTGTTCGAGACTGCGCGCTTTTGCGGCTTGTCGTGCGCCGCGATGAAGGCCAGCGTCTTCGGATAAACCATGTCGCGCCAGCGGCGGCCACTGAAGATGCCGTAGTGGCCCGCGCCCTTGACTTCGTAGTGCTCGCGCTGCGCGGCCGGAATGCCGATGCACAGCTGATGTGCGGCTTCGGTCTGGCCCGAGCCCGAGATGTCGTCGAGTTCGCCTTCGATCGTCAACAGGGCGCTGCCGTGGATGTCCTGCGGTTTGACGCGCTCGATCTGACCTTGCGGGTTCTTCACGTCCCAGGTGCCGTTCACCAGGTCGAACTCCTGGAACACGGTGCGGATGGTGTCGAGGTAGTAGTCGGCGTCCATGTCGAGCACCGCGTTGTACTCGTCGTAGAACTTGCGGTGCGCTTCGGCGCTGGCGCCGTCGCCCTTGATCAGATCCTTGAAGTAGTCGTAGTGACTGGTCGCGTGGCGATCAGGGTTCATCGCCACAAAACCGGTGTGCTGCAGGAAGCCCGGGTACACGCGGCGGCCTTCACCCGGGAAGCCTTGCGGCACGCGGTAGATCACGTTGTTTTCGAACCACTCGTAGCTCTTGTTCATTGCGAGGTTGTTCACCGCCGTGGGCGACTTGCGCGCATCGATCGGGCCGCCCATCATCGTCATCGTGAGCGGCAGCGCCTCGCCGCGGCTGGCCATGAGCGACACCGCAGCCAGTACCGGCACGGTCGGCTGGCACACGCTCACCACGTGGCAGTTGCCGTACTCGGCCTGCAGGTGGCGGATGAACTCCTGCACGTAGTTGATGTAGTCGTCGAGGTGAAACGTGCCTTCCGACAGCGGCACCAGGCGCGCGTTCTTCCAGTCGGTGACGTAGACCTTGTGGTCTTGCAGCATGGTCCGCACGGTGTCGCGCAGCAAGGTGGCGTAGTGCCCCGACAGCGGCGCCACGATCAGCACCACGGGTTGGCGCTTGAGCGTTTGCAGGGTGTGCGGCTCGTCGGTGAAGCGCTTGAAGCGGCGCAGCTGGCAGAACGGTTTGTCGAGTTCGATCACTTCCTGGATCACCACCTCGTCGCCGTCGACCTTCACGCCCTTGACGTTGAATTCGGGCTTTTCGTAGTCCTTGCCGAGGCGGTACAACAGGTCGTAGCCGGCGGCCATGCGCTGTGCCATCGGCAACTGGCTCCAGACCGCGCCCGGGCCGTAGAGCCTGGAGGCGGCCTGCGCGAAATCGGAGAAAGGCTCCATCAGGGAGCGCTGGGCTTCGTAGAGTTGGTAAAGCACGGGTGCCCCAGATAATGTAATGTTGCGGTGCAATATAGCAGCAGCGCGGCCCTGGGAGCTAGGCAGAAGCACCCAAAGAGCCGGCGGCTCAGGTGGCCGCGTAACGGCCCGGCTTGTGGTTGATCCACAAAAACAGACCCATGACGACCGCCGCCAGCACCGACCAGGCGACGCGCTGGGGCGGAATCACCCACAACGCCAGCAACACCACGGTGCAGTCTATGGCGATCTGCACCTTGCCGGCCGGCCAGCCGCGCTTCTCCTGCAGATACAGCGTCAGCACGGTCGCACCGCCCAGACTGGCGCGGTGCCGCGCGAGGAACAGGCAGCCCGTGCCCAGCAGCAGGCCGCCAAGCACCGCGGCAAAAGCCGGGTGCAGCGAATCGATGGAAAAGTAGCGTGGCGCCCACTCGGTCATGGCCGAGAGCAGGGCGATCGCAACAAAGGTCTTGACCGTGAAGGCGCGGCCCATGTGTCGCCAGGCGAACCAGTAGAACGGCAGGTTCACCAGAAAGAACAGCTTGCCGAAGCTCACGTCGGTGGCGTAGTGCAGCAGGAACGCCACGCCGGCCGTGCCGCCGGTGAGCAGGCCCGCCTGCCCGAACAGCATCATCGCGATGGCGACGAACAGCGTGCCCGAAAAAATGGCCTGCGCGTCGTCGAACCGGGAGTGCCGCAACAATTCGGGCAAAGGCGGGTGCGGGGGCGCGTTCATGGCGTGAGCCACGCAAATCCCGCGCCACCCGTGCTGGTTACACCACCATGGCGATGCTGGCGCAGACGTAGTCGATGTTCTTGCTGTTGAGCGCGGCCACACACATGCGGCCCGTGTCGGTGCCGTACACGCCGAACTCGTTGCGCAGACGCACCATCTGGTCTTTGGTCAGGCCCGAGTAGCTGAACATGCCGATCTGCGTGGTGATGAAGCTCATGTCTTCTTTCACGCCGGCCGCCTTCAGGCCGTCGACCAGCTTCTGGCGCATGGCCTTGATGCGCACGCGCATTTCGGCGAGTTCCTTTTCCCAGACAGCGCGGCGGGCCGGGTCGTTCAGCACCGCGGCCACCACCGCACCGCCGTGGATCGGCGGGTTGCTGTAGTTGGTGCGGATCGCGATCTTGAGTTGCGACAGCACGCGGCCGGCTTCTTCCTTGGACTCGCACAACACCGACAGGGCGCCGACGCGCTCGCCGTAGAGGCTGAAGCTCTTGGAGAACGAGGTCGAGACGAAGAAGGTGAGCCCAGCTTCGACGAACTTGCCGATCACGGCGCCGTCTTCCTGGATGCCGTGGCCGAAGCCCTGGTAGGCCATGTCGAGGAAGGCGACCAGATTCTTCGTCTTGACGGCGGCGATGACCTGATCCCACTGGGCGGCCGTGATGTCGTAGCCGGTCGGGTTGTGGCAGCAGGCGTGCAGCACGACGATGGTGCCGGCCGGCGCGGCGTTGAGCGCGGCCAGCATGCCGTCGAAGTTGACGCCGCGCTTGGCCGCGTCGTAGTACGGGTAGCTTTCGACAGGGAAGCCGGCCTGCGTGAACAGCGCGCGGTGGTTTTCCCAACTCGGGTCGCTGATCAGCACCGTGGCATTCGGGCTGAGCTTCTTCAGGAAGTCGGCGCCGACCTTGAGGCCGCCGGTGCCGCCGATGGCCTGGATCGTCGCGACGCGGCCGGACTTCACCGGTTCGCTGTCGGCGCCGAACACGAGGCCCTTGACCGCGCTGTCGTACGCCGCGATGCCGTCGATCGGCAGGTAGCCGCGCGCGCTGGGCGCTTTCATCATGTCTTCTTCGGCGGTTTGCACGCAGGCCAGAAGAGGCAGCTTGCCGTTGTCGTCATAGTAGACGCCGACGCCGAGGTTGACCTTCTTCGGGTTGGTGTCGGCTGCAAATTGCTCGTTGAGGCCGAGGATCGGATCGCGCGGCGCCATTTCGACCGCGGTGAACATAGACATGGAGAAAGTCCTTTGGGATGAAAGCTTCGCGTGTAACCGGGCAAGCGCTTAAGCTTTCCGGTTGCCTTGAATTTTACCGGCGCCACCGCCACCTGACGGGAACAGCCATGCCAGAGATCTCCGAAGCCATCACAGACACGCACGACCCCGCTGCCGTCGGCCCCGCGAAAGAGGGCGAATTCATCCGCTTTCCGAACTCCCCGTTCGAGCTGTTCCAGCCCTATCCGCCGGCCGGTGACCAGCCGAACGCGATCGAAGGCCTGGTCGAAGGGGTCGAGAACGGCGAGGTGTTCCAGACCCTGCTGGGCGTCACCGGCTCGGGCAAGACCTTCACCATGGCCAACGTGATCGCGCGGCTGGGCCGCCCCGCCATCGTGTTCGCGCCCAACAAGACCCTGGCCGCGCAGCTTTACAGCGAGTTCCGCGAGTTCTTTCCGAAGAACGCGGTCGAGTACTTCGTCAGCTACTACGACTACTACCAGCCCGAGGCCTACGTGCCGCAGCGCGACCTGTTCATCGAGAAGGACTCCTCGATCAACGAGCACATCGAGCAGATGCGGCTGTCGGCCACCAAGAGCGTGCTGGAGCGCCGCGACACGGTGATCGTGGCAACGGTGAGCGCCATCTACGGCATCGGCACGCCCGAGGACTACACCCAGATGCGTTTCATCATGCGGGTGGGCGACAAGATCGGCCAGCGCGATGTGATCGGCCGGCTGATCCGCATGCAGTACACGCGCAACGAGCAGGATTTTTCGCGCGGCACCTTCCGCGTGCGCGGCGATACGATCGACGTGTTTCCGGCCGAGCACAGCGAACTCGCCATCCGCATCGAGCTGTTCGACGACGAGATCGAGACGCTGCAGTTGTTCGATCCGCTCACCGGCCGCATCCGGCAGAAGATCCCGCGCTTCACGGTCTACCCGTCGAGCCACTACGTGACGCCGCGCGACAAGGTCATGACCGCGGTGGAAACCATCAAGCTCGAACTGGCGGCTCGGCTCAAGGAGCTGGTGGGGCAGGGCAAGCTGGTGGAGGCGCAGCGGCTCGAGCAGCGCACCCGCTTCGACCTCGAGATGCTGGCCGAGATCGGCCACTGCAAGGGCATCGAGAACTACACGCGCCACCTGTCGGGCGCCGCGCCGGGCGATCCGCCGTCCACGCTGACCGACTATCTGCCGAAGGACTCGTTGATGTTCCTCGACGAGAGCCACCAGATGATCGGCCAACTCAATGCCATGTACAGCGGCGACCGCGCGCGCAAGACCACGCTCGTCGAGTACGGCTTCCGGCTGCCGTCGGCGCTGGACAACCGGCCACTCAAGTTCGAAGAGTTCGAGACGCGCATGCGCCAGGCGATCTTCGTCTCGGCCACGCCGGCACAGTATGAGAAGGATCATGCGGGCAACGTGGTCGAGCAGCTGGTGCGGCCCACCGGGCTGATCGACCCAGAAGTCGAAGTGCGCCCGGCCACGCACCAGGTCGACGACGTGCTCGGCGAGATCCGCCTGCGCGTCGAAAAGAACGAGCGCGTGCTGATCACCACGCTGACCAAGCGGATGGCCGAGCAGCTGACCGACTACCTGGGCGACAACGGCGTCAAGGTGCGCTACCTGCACAGCGACATTGACACGGTCGAGCGGGTCGAGATCCTGCGTGATCTGCGTTTGGGCGCGTTCGACGTGCTGGTGGGCATCAACCTGCTGCGTGAGGGGCTGGACATTCCGGAGGTGTCGCTGGTGGCGATCCTGGACGCCGACAAGGAAGGCTTCCTGCGGGCCGAGCGCTCGCTGATCCAGACCATCGGCCGTGCCGCGCGCAACCTGAACGGCAAGGCGATCCTGTACGCCGATCGCATGACCGATTCGATGAAGAGGGCAATCAGCGAGACCGACCGGCGGCGCGCCCACCAGATCGCCCACAACGAGGCCCATGGCATCACGCCGCGCAGCATCCTGAAGCAGGTGCGCGATCTGATCGACGGCGTCTACAGCGAAAAGACGGGCAAGGAGATGGCCAAGCTCGAATTGGAGCGCGCCAAGGTCGAGGACATGAGCGAAAAAGACGTCTCGCGCGAGATCAAGCGGCTCGAAAAACTCATGCTGGAGCACGCCCGCAACCTCGAGTTCGAGAAGGCGGCGCGTGTGCGCGACCAGCTGGCGCTGCTGCGCGAGCAGGCTTTCGGCGCACGTGGCGGGGACAACATCGCCGTGCTGACCCCCGGCGAAACGCGCACCTGAGCGGCGCTCCGACGCCGCTCCCTCGGGTTTACCCGGAAGGAGCGAGGGACTTTCTGCTATACTTGACTGAAACACTCAACAACAAAGAAACTCCCGATGAAGGGTCGGCTCCAACCGATTGGTAACACCAATCGATGAAGGGTCGGTAAGGGCGGAGACGACGTCACCCAGCCCCGCCCGGGTTTGGTGTCATTTCAACGGTAAGCACACAGGAGCTTGCAATGCGTCTCACAACAAAAGGCCGTTTTGCGGTCACCGCGATGATCGACCTGGCCCTCCGCCAGAACACCGGCCCGGTCACGCTGGCTGCCATCAGCCAGCGCCAGCAGATTTCACTCTCGTACCTCGAGCAGTTGTTCGGCAAGCTGCGCCGGCATGAACTGGTCGAGTCGACCCGTGGCCCGGGCGGCGGTTATTCGCTGGGCCGCAAGGCCACCGAGATCACGGTGGCGGACATCATCGTTTCCGTCGATGAGCCGATCGACGCCACGCAGTGCGGCGGCAAGGAAAACTGCCTCGGCGAAGCCGGCCGCTGCATGACGCACGAGTTGTGGGCGTCGCTGAACCAGCGGATGGTCGAATTCCTCGATTCGGTCACGCTGCAAAAATTGGTCGACGATCAGCTCGCCAAGGGCGTGCAGGTCGAGAACAAGCCGGTCATCAAGCGTGCGATCTCAGCCCAGCCGGTGGTCAAGCCAATGCGGATCAACGCACCGAATTCGGTGTTCGCGCTGGGTAACGTTTTCGCCAAGTCGTGATCCGGTCGGTGCCTTCGGGCACCGAGCCGAAAAAGCGCCCCCCCCGATTTAACAATCTTCTTCCTTCGCCAGCCCGAGCCAGCCATGGACGTCACTCCTCATTTCCCGATCTACCTTGACTACGGCGCGACCACGCCGGTCGATCCGCGCGTTGTCGACGCGATGATTCCCTGGTTGCGCGAGCATTTCGGCAATCCGGCGTCGCGCAGCCATGCCTGGGGCTGGGAAGCCGAAGAGGCGGTCGAAAAGGCGCGTGGCGAAGTGGCCGGGCTGATCGGGGCCGACCCGCGCGAAATCGTCTGGACGTCGGGCGCCACGGAGTCGAACAACCTCGCGATCAAGGGCGCGGCCCAGTTCTACAAGGGCAAGGGCAAGCACCTGATCACGGTCAAGACCGAGCACAAGGCGGTGCTCGACACGATGCGCGAGCTGGAACGCCAGGGCTTCGAAGTCACGTACCTCGACGTGCAGGAAGACGGCCTGCTCGACCTTGACAAGTTCAAGGCTGCGATCCGCCCCGACACCATCCTCGCGAGCGTCATGTTCGTGAACAACGAGATCGGTGTCGTTCAGGACGTGGTCGCGCTCGGCAACATCTGCCGCGAAAAGGGTGTGATCTTTCATGTCGACGCGGCACAGGCCACCGGCAAGGTCGAGATCGACATGGCAAAGCTGCCCATCGACCTGTTGAGCCTGGCTTCGCACAAGACCTACGGCCCCAAGGGCATCGGCGCGCTGTACGTGCGCCGCAAGCCGCGCGTCCGGCTCGAAGCCCAGATGCACGGCGGTGGCCACGAGCGCGGCATGCGTTCGGGCACGCTGCCCACGCACCAGATCGTCGGCATGGGCGAGGCCTTCCGGCTTGCCAAGCTCGAGATGAAAGACGACGTCGCCAAGGCGGCCGCATTGCAGAAGCGCCTGCTCGACGGCCTGAAGGACGTGGAGCAGGTCTTCATCAACGGCGACCTCGAACGGCGCGTGCCGCACAACCTGAACATCAGCTTCAACTACGTCGAAGGCGAGTCGCTGATCATGGGTATCAAGGGTCTGGCGGTGTCGTCGGGCTCGGCATGCACGTCGGCCAGCCTGGAGCCCAGCTACGTACTGCGCGCGCTGGGCCGCAGCGACGAGTTGGCCCACAGCAGCCTGCGCATGACGATCGGCCGCTTCACGACCGAGGAAGAGATCGACTATGCGATCTCGACCATCAAGCACAACGTGGCGAAGCTGCGCGAACTCAGCCCCTTGTGGGAGATGTTCAAGGACGGCATCGACATCAGCACGATCCAGTGGTCGGCCCACTGACATCCACGCCCTGATCAAGTTCAAAGAGGTAACCCCATGGCATATTCACCCAAGGTCATCGACCACTACGAAAATCCCCGCAATGTCGGCTCGTTCGAAAAGGGCGACGACTCGGTTGGCACCGGCATGGTTGGCGCACCGGCCTGCGGCGACGTCATGAAGCTGCAGATCAAGGTCAACGCCGAAACCGGCGTGATCGAAGACGCGCGTTTCAAGACCTACGGCTGCGGCTCGGCCATCGCTTCGAGTTCGCTCGTCACCGAGTGGGTCAAGGGCAAGACGCTCGACGAAGCGGCTGCACTCAAGAATTCGCAGATCGCCGAAGAGCTGGCACTGCCGCCGGTCAAGATCCATTGCTCGATCCTGGCCGAAGACGCGATCAAGGCCGCCGTGAACGACTACAAGGCCAAGCACGGCGCCACGGCGCAAGCCGCATCGGAAGCAGCGGTTCACTGAGATGGCTGTGACGCTCACCGAAGCGGCCGCGCGCCACGTCACACGCTACCTCGGCAAGCGGGGCAAGGGCGTGGGTGTGCGGCTGGGCGTCAAGACCACCGGTTGCTCGGGCCTGGCCTACAAGCTGGAGTATGTGGACGAATTCGCGCCGGAGGACGTCGTGTTCGAAGACCATGGCATCAAGGTGTTGGTCGACCCGAAAAGCCTGGCCTACATCGACGGTACGCAGCTCGACTTCGTGCGCGAAGGCCTGAACGAGGGCTTCAAGTTCATCAATCCGAACGAGCGCGATCGCTGCGGCTGCGGAGAGAGCTTCCGGATTTAGCCCACCCCCGAGGCGGCTCACTTCGTGTAGCCACTTCCCCCTCAAGGGGGCAACACCAGCGGACCGGCAAAGCCGGTTCCGCGGCGTTCCCCGAGCTGGCACCGACACAGCCGCCGCTGACTTTGCAGGCGGTTTTTTATTGCCATGAATCTCCAAGACACAGATTTCGAACTGTTCGGCGTGCCGACGACCTTCGCGCAGGATCGCGCCGCGCTGGATGCGCGCTGGAAGGAACTGCAGCGCGAGGCGCATCCCGACCGCTTTGCGGCCCAGGGCGCGTCTGCACAGCGCGTGGCGATGCAATGGTCGGTTCGCATCAACGAGGCTTACCAGCGCCTCAAGAACCCGCTCCGGCGTGCGAGCTACCTGTGCGAGCTGAACGGCTCGCCGATCGAGGCCGAGAACAACACGGCCATGCCGGGCGATTTTCTGGTGCAGCAGATGGAGTGGCGCGAGGCGCTGGAAGACGTGGCCGACGAAGCCAGCCTTGATGCCTTGCGAAACGAGGTCGACGCGGGCCGTACGCGTGCGCTGTCGTCGCTCGACTGGCTGATCGACGAAAAAGGCGACTACGCGGGTGCGGCGCGTCAGGTCAGAGCCCTGATGTTCATTGAGCGCTTTGCCGAGGACATCGATGCCAAAGCCGCGCAGTGGGGACAATAGCGCCATGGCATTGCTGCAGATTTCAGAACCGGGCCAGGCGCCCGACCCGCACCAGCGGCGCATCGCGGTCGGTATCGACCTCGGCACCACCCATTCGCTCGTCGCTGCGGTGCGCAGCGGCGTGGCCGAGTGCCTCCCCGATACCGAGGGCCGCGTGCTGCTGCCCTCGGCGGTGCGCTATGTCGACCGCGAACGCCGCCAGATCGGCTTCGATGCGCTGGTGGCGCGCGCCGGCGATCCGGCCAACACCATCACCTCGGCCAAGCGGCTCATGGGCCGCGGGCTGGCCGACATCGCGAACCGCGATGCCATGCCGTACCATTTGATCGACGAAGGCGGCATGGTCAAGGTGCAGACGGTTGCGGGCCTGAAGTCGCCGGTCGAGGTCAGCGCCGAGATTCTGGCGACGCTGCGTTTTCGCGCCGAGGACAGTTTCGACGACGAGGTCTACGGCGCCGTGATCACCGTGCCGGCCTACTTCGACGAGGGCCAGCGCCAGGCCACCAAGGACGCGGCCGAGCTGGCCGGCCTCAAGGTGCTACGGCTGATCAGCGAGCCGACTGCGGCTGCCATTGCCTACGGCCTCGACAACGCCAGCGAAGGCGTCTACGCGGTCTACGACCTCGGCGGCGGCACCTTCGACATCTCGATCCTTCGGCTCACGCAGGGCGTGTTCGAGGTGATCGCTACGGGTGGCGATTCGGCGCTGGGCGGCGACGACTACGACCATGCGCTGGCCGAGCTCGTGCTGGCGCAAACCGGGCTGAAGGCCGCCAGCGACACCGACAAGGCCGACATGCTGGCGTCCGCGCGCGCCGCCAAGGAAGCATTGTCTGACGCCGATTCGACCGCCTTCCATGCCTGGCTGGCGGGCGCCGAAGTCTGCCTCGATCTGAAGCGCGAGCAATTCGACGCAGCCACCCGGCCGCTGACCGACCGCACCATCGCCGCCGTGCGCAAAGCGCTGCGCGACGCGAAGCTCAAGCCCGATGCGCTGCAGGGCATCGTGCTGGTCGGTGGCGCCACGCGCATGCCGCAGATTCGCGAAGCGGTAGCTGCGTTCTTTGGCCGACCGCCGCTGACCAACCTGAACCCCGACGAGGTCGTAGCGCTCGGCGCCGCGATCCAGGCAAACCAGTTGGCCGGCAACGCCGGTGCCAGCGACCTGCTGCTGCTCGACGTGATCCCCCTCTCGCTCGGCATCGAGACCATGGGTGGCCTGGTCGAGCGCATCGTGCCGCGCAACCAGACGATCCCGACCGCGATGGCGCAGGATTTCACCACCTACCAGGACGGCCAGACCGCGCTGGCGCTCCATGTGGTGCAGGGCGAGCGCGACCTGGTGGCCGACTGCCGCAGCCTTGCGCGGTTCGAGCTGCGCGGTATTCCACCGATGGTCGCGGGTGCCGCGCGCATCCGCGTGACCTTCACGGTCGATGCCGACGGCCTGCTGAGCGTGGGCGCGAAGGAGCAGGGCAGTGGCGTCGAGGCGCATGTCACGGTCAAGCCCTCGTACGGGCTGTCGGACGACCAGATCGCGGCGATGCTGCAGGAAAGCTTTTCGACCGCGGCTGCTGACATGCAGGCCCGAGCGCTGGTCGAGGCCCGCGTCGATGCCGACCGCATGCTGCTCGCAACCCAGAGCGCACTCGACGCCGACGGCGATCTGCTCGAGGCCGATGAGCGTGCCACCATCGCATCGCTGATGGTTGCGCTGCGCGAAGCGCGCGGCGCCACCGAAGCTGCAACGGTCGAAGCTGCCACCAAGGCACTGGCCGACGGCACCGAGGCCTTTGCCGCACAACGCATGAACCAGGGCATCGCGCGCGCGCTGTCGGGCCGCAAAGTCGAGTCTCTCTAGAAGAACAAGTAGATGCCCATCATCAAGATCCTCCCGCATGCGGAGTACTGCCCGCAGGGCGCAGAAGTCACCGCGCCGGCCGGCACCTCGATCTGCGAGGCGCTGCTCGACAACCACATCAACATCGAGCACGCCTGCGAGATGAGCGCCGCCTGCACCACCTGCCACGTGCTCGTGCGCCAGGGCTTCGAGTCGCTCAATCCGTCGGACGAAACCGAAGACGATCTGCTCGATCGCGCCTGGGGGCTGGAGCCGCAGTCGCGGCTGAGTTGCCAGGCGATCCTGGCGCAGAAGGACGTAACGATCGAGATCCCCAAATACTCGATCAATCACGCCAAGGAGAATCATTGATGAGCGCAGCGCCGGGCCGCCCCGAGCAAGCTCGCACTCCCTTGGGGGGTGGCGAGGACACGAAGTGCCGAGACAGGGGGCACACATGAGTCGCCAGATCGTTCTCGATACCGAAACCACCGGCCTCTCCGCAGAGAACGGCGACCGCGTGATCGAACTCGGCTGCGTCGAGCTGTTCGCCCGCAAGCTGACCGGCAACGACCTGCACATCTACTTCAACCCCGAGCGCGAGAGCCACGAAGACGCCCTGAAGGTGCACGGGCTCACTACCGATTTCCTGCGCGACAAGCCCAAGTTCGCCACGCTGGCGGACGACGTTGTCGAGTACCTGCGCGGCGCAGAACTCATCATTCACAACGCCGCCTTCGACGTGGGTTTCCTGAACAAGGAGCTCGAACTGGCCGGCCTGCCGCCGCTGCGCACCTTCGTCGGCGAGATCACCGACACGCTCGCGATGGCCAAGCAGGTGTATCCGGGCAAGCGCAACTCGCTCGATGCGCTGTGCGACCGCTTCGGCGTGGATCGCTCCAACCGCACTTTCCACGGCGCCAAGCTCGACGCGCAACTGCTGGCCGACGTCTACATCAACCTCACGCGGGGGCAGGACGCGCTGTTGATCGATGTGGCGTCGAACGAGCCCACGCTCGGCATGGCGATCACGGTGGATCTGCGGAGCTTTGCGCTGCCGGTGCTGCGCGCCGGCGAGCACGAACTGGCCCTGCACGAAGCCGCGTTGCAGCAACTCGACAAAGCCAGCAATGGCCGCACGCTGTTTCGCCAAACTGGCGAAAATGCTGTGGCATAATCGCGGGCTTCGCACGAAAGTGTCGAACATTTCTGGCGGTGCCAGCAGCCCTCGCGGCTGTTCCAGGTACCGCTCGGGGCGGTTAGCTCAGGGGTAGAGCACAGCATTCACACTGCTGGGGTCGGAGGTTCGAAACCTCCACCGCCCACCAATTTCCTTCGCTTTTACGCACGCATGTCGGCCCCGGCCGACGCATGGTTGCGCGTGTTCACCGTGGCGGCCGATGCGCATCAGCGGTAGAAGCGAAGCGAAAGGAGGTCCCGCATGGCCACATTCCCCGATTTGCCCACCCCGATCACACCTGACCCGGCCGATTTGCCGGTCGAACCCGATGAGGGCCCTGGCACGCCGCCGATTGAACCTGCCGAGCCGGCCAGTCCTGTGCGACTGGCAATCCACCAGGCGGGCGTTTGAACGCAGTCCCGTTGCGCGGCTAAGCTCGCGCGATGGATGAATTCGATTGCGCCGTCATCGGTGCCGGCGTGGTGGGTTTGGCCGTGGCACGCGAACTGGCGCTCGCCGGGCGCGAGGTGATCGTGCTGGAGAGCGAAGGCGCAATCGGCACCGGCACCAGTTCGCGCAACAGCGAAGTGATCCACGCCGGCATCTATTACTCCAAGGGGTCGCTGAAGGCACAGCTTTGCGTTGAGGGCAAACACCTTCTCTACGACTACCTCATCGCGCGCGGGTTGCCCCATCGCCGCTGCGGCAAGCTCATCGTGGCCACCTCAGAGGCGCAGGTGGCGCAGCTCAACGCGATTCGCGCCAGGGTCTTCGACAACGGTGTCGATGACCTCGAATGGCTCACTGCCGAGCAGGCCCGCACGATGGAGCCACAGTTGCATTGCCTGGCGGCACTGTATTCGCCCAGCACCGGCATCGTCGACAGCCATGCGTTGATGCTGAGCCTGCAAGGCGAATTCGAAAATTCCGGTGGCGTGGTGGCGCTCAAATCGCCGGTGGCGAGTGCCGAATGCGAGCCAGGGTCGATCGTTTTGACAGCAGCGGACGGCACGCAACTGCGTTGCCGCAGCGTGGTCAACGCGGCAGGGCTGGGCGCGCCGGCGTTGGCGAAACGGTTCAAAGGGCTGCGCGCCGATGCGGTGCCGACCGCGTACTTCGCCAAGGGCAACTACTTCACCCTGGCCGGCCGCGCGCCTTTCACGCGCTTGATCTACCCGGTGCCGGAAGCGGCGGGCCTCGGCGTCCATCTCACGCTCGACCTCGGCGGGCAGGCCAAATTCGGGCCTGATGTGCAGTGGGTGGATTCCCCGCAGGATCTGGTCGTCGATCCGATCCGGGGCGAAGGCTTCTATGCCGAGGTGCGCCGCTACTGGCCGGCGCTTGCCGACGGTGCGCTGGTGCCCGGCTACGCCGGCATCCGGCCGAAGATCTCGGGGCCGGGCGAGCCGGCTGCCGACTTCATGATCCAGGGGCCGGCGCAGCACGGTGTGACGGGACTCGTCAATCTGTTCGGCATCGAATCCCCGGGGCTCACCAGCAGCCTCGCGATTGCGCGCCGCGTTGCGCAATTGCTGGCAAAAGTCTGAGCGCGGGCGCGCAAAAGACCCGCGCAACCCATGTACGATGGAACGGCACGCCGCTTGCAGGCGTGCAGTGGCCGGCGCGGTGCCGGCGCAACTCACCGAGGGAAGATTTCAATGACTGCATCCACCCAAAACCTCGAAGCGGCCGCCAACGCGGTGGCTGAAGATCTGGCCAACGACGTGCGCGGCGTTCTGGCCAGCAAGGAACTCGACTCGCTTCCCCACATCAAGGCGCTGCGCCAGCGGGTGGATGCCAAGCTGGCGATTGCCCGTGAACTTGCCGCCGAAAAGGGCAAGCTCGCCGCCAAGAAGGCGCGCGACGCGGCCGACACCGCCAACGCCTACGCGCACGATGAACCGTGGCAGATCGCTGGTGCCGCCCTCGCGGTTGGCGTGCTGGTGGGTCTGCTGCTTGGCCGCCGCAGCTGAGCGCGCAGCCCTACACGCGCAACGCCCACTGCCTGAGCGCCTGAATCGCAGGCTGGAGGCCTGTCGATGAAGCTCATGTCGCTGTTCGGGCTAGACGCCCGGCTGCGTCGGCTGCGCATTGCGGCCGGCGAGGGCGCGCTGGCGGCAGAAGACCGCGTTCAGCTGGTGCGCATGGCATGGGAGGACGAGAAGCGGCGTCTCAAGCAGATGCTCGTTCTGGTGATCGCCGTGCTCGGCCTCACCACGGTTACGGTGGCTTTGCTGTCTGTCGCAGTGGTCGTGCACTTCTGGGACACGCCGAGCCGCACCACGGCGGCCTGGTCGGTGGCCGGGGTGTGGATCGCGCTCTGGCTGAGCGCTGTGCTGGCACTCGTGTCGACGCTGCAAGGCGCGAAGAGCGCCTTTGCCCCGACCCGTCGCGAGTTCGAGCGCGACTGGGAATGGGCGCAACAGCGCTTCGGCCTGGGTGGGGACCGCGACGAGGACGAAGCCGCCGCACCTTCCCCGCGTCCGGCCACGCAGGCGGAACTGCTCGCCCGTATCGAACGGCAGCGCCAGCGCATTGCGGTGCTCGAAACACCGGCGCCGCCAGCGGCGCCGGGCGTCCCTCCACCCGACGAATCGCCAGCCGCCGCAGCGTTGCGCATTGCGCGGCAGCATCCGGTTGCTTCCGGCGTGGCTGCCGCCGCGGTGGTGGCTGCACTTGGGCCGCGCCGATTGTTGCGGTGGGCCGCGTTGATCGCGCCCGTGCTCTGGCGCATGCGTTGAACGGATGAGCGCTCAGGCGCTCTTCAGCGCCTGAGCGGCCTCGCGCACCAGCGCGGGGCCGCGGTAGATCAACCCGGTGTAGATCTGCACCACGTCGGCACCGGCCGCGACCTTGGCCTTGGCATCGGCGGCATTCAGGATGCCGCCCACGCCGATGATCGGGAACCCCTTCCCCAGTGCTGCACGAAGTTGCGCAACCACGCGGTTGCTGGCCTCGCGCACCGGAGCGCCCGAGAGGCCACCGCTTTCGTTGCCGTGCGGCAGGCCCGCCACTGCATCGCGCGCCAGCGTGGTGTTGGTCGCGATCACGCCGTCCATGGCGTGGCGCTTCAGCGTCGCGGCAATCACGGCAACCTGTGCTTCTTCGAGATCCGGCGCGATCTTCACGAACAGCGGCACGCGCTTGCCGTGCGCTGCGGCCAGTGCCTCCCGCCGTTGCGCCAGCGCGCCCAGCAGCGCATCGAGCGCCTCGTCGCCTTGCAGCGCGCGCAGGTTGGCGGTGTTGGGGCTCGAGATGTTGATCGTCACGTAGTCGGCGTGCGCATACACGCCTTCGAGGCATAGCAGGTAGTCGTCTGTTGCACGCTCGATCGGGGTGGCAGCGTTCTTGCCGATGTTGAGGCCGAGCAGCATCGGCGCCGAACGGCCGGCGCGCTTGCGAAACCGCGCGCGCTGCACGTTCGAGATGAAGGCATCGAGGCCTTGGTTGTTGAAGCCAAGGCGGTTGATCAGCGCTTCGCGCTGCGGCAGGCGGAACATGCGCGGCTTGGCATTGCCAGGCTGCGCTTTCGGGGTGACCGTGCCGACCTCGACGAAGCCGAAGCCCATGGCTGCGAAGGCGTCGATGCAGCGTGCGTTTTTGTCCAGCCCGGCGGCAAGGCCGACCTTGTTGGGAAAGCTCAACCCCGCCAGCGTGACCGGGTCTTCCACGCGCGCGGCCGTGTAGACGCAGGCCAGCGGCGTGTTCTGCGTGCGGGCCAGTCCGTCGAGCGTGAGTTCGTGCGCATGCTCCGCGTCGAGGCCGAACAGGAATGGGCGGGCGAGGGCGTAAGGCAGCAACAGCGACATCGGATAATCCAGGGCTTCAGACAGACAACGACAACCCAGGATTCTCCCCGATGACCGCCAGCCCGCTCACCCAAGACGAACTCAAGACCCAGGTCGGCCGCGCCGCGCTCGACTACGTAGTGGCCGGCGAGATCGTCGGCGTCGGCACCGGCTCGACGGTCAACAAGTTCATCGAGGCGCTGGCGACGATCAAGCACACGATCCGCGGCGCGGTGTCGAGCTCGGTGGCTTCGACCGAGCGCCTGCGTGCACTCGGCATCGAGGTATTCGACAGCAACGAGGTGGAGGAACTGGCCGTATACATCGATGGCGCCGACGAGATCGACGGCCGCGGTTTCATGATCAAGGGCGGTGGCGCGGCGCTCACGCGCGAGAAGATCGTCGCTGCGCAGTCGCGGCGCTTTGTCTGCATTGCCGATCTGTCGAAGCGGGTCGAGGTGCTCGGCGCGTTTCCGTTGCCGGTGGAAGTGATTCCGATGGCAGCGCGCCGCGTGATGCGCCAGTTCGAGCGGCTGGGCGGACTGGCCCAGGTGCGCGAGCGGGACGGTCTGCCGCTGGTCACCGACAACGGCCAGCACATCGTGGACGTGACCGGCCTGAAGATCACCGACCCGCTCGCGTTTGAGACTGAGGTGAGCCAGTGGCCCGGCGTGGTGACTGTGGGCGTGTTCGCGCACCAGAAGGCCGACGTGTGCCTGCTCGCCACGCCGGACGGCGTTCAGACGCTTGTCTTCGGCGGCGCGCCGTCGCTCAGAACTTGATGCCGGCGGGGTTGCTCGGTGTCGGGCCGGTTGCGGCCGGCGGAGGAGCCGGCGCAGCCGCAGGTGCGGGCGCTGGCGCAGGGCGCGGGGGCGCTGCCTGCTGGGCCGCCACCAGCGGTTGCGCTGGCGGACGGTTGTAGCCCGCCGGCAACTGATTGCTCTTGGGATAGCCGGCTGCGTCGAGGTACTGAGACCATTCGCCGTCCGAATAGCCCTTGAGTTGTTGCGCGCCGATGGTCAGCAGCGGCAGCGAGTTCTGCCCGCTCAGGCGCTGGAGTGCGTCGATGTCTTCGTTGGTCTTGACGACGCGTTCGTCGAACGGTATGCCACGCGTGGTCAGCATTGAACGCGCGGTGCCGCAGGGCACGCAATCTTCGCCGGTGTAGATCGTGACCGGGTAGCGCTGAACCACCTGGCGCAATTCGTAGGGCAGGCCCGCGCCGGTGGCGCCGGCCGAGGCACCGCCGCCGCGTGGCGCGGTCGGCTGCACGTTGGCAGCCGGCGGCTGATCCGAGAAGGTGACCTTGCCGTTCTTGTCGACGTTGCGGTACACAGGCTGCGCGATGGCGCCAGCGGCGATCAGCAAGAAGGCGAGGGCAGTGAGACGGGTAGAAAGGGGCATCGGAAACTCCGGGTCAACGAATGACCCGAGTATCCATCAGGCCGCCTCGACTTCGGCCATCCCCTGGTGGCGCAACAGCGCATCGAGCTGCGGTTCGCGGCCGCGGAAGGCCTTGAACGACTCCATCGCGCTGCGGCTGCCGCCGGCTTCGAGAATCGCCTGCCGGTACTTTCGGCCGGTCTCGATGCTCGGCTCGCCGTTGCTGCCCACGGTTTCCTCGAACGCCGCATAGGCGTCGGCGCTAAGCACCTCGGCCCACTTGTAGCTGTAGTAGCCGGCTGCGTAGCCGCCGGAGAAGATGTGGCTGAAGGTGTTGGGCGTGCGGCTGAACTCGGGCGAGGGCATCACGGCGACCTCACGACGCACCTCGCCCAGCAGTGCCATCACCGCGCCGGGAGCGGCCGTCGCGGCGTCGTAGCGCGTGTGCAGCAGCATGTCGAACAGCGAGAACTCGATCTGGCGCAGCGTCTGCAGGCCGCTCTGGAAGTTCTTGCCCGCGGTCATCTTGTCGAACAGCGCGCGCGGCAGCGGCGCACCGGTGTCGACGTGCGAAGTCATGTGCGAAAGAACGTCCCACTCCCAGCAGAAGTTCTCCATGAACTGGCTCGGCAGCTCGACCGCGTCCCATTCGACGCCGCTGATGCCCGAGACATCGCGCTCGTTGATCTGCGTGAGCATATGGTGCAGGCCGTGGCCAAACTCGTGGAACAGCGTCGTTACGTCGTCGTGCGTGAGCAGTGGCGGCTTGCCGTCGACGCCTTCGGCGAAGTTGCAGACCAGTTGCGCGACCGGCGTTTGCAGCGCGCCCGTGTCGGGGCGCAGCCAGCGTGCGCGCACGTCGTCCATCCAGGCGCCGCCGCGCTTGCCGGCGCGCGCCGAGGGGTCGAGGTAGAACTGGCCGATCTTCTGCCCCCCGCGCTCGATGCGGTAGAACTCGACGGCTGGGTGCCACACCGGAGCGCCGTCGCGTTGGATGTTCACTTCGAACAGCGTCTCCACGATCTTGAACAGGCCGGCCATCACTTTCGGCGCGGTGAAGTACTGCTTCACCTCCTGCTCGCTGAAGGAATAGCGCGCCTCCTTGAGCTTCTCGCCCACGTAGCTCCAGTCCCAGGGTTGCGGGTCGCTCATGCCGAGTTGCTCGCTCGCAAACACGCGCAGGTCGGCCAGGTCGCGCTCGCCGTAGGGCCTGGCCTTGACGGCGAGGTCACGCAGGAACTTGATCACCTGGTCGGGCGAATCCGCCATCTTCGGCACCACCGAGAGTTCGCCGAAGTTCTTGTAGCCGAGCAGTTGCGCTTCTTCCTGCCGCAGCGCGAGGATCTCGCGGATCAGCGCCGTGTTGTCGAGCGCCGGGTCGCCGAACTCGCTGGCGCGCGTCACGTACGCGCGGTAGAGCGTCTGGCGCAACGCGCTGCTTTTTGCAAACTGCATCACCGGCAGGTAGCAAGGCATCTTGAGCGTGAGCTTGTAGCCTTCCTTGCCCTCGGCTTCGGCCGCCGCACGCGCGGTACTGACCACGTCTTCGGGCACGCCTTCGAGTTCGCCCAGGGCTGCGTAGTACGCGAAGGCATCGGTGGCGTCGAGGGCGTTCTCGCTGAACTTCTGGCTCAGCTCGGCCTGGCGTTCCTGGATCGCGGCAAAGCGCTCCTTGGCGGTGCCCTGCAACTCTGCACCGCCGAGCACGAAGTTGCGCACCGCGTACTTGTGGGCCTGGCGCTGCTCGGGGTTCAGCGTGGCCGGGTCGATCGCCTTGTACTTGGCGTAAAGCCGCTCATCGGAACCGAGTCGCGTCCAGAACGCCGTGACCCGCGGCATGGCGTCGTTGTAGGCGGCGCGCAGCTCGGGCGTGTCCGCCACCGCATTGAGGTGGCCGATTGCACCCCAGGCGCGGCTGAAACGCTCGGTCGACACATCGAGCACCTTCGCAATGGCCAGCCATTCAGCCGGGAACGCCGGCGCGGTGACAGTCTGCAGTGCGGCATCGGCCTCGGCCAGCATCACGTCGACCGCAGGGGCAACGTGCTCGGGCCGGATCTGGTCGAACAGCGGGAGGTCGGTGAAGTCGAGGAGCGGGTTGGGGTTCATGGTCTCAATCAATTGGCGGCGCGTTCGGCCGCTTCAAGGGTGTTCACCAGCAACATCGTGATGGTCATGGGGCCCACGCCGCCGGGCACCGGCGTGATCCAGCCGGCCACTTCGCGCACGCCGTCGAAGTCGACGTCGCCGCAGAGCTTGCCGTCGTCGTTGCGGTTCATGCCGACGTCGATCACGACCGCGCCGGGCTTCACCATGTCGGCCGTGAGCACATTGCGCTTTCCGACGGCGGCGACGATCACGTCGGCCTGGCGCGTCATGGCGCCGAGGTCGTGCGTCGCGCTGTGGCAGATGGTCACGGTGGCGCTCTGCGCCAGCAGCATCAGCGCCATCGGTTTGCCGACGATGTTGCTGCGGCCGATCACCACCGCATGCTTGCCGCGCAGCTTGTAGCCGATGGACTCCAGCATCTTCATGCAGCCATAGGGCGTGCAGGGCCAGAAGCCGGGCGCGCCTGTCATGAGCGCGCCCGCGCTAGCAACGTGGAAGCCGTCGACGTCCTTGGCCGGCGAGATGGCTTCGATGACCTTTTGCGCGTCGATGTGGGCGGGCAGCGGCAATTGCACCAGGATGCCGTGGATGGCGGGGTCGTTGTTGAGCGCATCGACGCGCGCCAACAGGTTGGCTTCGCTCAGGTCGGCCGGGTACTTCTCCAGCACCGAATGCAGGCCGTTGTCTTCGCAGGCCTTGACCTTGTTGCGCACGTAGACCTGGCTGGCCGGGTTTTCGCCGACCAGCACCACGGCGAGGCCGGGCGTGACGCCTTTTGTCCTGAGGGCGGCGGCGCGGGAGGCGACCTCGGTGCGCAGGGTGCGGGACAGCGCGGTGCCGTCGATCAATTGAGCCGTCATGGGTTTCGATTCTCCAAGTAAAAACGCCCGCTGACGCAGGCGTGGCGGGCATTCATGGCTATCGCGGCGATAGGGTCGTCTAGGCCTTGGCCGGGGCGGCCTGCCCGAGCGCGATCTTGAGCAGATCGGCCACGGTGTTGGCGTTGAGCTTCTCCATGATGTTGGCGCGGTGCGCTTCCACCGTCTTGATGCTGATGCCGAGGTCGTCGGCGATCTGCTTGTTCAGCCGCCCGGCGACGATGCGCTCGAGCACCTGTGCCTCGCGGCCCGTGAGCTTGGACAGTAGCGCGTCGCGGCTGGCCGATTGCTGGTGCTGCGCAAAGGCGCCGCGGGCATGCTCGAGCATGCGCTCGACCAGCGTGACCAGTTCCTCGTCGTTGAACGGCTTCTGGATGAAATCCATCGCGCCCTTCTTCATCGAGTCGACCGCCATCGGCACGTCGCCGTGGCCGGTAATGACCACGATCGGCAGCGGCGAGCGGCGTTCGATCAGGCGATCCTGCAATTCGAGACCGGTCATGCCGGCCATGCGGATGTCGACGATCAGGCAGGCCACTTCGCGCGGGTCGTAGCGCGACAGAAAGGATTCAGCCGAATCGAAACAGCGCACCCTGTAGTCCTTGCCTTCCAACAGCCACTGGAGGGAATCGCGCACTGCTTCGTCGTCGTCGACGACGTAGACCGTGCCCTTCTTCGGAATCAAACTCATGCGGGTACCTTTGCCTCGTCGCTTGCTACGGAATTGATAGCGTCAAGCACCGGAATCCAGAAGGAAAAACGGCAACCGACGACCTCTGAACCATTGTAGAGGTTCTCTGCCTGCATCCGCCCGCGGTGCGACTCGACGATGGTGCGGCACAGGTTCAGCCCGATGCCCATGCCTTCGGGCTTGGTCGAGAAGAAAGCCTCGTAGAGCCGGTCCATCACCTCCGGCGCCAGGCCCATGCCGGTGTCCTGCACCGAGAACTCGACGGCATTCTGGCCTTCGGCCATCCTCGGCAACACGCGCAGCTCGACGCTGCGGCGCGCCAGCGGCCGCTCGGCCGCGTCGATCGACTCGGCTGCGTTCTTCAGCAGGTTGACCAGCACCTGCTCGATCAGGATCGGATCGACGCGCAGGATCGGCAGCCGCGCCGCCACGTAGTGGTTGAGCCGCACGTTGCGCCGGCGCAGCTCGATACCGGCCAACTCGACCGCTTCGCTCACCATCGCGCCGACCTCGGCCGGCGTGCGATTCGGCTCGCTGCGCTTCACGAAGGAACGGATGCGCTGGATGATCTGGCCGGCCCGCTGCGCCTGCTTGGACGTTTTGTCGAGCGCTGCCAGCAACGCCTCGTTGTCGATGGTCTGGCCGCGGATGCGCGAGGCCATGCCGTTGCAATAGTTGGTGATGGCGGTCAGCGGCTGGTTCAGCTCGTGTGCCACGCTGGAGGCCATTTCGCCCATCGTGATCAGGCGGCTTGCGGACTGCGCACGATCTGCCTGTGCGGCCGACAGATCCTCGGCGTCGCGCCGCGGCGTGATGTCGGTGGCGATCACCATCTGCGCCAGCCGCCCGTCGACCCAGGTCAGGTAGCGTGAGCGCACTTCGAGCCACTTGCCGAGTTCGGGCACGAAGATCTCGTTGTTGGCCGGCTGGGCGCCGGTCAGCGTGTCGATCGGCAGGCCGGCGAACGGGTCGACGTCGTCCAGACCCTCGTCGTGCGCCTGCGACGCCGGCACACCAGCCTGCGCCACCATGCCGAGGTGGCCGATGGTGTCGGAGCCGAACCAGCTGCGGTAAAGCTTGTTGGCGAACAGCAGTTCCTCGCTGCCGAGCGGCGCCACCGACACCGAGGCGTCGAGCGCTTCCAGCACCGTTGTGAAGCGCTCGTGCGAGGCCGACAGCTGCTCGCGGATGCGCGTGGGCTCGGTGATGTCGGTCATCGACGTCATCCAGCCGGTTTGATGCCCGCGCGCATCGATCAGCGGCGACACGTACAGGCGGGCGCTGAACACGCTGCCGTTCTTGCGTTTCACTCGCACCTGAAAGCCGCCCGGCAGGGCGCGGCCATGCAGCTCTTCCTCGAGCCGCTCGGTCATCACCTCGCGGTCGGATTCCAGCCAGTAGGGGAAGGGCGGCGTCTGGCCGACCAGCTCGGACTCGCTCCAGCCGGTCATCGCGCAGAACGCCGCGTTGACGTAGGTGATGCGGCCTTCGAGATCAAGCACGCGCATGCCAGTCAGCATGGAGTTTTCCATCGCCCGGCGGAAGTTGGTTTCGGCCATCAGCGCCTGTTGTGCCTGCAGGCGCCGCCGGGTGTGGCGCCAGGTGCCGATCAGCATCCAGCTGGTCAGTACGCTGAGCGCGACCACCAGCCAGAACAGCCCGTTGCCGACGATGCCCTGCGAGGTGCGGTAGGCCTGCGCGCGCAGCAGCAGCCCGTTGCCGACCGGCGACACCGGCACCTCGTACTCGTTGGTGTGCTCGGCCCACGGCAGCAGCCGAGCGCCGGGCTCGCGCGGGTTGACGGTGTTGCCGGCGATCAGCCCGTCCTTGGCGTCGAGCAGCGACACCGCATAGCGTGCCGACACCTCTGGCGGGATGCCGTAGCGCAGCAGCCCGTCGATCGAGAACTCGCCGAGCACCACGCCGGCAAACAGGCCCTGGTCAAACAGCGGAATGTGGAGCTGCAGCAGGCTTGGCGGATCGCTGCCCGCCACCGGCTGCGAAAACACCGGCTGGCGCAATTCGCGCGCAAGCGCGTAGTTGGTTTCGATGTCGCCCGGACGCAGCACCTCGCCGATCGCATGTTGCTGGGCCGGATGCAGGCTGGGCGCCCCATAAGCTGCGCGCACCCGACGCCGGTCGTCGATCCAGGTTACGGCCTGAAGTTCGGGGAACTGGCTCACCAGCGACTCGGCCCGGCTCGCGAACTCGGTCGGATCGATCTCGCGATTGGATGCATCGCGCGCAATGCGCATCAGCTGCTCTTGCCGCTCGAGCAACCGCAGCCGCACGCGCTGCTGGGCGTATTCGACATCGCGTTTGACCGACTCCTGCTCGCGCCCGAGTTCTTCGGCGCGCAAATACCAGAAGGCCGACACGATGGCCGCCAGAAACAGCAACACCGCTGCCAGCGGCGCCAGCATGGCCACCGCGTCCTGCAACACCGGCGTTTGCCTGCGCCACCAGCGGCGCCACCACGACAACGGCGACGCGTTCACGACGTGACGCGCTGCGGTGACGGGGGAAGAGAGGGGCATCGCGCGAGTTTAGGGGAACCCCCGGCTTGCGCCGCCGAATGCGCCTGAAATGGCTTTCGACGAGGCAGGCGATTGCCCGCCCATCGCCTCTGAAGTACTGCAATATATTTCATAATAAGAAATCAACACGCACCATTTGAAATCTCATAAAATTTATGCGAAACTGCCGCGCGATGCAAACCCGGCGGTAAATTGCTGCCATCCACATCCAGGAGACAAACAACATGTCGGCAAATCCCGAGAATCTTTTTGGCTCGGCCGCGAACGACGCGGACACACAGGAAACACGAGAGTGGATGGACGCGCTGTCCGCCGTGATCCAGAGCGAGGGCCCGGAGCGCGCCCACTTCCTGCTCGAGCAATTGCTCGAACATGCACGCCAGAACAGCATCGACATGCCGTTCTCGGCCAACACCGGCTACGTCAACACAATCGAGCCCGACCAGGAAGCGCGCTGCACGGGCAACATCGAAGTCGAAGAGCGCCTGCGCGCCTACATGCGCTGGAATGCGATGGCCATGGTGGTCAAGGCCAATCGCCATCACCCCGTCGATGGGGGTGACCTCGGTGGCCACATCGGCTCGTTCGGCTCGCTGGCCCACATGTTCGGCGCCGGCTTCAACCACTTCTGGCATGCCGAGAGCGAAAACCACGGCGGCGACTGCCTCTACATCCAGGGCCACGTGTCGCCGGGCGTCTATGCGCGCGCCTACCTCGAAGGTCGCCTGACCGAAGAGCAACTGCTGCACTTCCGCCAGGAAGTCGATGGCAAGGGCCTGTCGAGCTATCCGCATCCGAAGCTGATGCCCGAGTTCTGGCAGTTCCCGACCGTATCGATGGGCCTCGGCCCGCTGATGGCGATCTACCAGGCCCGCTTCCTCAAGTACCTGCATGCCCGCGGCATCGCCAACACCGAGAACCGCAAAGTCTGGGTGTTCTGCGGCGACGGCGAAATGGACGAGGTCGAGTCGCTCGGCGCCATCGGCCTGGCCGCCCGCGAGAACCTCGACAACCTGGTGTTCGTCGTCAATTGCAACCTGCAGCGCCTCGACGGCCCGGTGCGCGGCAACGGCAAGATCGTGCAGGAGCTCGAAGGCGAGTTCCGCGGCTCGGGCTGGAACGTGATCAAGCTGCTGTGGGGCAGCGAATGGGATCCGCTGCTGGCGCGTGACAAGGATGGCGCGCTCAAGAAGCTCATGATGGAAACGCTCGACGGCGACTACCAGGCCTTCAAGGCGAACGACGGCGCCTATGTCCGCAAGCATTTCTTCGGCCGCGATCCGCGCACGCTCGAGATGGTTGCCCACATGACGGACGACGAGATCTGGCAGCTCAAGCGTGGCGGCCACGACCCGAAGAAAGTCTATGCAGCGTTCCATTCGGCCGTGAACCACACCGGCCAACCGACGGTGTTGCTGATCAAGACCGTCAAGGGCTTCGGCATGGGCAAGAGCGGCGAGGGCAAGAACAACGTGCACCAGACCAAGAAGCTCACCGACGAAGACATCAAGGCGTTCCGCGACCGCTTCAACATTCCGATTCCGGACAGCCAGCTGGCCGAGATTCCGTTCTACAAGCCTGCCGACGACACGCCCGAAATGCAGTACCTGCACGAGCGCCGCAAGGCACTGGGCGGTTACCTGCCGCACCGCCGCACCAAGGCCGATGAAAGCTTCACGGTGCCTTCGCTGGAAACCTTCAAGTCGGTGGTCGAGCCCACGGCCGAAGGCCGCGAGATCTCGACCACGCAGGCCTACGTGCGCTTTCTCACGCAGTTGCTGCGCGATCAGGCGCTCGGCCCGCGCGTGGTGCCGATCCTGGTCGACGAAGCGCGCACTTTCGGCATGGAAGGCCTGTTCCGCCAGATCGGCATCTACAACCCCGCAGGACAGCAGTACACCCCGGTCGACAAGGATCAGGTCATGTACTACCGCGAAGACAAGGCCGGCCAGATCCTCCAGGAAGGCATCAACGAAGCCGGCGGCATGGCCAGCTGGATCGCGGCAGCCACGTCGTACAGCACCAACAACCGCATCATGGTGCCGTTCTACGTGTACTACTCGATGTTCGGTTTCCAGCGCATCGGCGACCTGGCCTGGGCGGCTGGCGACATGCAGGCGCGCGGCTTCCTGCTCGGCGGCACCTCGGGGCGCACCACGCTGAACGGCGAAGGCCTGCAGCACGAAGACGGCCACAGCCACATCCTGGCCAACACCATCCCGAACTGCGTCAGCTACGACCCAACCTTCGCGCACGAAGTCGGCGTGATCCTGCACCACGGCCTGAAGCGCATGGTCGAGCGCCAGGAAAACGTCTACTACTACCTGACGCTGCTCAACGAGAACTACCCGATGCCCGGCCTGCAGCCCGGCACCGAGGAACAGATCATCAAGGGCATGTACCTGTCGAAGCAGGGCCCGGCATTGAAGGCCAAGGCGCCGACCGTGCAACTGCTCGGCAGCGGCACGATCCTGCGCGAGAGCTTTGCGGCGCAGGACCTGCTCGAGAAGGACTGGGGCGTGAGCGCGAGCGTGTGGAGCTGCCCGAGCTTCAACGAGCTCACGCGCGACGGCCAGGATGCCGACCGCTGGAACCTGCTGCACCCGACCGACACGGCGCGCGTGCCGTTCATCGCGCAGCAACTCGCTGCCAGCACTGGCCCGGTGGTCGCCTCGACCGACTACATGAAGGCCTATGCAGAGCAGGTGCGTCCGTTCATCCCGAAGGGCCGTACCTACAAGGTGCTGGGCACCGACGGTTTCGGTCGCAGCGACTTCCGCAGCAAGCTGCGCGAACACTTCGAGATCAACCGCCATTTCATCGTTGTGGCCGCACTCAAGGCGCTCAGCGAAGACGGCACGCTGCCGGCCGCCAAGGTGGCCGAAGCGATCAAGAAGTACGGCATCGACGCCGACAAGATCAACCCGCTTTACGCGTAATCATCAACGCCACAAGGCGGGAGACACACAACATGGCAACAGTGGAAGTCAAAGTGCCGGACATCGGCGATTTCGATGAAGTCGCGGTGATCGAGGTGCTGGTGAAGGTGGGCGACACGGTCAAGGCCGAGCAGTCGCTGATCACGGTGGAGTCGGACAAGGCGTCGATGGAAATCCCGTCGAGCACGGCCGGCGTGGTGAAGGAACTCAAGGTCGCGGTCGGCGACAAGGTCAAGGAAGGCTCGATCGTGCTGGTGGTGGAGGCCGAAGGCGCCGCCGCTCCCGCCCCTGCAGCAGCCGCGGCCCCTGCTACCGCGCCTGCACAGGCGGCTGCACCTGTGCCCGCTGCCGCGGCGCCTGCAGCGGCGGCCGGCCCGATCGACGTCAAGGTGCCGGACATCGGCGACTTCAAGGACGTGGCCGTCATCGAAATCCTGGTCAAGGCCGGCGACACGATCAAGGTCGAGCAGTCGTTGATCACGGTCGAGTCGGACAAGGCGTCGATGGAGATTCCCTCGTCCACCGCCGGCGTGCTGAAAGAGCTCAAGGTCAAGGTCGGCGACACGGTCAACATCGGCGATCTGATCGCGGTGATCGAAGGCTCGGCCGCCGGTGCCGCGGCACCGCCGGCCGCACCGGCACAGGCTGCAGCTGCGCCAGCGCCGGCCACCGCGTCGGCGCCCGCCGCTGCGGCGCCGGCAGCGTCTGCGGGAGCGGCGCCTGCTGCGCATCAGCCGATGGTGGCCCCCAGCGCCGGTCTGCCGCACGCATCCCCCTCCGTGCGCAAGTTCGCGCGCGAACTCGGCGTGCCGCTGGAAGAGGTCAAGGGTTCGGGGCCGAAGGGCCGCATCACGCAGGAAGACGTCCAGGGCTTCACCCGCGCCGTGATGAGCGGCCAGTCCAGCACCAAGGCAGCAGGCGCGAAGGCACCGGCGAGCGGCGGCGGCGACGGTGCGGCGCTGGGCCTGATCCCCTGGCCCAAGGTCGACTTCACGAAGTTCGGCGGCGTCGAGCGCAAGGATCTGTCGCGCATCAAGAAGCTCAGCGGCGCCAATCTGCACCGCAACTGGGTGATGATCCCGCACGTCACCAACAACGACGAGGCCGACATTACCGAGCTCGAGGCTTTCCGCGTCTCCACCAACAAGGAGAACGAGAAGTCGGGCGTCAAGGTGACGATGCTGGCCTTCGTGATCAAGGCGGTGGTGGCGGCGCTGAAGAAGTTCCCTGATTTCAATGCCAGCCTCGACGGCGACACGCTGGTCTATAAGCACTACTACAACGTCGGCTTCGCGGCCGACACGCCCAACGGGCTCGTGGTGCCCGTGCTGAAAGATGCCGACAAGAAGGGCATCCTGCAGATCAGCGTGGAAATGGGCGAACTCGCCAAGAAGGCGCGCGACGGCAAGCTGGGCTCGGCCGACATGCAGGGCGGATGCATGTCGATCAGCTCCCTTGGCGGCATCGGCGGCACGCACTTCACGCCCATCATCAATGCGCCCGAAGTCGCCATCCTGGGCCTGTCCAAGGGGCAGATGAAGCCTGTGTGGGACGGCAAGCAGTTCGTGCCGCGCCTGACGCTGCCGTTGTCGCTGTCGTATGACCACCGTGTCATCGACGGGGCTTTGGCGGCGCGCTTCAACGCGTATCTCGGGCAGGTGCTCGCCGACTACCGCCGCATCCTGCTATGACCACGGTGGTGGCCGCCCGCAAGGGCGGCCAGGTGGCAATGGTGGCCGACTCGCTCGTGACCTTCGGGGACACGCGCATGTCGCAGCGCATGGAGGCCAACCGCAAGATGTTCAAGGTCGACGATGCGGCCGGGCAAAGCGTGATGGCGGTGGCCGGTTCGGCTGCGCACTTCCCTGCGTTGCGGCATGCGCTGGCCAGCATCCCGCGCGAGGAACTGCGCCTGGGCAGCAAGGACGAGGTGTACCGCACTTTCCTGCACTTGCATCCGGTGCTGAAGGACTCATTCTTCCTGCAGACCAAGGAAGACGAGCACGAGCCCTACGAGTCGAGCCAGTTCACCGTGTTGCTGGCCAACCCGAGCGGCATCTACGGCATCTACAGCTACCGCGAAGTGTTCGAGTTCAAGGAGTTCTGGGGCATCGGCTCCGGACGCAGCTTTGCGCTCGGCGCCATGCATGCGGCTTACCCCAAGGCGCGCAGTGCGCTGGAAGTCGCGCAGGCCGGCATCGCCGCGGCTTGCGAATTCGATCGCAATTCGGCCGAACCGGTCGACGTTCTCACACTCAAACTCAAGGTGTCCAAATGAGCGAACAACAAATTCAGGTGCCCGACATCGGTGACTTCGACGAAGTCGCTGTGATCGAGGTGCTGGTGAAGCCAGGCGACACGGTCAAGGTCGAGCAATCGCTGATCACGGTCGAATCGGACAAGGCCTCCATGGAGATCCCGTCGTCGGCAGCAGGTGTGGTCAAGACGCTGGCGGTGAAAGTCGGCGACAAGGTCAAGCAAGGTTCGGTGGTGCTGACGCTGGAGGTCGATGGCGCCGCAGCGCCCGCTGCTGCCCCGGCAGCAGCCCCTGCGCCCGCCGCTGCGGCAGTGAAGCCGGCTGCCGCACCGCCCCCGGCGCCGGCCCCCGCGGCCGCATCGAGCTACGGCGGCGCGGTCGATGTCGAATGCGATGTGGTCGTGCTCGGCGCTGGCCCCGGCGGTTATTCAGCCGCCTTCCGCGCGGCCGACCTCGGCCTCAAGGTGGTGCTGGTCGAGCGCTACGCGACGCTCGGCGGCGTGTGTCTGAACGTCGGCTGCATTCCATCGAAGGCACTGCTGCACGTTGCGTCGGTGATGGACGAGGTCAAGCACTTCGAGTCGCTTGGCGTCACGTTCGCGGCGCCGACGGTCGACCGCGCCAAGCTGCTGGGCCACAAGAACAAGGTGGTGGGCAAGCTCACCGGTGGCCTGACCGCGATGGCCAAGATGCGCAAGGTGACCGTTGTGCGCGGCGTCGGCAATTTCATCGACCCGTACCACCTCGAGGTGGAAGAAACCTCCGGCACGAGCTGGGACACGACCGGTAAGAAGCAGGTCGTCAAGTTCCGCAACGCCATCATCGCTGCCGGCTCGCAGTCGGTCAGCCTGCCGTTTATGCCGAAGGGCGATCCGCGCATCGTCGACTCCACCGGTGCGCTCGAGATGGGCACCGACCCGAAGCGCATGCTGATCCTGGGCGGCGGCATCATCGGCCTCGAAATGGGCACGGTGTATTCGACCCTCGGCGCACGGCTCGACGTGGTCGAAATGCTCGACGGCCTGATGCAGGGCGCCGACCGCGACCTGGTCAAGGTCTGGCAGAAGATGAACACGCCGCGCTTCGACAACATCATGCTTAAGACCAAGACCGTGGGCGCCGAAGCGACCAAGGAAGGCATCAAGGTCAGGTTCGAGGGCGATCAGGCGCCGAAAGAGCCGCAGGTCTACGACCTGGTGCTGCAGGCCGTGGGCCGCAGCCCGAACGGCAAGAAGATCAGCGCCGAGAAGGCCGGCGTGGCCGTGACGGATCGCGGCTTCATCAACGTCGACATCCAGATGCGTACCAACGTGCCGCACATCTTCGCGATCGGCGACATCGTCGGCCAGCCGATGCTGGCGCACAAGGCGGTGCACGAGGCGCACGTGGCGGCCGAGGTCATCGCGGGCGAGCAGAAGGGCGACAAGGAACTGTCCAGCGCCGCCTTCAACGCCCGCGTGATCCCGAGCGTGGCCTACACCGACCCCGAGGTGGCGTGGGTCGGCCTCACCGAAGACCAGGCCAAGGCCGAAGGCATCAAGGTCAAGAAGGGTCACTTCCCCTGGACGGCTTCCGGCCGCGCCATTGCCAATGGGCGCGACGAGGGCTTCACCAAGCTGCTGTTCGATGCCGAGACGCATCGCATCCTGGGTGGCGGCATCGTCGGCACCCATGCAGGCGACATGATCGGAGAGATCGCGCTGGCCATCGAGATGGGCGCCGACGAAGTCGACATCGGCAAGACCATCCATCCGCATCCGACGCTGGGCGAGAGCATCGGCATGGCGGCGGAAGTGGCGCACGGCACCTGCACCGATCTGCCGCCTTCAAAGCGTTGAACCTGGCAGGCACCGGAGTGCCGCCCATGAAAAAACCCGCCGCTGGCGGGTTTTTTCATGGGGCGGTCGATGACCGCGTGGCCGCGGATTCAGTCGCCAGCCTTGGCCGCCGATCCCTGCGCCGCTTCGACCCGGCGCGCGCCATTGAAGCGTCTTTGCCAGTAACTGCCCGTCATGTCTTCCACCCGCACCTGCGCGCCGGGCTTCGGAGAATGGATGAATTTGCCTTCGCCGACGTAGATGCCGACATGGCTGAATGCGCGCCGCATGGTGTTGAAGAAAACCAGATCGCCCGGCTTCATGTCGGCGCGCGCCACCGGTTGGGTGGCTGCGGCCTGCTCTTCAGCGCGGCGCGGCAGCACGAGGCCGACGGTCTGGTTGTACATCGCGCGGACGAAGCCGCTGCAATCGAAACCCGTTTCGGCAGTGTTGCCGCCGCGACGATAGGGAACACCGAGAAATCCGATGGCGCTCACCACGAGTTCGGAGGTTCGGTCGGTCACCGTCTGGCGAACTTGATCGAGTTGCCCGATCAAACCCTTGTCGCCCAGCAAGCGTTCCATGTCGTCGGAGCGGTCGTGGTGCGGCGCAGCGTGCGCTGCGAAGGCAAGGAGGAGGGAAGCGGGTAAGACGAAAAAACGCATGGTGCGTAGGATATTGATGACAAACAGTGATGTCAATTTCATGCGAGTTCGCGATTGTGCATGTAAGTCATTGTCCTGCATATGTTTTTTTTGGAATTCGTTATATGAGATGTAAAGATGCACCGAGTCGGGTCATGCCCTGTCACTGCGATGTAACCCGAAAGTTTGTTAAACAGCTTCAATGGTTTGCAACAGATCTTTAACATCCGACTTCACCAACCTGAGGAATGGCAATGCATAGCAAATTCGGGGCCCGCTGGTGGTGCACGCGGACCGGCTGGCTACTCGCGGGGATTTGTTGCGGTGCAATGGCTGCACCGCGACCGGTCATTCTGGCCAGCGGGTTCGACCATCCATGGGGCGTGAGTTTTCTGCCCGAAGGCAGATTCCTGGTGACGGAACGGCCAGGGCGACTGCGCGTGGTCGAGGCAGACGGCAAGCTCAGCGCCCCAGTTGCGGGGCTGCCGGCCATTGCGGCCGGAGGCCAGGGCGGCCTGCTCGACGTGCTGGTCGACTCGGCGTTTGTGCGCAACCGCACCGTGTACTTCTGTTTTTCGGAGCCCGAGGCGGGCGGCGGCGGCGCCAACAGCACGGCGCTCGCAAGCGCGCAGCTGTCGGCCGACCGCAGCCGGGTGGAGGGCGTGAAGATTATTTTTAGCCAGAAGCCCAAGTTCGCCAGCCGCTCGCACTTCGGCTGCCGCATCGTCGAGTCGGGAGACGGCAACCTGTTTCTCACGCTCGGCGACCGTTTCAGCCGCAAGGAAGATGCGCAGACGCTCGACAACCATCACGGCAAGGTGATCCGCATCCGGAAAGACGGCACGGTGCCGAAGGACAACCCCTTTGCGGGCAAGGCCGGCGCGCTGCCCGAGATCTGGAGCTACGGCCATCGCAACGGGCAGGGCGCTGCACTCGCGCCGGACGGGCGTTTCTGGATGACCGAGCACGGGCCGCAGGGCGGCGACGAGATCAACGTTGCGCAAGCCGGCCGCAACTACGGGTGGCCGGTGATCACCTATGGCGAGAACTACGGCGGCGGCAGGATCGGCGACGGCCTGAAGGCGAAGGACGGCCTGGAGCAGCCGCTGCACTACTGGGTGCCTTCGATCGCGCCCTCGGGCATGACCTTTCTCACGAGCGATCGCTACGGCGACGGCTGGAAGGGCAACCTGTTCGTCGGCTCGCTGAAATTCGGCTATCTGGATCGCATCGAGCTCAAGGATGGCAAGGTCGTGGCCGAGCACAAGCTGCTGCAGGAAGGCAGGGGGCGGATTCGCGATGTCAGGCAGGGGCCCGACGGCCTGCTTTATGTGCTGACCGATGAATCGAACGGGCAGCTGATCCGATTGATGCCGGATTGATCGGGCGGCCAGCGCGACCTGTTCGGTGGTACGGTCTAGCCCCCGTTTCAAAAGACATCCGCTCCCATGCTGCTCGACGCTTCCCAATCCCAACTTGTGCTGGTCGACTACCAGGCGCGTCTGATGCCGGCGATCTTCGAAGGCGATGCGGCGGCCGCCAATGCGGTGCGGCTCGGCCAACTCGCAAAACTGGTCGACGTGCCGGTGTTCGGCACCGAACAGAACCCGTCGAAGCTCGGCGAAAATCTGGCCGCGATCCGTGCCCTGTGCCAGCGCACTCTGTCCAAGATGCATTTCAGCGGCGTGGAAGAGGGCCTGGGCGAATGGCTGCGTGTGCCGGCCAAAGCGGTGCCGCAAGGCAACGCGCGCAGCCTGCCCAAACATCTGCAGAAACCGCCGGCTGCGGCCGAGGAGCGCAACACCATCGTCATTGCAGGCTGCGAAGCCCATGTTTGCCTGCTGCAAACAGCGCTCGACTTGCTGGAAGACGAGTTCGAAGTCTGGGTCGTGACCGACGCCTGCAGCTCGCGCACCGAGCGCAACCGGGACGCCGCGTTCGACCGCCTGGCCGGTGCCGGCGCCGAACTCGTGACCACCGAGATGGTCGGCTTTGAGTGGCTGCGCAGCGCCGAGCACCCCGCGTTCCGCGAATTCCAGGCGCTGATCCGCTAGCCAGGAGACAACTGCATGGCCTCGTACAGCGACTTCTACCGCCGCTCCGTCGATGACCCCGAGGCTTTCTGGGCCGAGCAGGCGAATCTGATCGACTGGCAGGCGCCGCCGCGGCAAATCCTCGATGCAAGTCGCCCGCCATTCGTGAACTGGTTCGTCGGTGGCACCACCAATCTCTGCCACAACGCGGTCGACCGGCACCTGGCTGCGCGCGGCGACCAGTCGGCGCTGATCTTCGTCTCGACCGAAACCGGCGTCGAGCGCAGCTACAGCTTCGTCGAGCTGCATGCCGAGGTTCAGCGCGTGGCTGCGAGCCTGATCGAACTCGGCGTGGGGCAGGGCGACCGCGTGCTGATCTATATGCCGATGATTCCCGAGGCGGCGTTCGCCATGCTGGCCTGTGCCCGCATCGGCGCGATCCACTGCGTGGTGTTCGGCGGCTTCGCGAGCGGCTCGCTCGCCTCGCGCATCGAGGATGCTGAGCCCAAGGTGGTCGTCAGCGCCGATGCAGGGTTGCGCGGCGGCAAGGTGCTGGCCTACAAGCCGCTGCTGGACGAAGCCATCCGGCTGTCGAAACACAAGCCCGCCAGCGTGCTGCTGGCCGACCGTGGCCTGGCTGCAATGGAATTGACCGCGGGCCGCGACCATCTGATGGCCACCCTGGCCAGCAAACACCTGAACGCCGTGGTGCCCTGCGTCTGGCTGGAATCGACCGCCATCAGCTACACCATCTACACCAGCGGCACTACCGGCAGGCCCAAGGGCGTGCAGCGCGACACCGGCGGCTATGCGGTGGCGCTGGCAGCCAGCATGCAGCACATCTTCGATGGCCGGGCCGGCGAAACCTATTTCTCGACCAGCGACATCGGCTGGGTCGTGGGCCACAGCTACATCGTCTATGGGCCGCTGATTGCCGGCATGGCGACCCTCATGTATGAGGGCTTGCCCACACAAGGGCTGGATCAGCAGCCGGACGGCGGCATCTGGTGGCGCCTGGTCGAAAAGTACAAGGTCACCGTGATGTTCAGCGCCCCGACCGCTGTGCGCGTGCTCAAGAAGCAGGATCCGGCGCTGCTGAAGAAATACGACCTGTCGAGCCTGCGCGCGCTCTTCCTGGCTGGCGAGCCACTGGACGAGCCAACCGCGCGCTGGATCAGCGACGGGCTCGGCGTGCCGATCATCGACAACTACTGGCAGACCGAATCAGGCTGGCCGATCATCACCATCGCCAATGGCGTCGAGAAGAAGCCGAGCAAGTTCGGCAGCCCCGGAGTGCCGATGTACGGCTGGCGCGTGAAGATCCTGCACGAGTCCACTGGCGAGGAACTCACCGCGCCGAACCAGAAGGGCGTCGTCGTGATCGAGGGCCCGACGCCGCCCGGCTTCATGCAGACCGTTTGGCGCGACGACGCGCGCTTCGTCAACACCTACTGGAACAGCATTCCCGGCAGGATGGTCTACTCGACCTTCGACTGGGGCATCCGCGACGAAGACGGCTACTTCTACATCCTGGGCCGCACCGACGACGTGATCAACGTGGCCGGCCACCGGCTCGGCACGCGCGAGATCGAGGAAAGCATTTCCGGCCATGCCGACGTGGCCGAGGTCGCGGTGGTCGGTGTCGCCGATCCGTTGAAGGGGCAGGTGGCGATGGCCTTCGTCGTGCCCAGGTCGGGCCATGCGGCAACCGATGCCGACGCGGCGCTGAAGCTCGAAGGCGAAATCATGAAGCGCGTCGCGGATCAACTCGGCGCGCTGGCGCGGCCCGCGCGCGTGCGCTTCGTCACGGCGCTGCCCAAGACGCGCAGCGGCAAGCTGTTGCGGCGTGCGATCCAGGCCGTGTGCGAGCAACGCGACCCGGGCGACCTGACCACCATCGACGATCCGGCCTCGCTGCAGCAAATCAGGCAATCGATGACGCCTTGAAAGCCTGGTGAAAGGCTCGCATGTCGTGCCATATTCAACGTGGCACAATGCCGGGGTACCTAGGCCCCTTCCCCAGCCACAGTCGCATCCGCCAATCGGTCCAGCCGTGTCGCGGAAGGTTTCTTGAACCAGCTAGTGCTTCCCCCAGGGAAGCGAAGGTCAGCGCAACATGAGCAACTCGACGCCCTCGGCGTACCAAGCCTATCAGGGCAATACCTACCTCTTCGGCGGCAATGCGCCCTATGTCGAAGAGATGTACGAAAACTACCTCGCCAATCCGGGCAGCGTGCCCGACAACTGGCGCTCGTATTTCGACGCACTCCAGAACGTGCCCGCCACCGATGGCAGCAACACCAGGGACGTGGCGCACCTGCCGGTGATCAACGCCTTCGCCGAGCGCGCCAAGCAGGGCACCACGCGTGTGGTGCAGGCCAGTGGTGCCGATTCCGAACTCGGCCGCAAGCGCACCGCGGTGCAGCAACTGATCGCCGCCTACCGCAACGTCGGCGCCCGCTGGGCCGACCTCGATCCGCTCAAGCGCACCGAGCGGCCGTCCATTCCCGAACTCGAGCCCTCGTTCTACGGCTTTGCCGACGCCGATCTCGAAACGGTGTTCAACACAAGCAACACCTTTTTCGGCCGCGACACGATGTCGCTGCGCGACCTGTTGAACGCCCTGCATGAAACGTACTGCGGCACGATGGGCGCCGAGTACATGTACACGACCGACCAGAACCAGAAGCGCTGGTGGCAGCAAAAGCTCGAGAGCGCGCGCACCAACCCGCAACTGAGCGTCGAGCAGAAGAAGCATGTGCTGAACCGCCTGACCGCCGCCGAAGGCCTCGAGCGCTTCCTTCATACCAAGTACGTCGGCCAGAAGCGTTTTTCGCTGGAAGGCGGCGAAAGTTTCATCGTGGCGATGGACGAGCTGATCAACCAGGCCGGCGCCAGCGGCGTGCAGGAAATCGTGATCGGCATGGCCCACCGCGGCCGCCTCAACGTGCTGGTCAACACGCTCGGCAAGATGCCGGCCGACCTGTTCGCCGAGTTTGACCACACCGCACCCGAGGACCTGCCGAGCGGCGACGTCAAGTACCACCAGGGCTTTAGCTCCGACGTGACCACGCCCGGCGGCCCGGTGCATTTGAGCCTCGCGTTCAACCCGTCCCACCTCGAGATCGTGAACCCCGTGGTCGAAGGCTCAGTGCGCGCGCGCATGGACCGTCGCGGCGACACGGAAGGTGACTCGGTGCTGCCGATCATCGTGCACGGCGACGCGGCCTTTGCCGGCCAGGGCGTCGTGATGGAAACGCTGGCGCTGGCCGAGACCCGCGGCTACTACACCGGCGGCACGGTACACATCGTCATCAACAACCAGATCGGTTTCACCACCAGCGACCCGCGCGACAGCCGCTCGACGCTGTATTGCTCGGACATCGTCAAGATGATCGAGGCGCCGGTGCTGCACGTGAACGGCGACGACCCCGAAGCCGTGGTGCTGTGCACGCAGCTCGCACTGCAGTACCGCCAGGAATTCAACAAGGATGTGGTGGTCGACATCGTCTGCTTCCGCAAGCTGGGCCACAACGAGCAGGACACCCCTTCGCTCACCCAGCCGCTGATGTACAAGAAGATCGCACAGCACCCTGGTACTCGCAAGCTCTACGCCGACAAGCTGGCCGCGCAAGGGCTGGGCGACACGCTCGGCGACGACATGGTCAAGGCGCAGCGCGCCGCCTTCGATGAAGGCAAGAACACCATCGACCCGGTGCTCACCAACTTCAAGAGCAAGTACGCGGTCGACTGGACGCCCTTCCTCAACAAGAAGTGGACCGACGCTGGCGACACCGCCATTCCGACCGCCGAATGGAAGCGGTTGGCCGAGCGCATCACGACCGTGCCGTCCGGCTTCACCGTGCACCCGCTGGTGAAGAAGGTGCTGGACGACCGCGCCGCCATGGGCCGCGGCGACGTCAACATCGATTGGGGCATGGGCGAGCACATGGCCTTCGCCTCGCTGGTGGCCAGCGGCTATCCGGTGCGCCTGTCGGGCGAAGACAGCGGCCGCGGCACCTTCACGCACCGCCACGCGGTGCTGCACGACCAGAACCGCGAGAAGTTCGACGAAGGCACCTACACGCCACTGCAGAACGTCGCCGACAACCAGGCGCCCTTCGTCGTGATCGATTCGATCCTGTCGGAAGAGGCCGTGCTGGCCTTCGAATACGGCTATGCCTCGAACGACCCCAACACCTTCGTGATCTGGGAAGCCCAGTTCGGCGATTTCGTCAACGGCGCGCAGGTCGTGATCGACCAGTTCATCGCCTCGGGCGAAGTGAAGTGGGGCCGCGTCAACGGCATCACGCTGATGCTGCCGCACGGCTACGAAGGCCAGGGCCCGGAACACAGCTCGGCTCGCATCGAACGTTTCATGCAGCTGAGCGCCGACACCAACATGCAGGTCTGCCAGCCGACCACTGCCAGCCAGATCTTCCACCTGCTGCGTCGGCAGATGGTGCGCAACCTGCGCAAGCCGCTGATCATCATGACGCCGAAGTCGCTGCTGCGGAACAAGGACGCGACCTCGCCGCTGTCCGAGTTCATCAAGGGCGGTTTCCAGACCGTCATTCCCGACAGCAAGGAACTCAAGGTAGAGAAGGTCAAGCGCGTGATCGCCTGTTCGGGCAAGGTCTACTACGACCTGGCCAAGAAGCGCGAGGAACGTGGCGGCGACGACGTGGCGATCCTGCGCGTCGAGCAGCTCTATCCGTTCCCGCACAAGGCCTTCGGTGCCGAACTCAGGAAGTACCCGAACCTGGTCGATGTGGTGTGGGCGCAGGACGAGCCGCAGAACCAGGGCGCCTGGTTCTTCGTGCAGCACTACATCCACGAGAACATGCTGGAAGGCCAGAAGCTCGGCTATTCCGGCCGCGCCGCGTCGGCCTCGCCGGCTGCCGGCTATTCGCACCTGCACCAGGAACAACAAAAAGCGCTGGTCGACGGCGCGTTCGGCAAGCTCAAGGGCTTCGTGCTGACCAAGTAATTTCAACCTCACGACACAACTTAGAAGCGCACGAAGCGGAGCAAAACTCAAATGTCTATCGTAGAAGTCAAAGTCCCCCAGCTGTCCGAATCGGTGGCCGAAGCCACCATGCTCACCTGGAAGAAGAAGGTCGGCGATGCCATCGCCATCGATGAAATCCTGATCGAAATCGAAACCGACAAGGTCGTGCTCGAGGTGCCGGCGCCATCGGCCGGGGTGCTGGCCGAGATCGTCCAGCCCGACGGGGCCACGGTGCTGGCCGAGCAATTGATCGCGAAGATCGATACCGAAGGCAAGGCCGGCGCTGCGGCGCCTGCTGCAGCCGCGGCACCTGCTGCAGCAGCGCCGGCAGCGGCACCTGCCGCAGCCGCTGCTGCAACCGGCGGTTCGAAGTCCGACGTGGCGATGCCGGCGGCTGCCAAGCTGCTGGCCGACAACAAGCTGAGCACCGGCGACGTGGCCGGTTCGGGCAAGGACGGCCGCGTGACCAAGGGCGACGTGCTCGGCGCCGTCGCTGCCGGCGCCACCGCCAAGGCCGCACCGGCGCCCGCCGTGGCCGCACCGGCCGCCCGGCCCGCGTTGCAACAGGTCGGCGCACCCACCGGCGCGCCGGATCTGGGCGATCGCCCCGAACAGCGCGTGCCGATGAGCCGCCTGCGCGCGCGCATTGCCGAACGCCTGCTGCAATCGCAGTCGACCAACGCCATCCTGACCACCTTCAACGAGGTCAATATGGGCCCGGTCATGGAGATGCGCAAGAAGTTCCAGGACGTGTTCACCAAGGAACATGGCGTCAAGATCGGCTTCATGAGCTTCTTCGTGAAGGCCGCCGTGCATGCGCTCAAGAAGTACCCTGTGCTGAACGCCTCGGTCGACGGCAACGACGTGCTGTACCACGGCTACTTCGACATCGGCATTGCCGTCGGTTCGCCGCGCGGCCTGGTGGTGCCGATCCTGCGCAATGCCGACCAGATGAGCTTTGCCGACATCGAGAAGAAGATCGCCGAATACGGCAAGAAGGCGCAGGAAGGCAAGCTGGGCATCGAAGAGATGACCGGCGGCACCTTCTCGATCAGCAATGGCGGCACCTTCGGCTCGATGCTCTCGACCCCGATCATCAACCCGCCGCAGTCGGCCATCCTCGGCGTGCACGCAACCAAGGATCGTGCCGTCGTCGAAAACGGCCAGATCGTGATTCGTCCGATGAACTACCTCGCGATGAGTTACGACCACCGCATCATCGACGGCCGCGAAGCCGTGCTGGGCCTGGTCGCGATGAAGGAAGCGCTGGAAGATCCGTCGCGCCTCCTGTTCGATATTTGATCCACCCCCAGTCTTCGCGCACTTCGTGTCGCTTCGCCAACCCCCTGCAAGGGGGCAACACCAGCGGCCCGGCAGAGCCGGTTCCGCGGTGTTCTGGTCAGGAGCACTTCTTGAAAGAGGTTTATGTCCAAACAATTTGATGTCATCGTGATCGGTGGCGGCCCCGGCGGCTACATCGCGGCAATCCGCGCGGCGCAACTCGGCTTCAATGTCGCCTGCATCGACGAATGGAAGAACGCCAAGGGCGGCCCGGCACTGGGCGGCACTTGTACCAATGTGGGCTGCATCCCTTCGAAGGCGCTGCTGCAATCGTCGGAGCACTACGAGCATGCGGGCCACGGCTTTGCGGACCACGGCATCAAGGTGGAGGGGCTCGGCCTCGACATCGGCAAGATGCTGGCCCGCAAGGATCAGGTCGTGAAGCAGAACAACGACGGCATCACCTACCTGTTCAAGAAGAACAAGATCACGTCGTTCCATGGCCGCGGCTCGTTCGTCAAAGCGGGCGACGCGGGCTACGAGATCAAGGTGGCGGGTGCCACCGAAGAAACGATCAGCGGCAAGCAGATCATCATCGCGACCGGCTCCAACGCACGCGCGTTGCCGGGTACGGCGTTCGACGAAGAAAACATTCTTTCGAACGACGGCGCGCTGCGCATCGGCGCCGTGCCGAAGAAGCTGGCGCTGATCGGCTCCGGCGTGATCGGCCTCGAGATGGGTTCGGTCTGGCGCCGCCTCGGCGCCGAAGTTACGGTGCTCGAAGCGCTGCCGACCTTCCTGGGCGGGGTCGACGAACAGATCGCCAAGGAAGCCAAGAAGGCATTCGACAAGCAGGGCCTGAAGATCGAGCTGGGCGTCAAGGTCGGCGAGATCAAGTCGGGCAAGAAGGGCGTGAGCATCGCCTGGACCAATGCCAAGGGCGAAGCGCAGACGCTCGATGTCGACAAGCTGATCGTGTCGATCGGCCGCGTGCCGAACACCATCGGCCTCAACGCCGAAGCGGTGGGCCTCAAACTGGACGAACGCGGCGCCATCACGGTGGACGACGACTGCAAGACGAACCTTGCGGGCGTCTGGGCGATCGGCGACGTGGTGCGTGGCCCGATGCTCGCGCACAAGGCCGAGGAAGAGGGCGTGGCTGTGGCCGAGCGCATTGCCGGCCAGCATGGGCACGTCAACTTCAACACCGTGCCGTGGGTGATCTACACGCACCCCGAGATCGCATGGGTCGGCCAGACCGAGCAGCAGCTCAAGGCCGCGGGTCGCGCCTACAAGGCCGGTACCTTCCCGTTTCTGGCGAACGGCCGGGCACGCGCACTGGGCGACACGACCGGGATGGTCAAGTTCCTGGCCGATGCGACGACCGACGAGATCCTCGGCGTGCACATGGTGGGACCGCAAGTGAGCGAGCTGATCTCCGAAGCCGTGGTGGCGATGGAGTTCAAGGCGAGCAGCGAAGACATTGCGCGCATCTGCCATGCACACCCCTCGCTCTCCGAAGCGACCAAGGAAGCGGCCCTGGCCGTGGACAAGCGCACGCTGAACTTCTGATCCTTTGAGCGTCAAACAGGCCTACGAAGCGGAGCTCGCCACGCGCGGGTTCCAGAGCGATCCGGCGCAACTGCGCGCGGTCGAAGCGCTGGATCGCTGCGCCGGCGAATGGGCGGCCTACAAGGAGCAGCGCTCCAACGCGTTCAAGAAGCTCATCCGCCGGCCGGAGATCCCGCGCGGCGTCTATATGTACGGCGGCGTCGGGCGCGGCAAGAGCTTCCTGATGGATCTGTTCTTCAACGCGGTGCCGCTGCGACGCAAGACGCGCCTGCACTTCCACGAGTTCATGCGCGAGGTGCACCGCGAGCTGGCCGATCTGCAGGGCACGGTCAACCCACTCGACGAACTAGGCCTGCGGATCTCGAAGCGCTACAAGCTCATCTGCTTCGACGAGTTCCACGTCGCCGACATCACCGACGCGATGATCCTGCACCGGCTGCTGGCAGCGCTGTTCGACAACGGCGTGGGTTTCGTCACGACCTCGAATTTCAAGCCCGATGACCTGTATCCGAACGGGCTGCACCGAGACCGCATCCTGCCGGCGATCGCGCTGCTCAACGAAAAGCTCCAGGTACTGAGCGTCGACAACGGCACCGACTACCGGCGTCGCACGCTCGAGCAACTGCGCATGTACCTCACGCCGAACGGCGCCACGGCCGACCACGAGATGCGCGACGCCTTCAACAAGCTGGCCGAAACCGCCGACGAGAATCCGGTGCTGAAGATCGAATCGCGCGAGATCCACGCGCGGCGCAAGGCCGGTGGCGTGGTCTGGTTTGACTTCAAGACCCTGTGCGGCGGCCCGCGTTCACAGAACGACTACCTCGAGATCGCAACCCAGTTCCACACGGTTCTGCTGTCCGATGTGCCGCAACTGTCGGTAAACCGTGCCTCCGAAGCACGCCGGTTTACCTGGCTGGTCGATGTGTTCTACGATCGTCGCGTCAAGCTGATCCTGTCGGCCGAGGTCGCGCCCGAGGCGTTGTACACCGACGGGCCACTGGCCCACGAGTTTCCCCGCACCGTCTCCCGACTCAACGAAATGCAGTCGGCCGAGTTTCTGGCGCTCGAGCGCCGCACGGTCGACACCCGCCTCACATGAAGAAGATCGCGCTTTCGCTGTTGTTCGCTGCCGTGGTCTCGCCCGCATGGGCCCAGACCGGCGCCACCATGGGCGGGCTCGACGCTGAAGCCGAGCGCGCGCGCATCGCGACCGAACGCCAGGCGCTCGACAAGCGTGTTGCCGCCGAGCGCGCGGCCTGCTATCAGAAGTTCGCGGTCGAAGACTGCCTCCTGGACAGCCGCCGGCGGGCGCGCACGACCTCGGACGATCTGAAGCGGCAGGAGGCCGCGCTCAACGACGTCGAACGCAAGCGCCGTGCGGCTGCGCAACTGCAACGCATCGAGGACAAGGCCGCGCCCCAGCGCGCACAGGAGCAGGCGGCGCAGCACGAGCGCGCCGGCCAAGCCCAGAAGGCGCGTGAAGAGCGGGCGGTTGGCCATGCGACCAGCCGCGAGGGGTTGGCTGCACAAGAGGCAGAACGCCAGCGCGCGTTCGAGGCCAAGCAGCGCGCGCATGCCGAAGAACAGGCCAAGCTCGCGCGCCAGCGTGGCAAGGCGCCCTCGCTGGCGCAAGAGCACGAGAGCAAACTGCAAAACGCGGCACAGCACCGCGCCGAGGTCGAACGGCGCAACGCCAGTCGCGACAAGCCGCGCTCCGCGCCGCTGCCCGCGGTGCCCTGAACTCAACGCTACTTGGGAAGCGCCTCGAGCTTGAGGATGGCAATCGAGAGGTTGTCGCCGGTTCCGCGCGCGCGTTTGCGCGCTTCGGCCACCAGCAATTCGACCGCCGCCCGGGGCGATTGCTCGGCCACCACCGCACCCATCTCCTCGGGCGTGAAGTAGTGCCAGAGCCCGTCGCTGCAGGCCATGAGCACGTCCCCGGGCTTGAGCCGCGTCAACTGGTGCGTGACGATCGGGGGGGGTGCAGCGGCCATGCCGAGACATCCCAGCAGGATATTGCCTTGCGGATGCACGTTGGCTTCCTCTTCGTTGAGCTCGCCGCGGTCGATCAGCGCCTGCACGTAGGAATGGTCGAGGGTGCGCTTGACCAGCCTGCCCCGCTGAAAATGGTAGATGCGCGAATCGCCGGCGTGGATCCAGGCACCGTCGCCGCCCGGGTTCATCACGAAAGCGGCCACGGTGCTGTGCGGCTCCTGCTCGCTCGACTGCGCGGTGAGCTTGATCACCGTGTGGGCGTCGTTCACGATCTGGCGCAGCAAGTCATGCAGGTCGTCCGTGGCCGGCGCATAGCGGCTGAACAGCTGCTTGGCGGTCATGAGCACCTGATCCGACGCTTTGCGTCCGCCGCTGCGTCCGCCCATGCCATCGGCCACCACGCCGAGCAGGCAGCCTTCCACGCGTGGATGGTTCATCAACAACACCTGGTCTTGCTGATAGGGCCGATCCCCCTTGTGGAGGCCGGTGGCGGCGGAAATTCGAAAGCCTCGGGTCATGGGCGCTGCATGCGCCTGTGGCGCGATCTCTTTCGTTGTTCGTCAGTCGGTGAGACGACGTATTATCAAGCGAAGACGGGAAGCCCCGAAATGCTCCCGAACCGTGCCCGTTGGACTCCAATCTCCACTCCCTTTCCCGTCAACTGATCGAGCTGCGCATCGAGCACGGCGACCTCGACGCCACCATCGACCGGCTGGTCGAGTCGACGCCGCAGGACGAGTTGCTGCTGCGCCGGCTGAAGAAGCGGCGGCTTGCCTTGCGGGACCAGATCGAGCGGCTGGTGCGGCTGCTTGATCCGCAAGAGCCGGCGTGAACATGAACTGCCACCAGGCTTTGTCCACTTCCGGGCGTTTCGCGCGCTGGCCGCGTCGAGTTCGTGCGCCGCGCATCGTGCGCAGTGCTGAAAAAAGCTGAGATGTCCCTGGAAGACGAAGTGCGCGAAGCCTTCGCGCAGCATGGCGCACTGTCCCGCGCCGCTGACCAGTTCCGCGAACGCGCGGGCCAGACCGAGATGGCGCTGGCCGTGGCGCGCACCATCGACGAGGGTGGGCAACTCGTGGTCGAGGCCGGTACCGGCGTCGGCAAGACTTTTTCGTACCTGGTTCCCGCGCTGCTGAGCGGCGAACGCGTGCTGCTTTCGACCGCCACCAAGACCTTGCAGGATCAGCTCTTCGGCCGCGACCTTCCGCGCCTCGTCGAGGCGCTCGGACTGCCGGTGCGCACCGCGCTGCTCAAGGGCCGCGGGAGCTACCTGTGCCTGCACCGGCTCGAACTGGCGCGTCACGATGCGGGCCCCGAGCGCGCGTCGGCCCGCACGCTCGCCAAGATCGAGCAATGGTCGAAGTCCACGCGCACCGGCGACCTGGCCGAGCTTCCGGGTCTCGACGAGCGCTCTCCGCTGATCCCGCTAGTGACCTCGACCCGCGAGAACTGCCTCGGCGCGCAGTGCCCGCAGTTCCGCCCCTGCCATGTGAACGCCGCGCGGCGCGAGGCGCTGGGCGCCGACGTGGTGGTGATCAACCACCATCTGTTCTTCGCCGACCTGGCCGTGCGCGAGTCCGGCATGGCCGAACTGTTGCCGACCGTGCGCGTGGTGGTGTTTGACGAGGCCCACCAGCTCAACGAAACCGGTGTTCAGTTTCTGGGTGTGCAGTTGGGCACCGCGCAGGCGCTCGATTTCGCACGCGACTTGCTCGCGGCCGGTCTGCAGCATGCGCGCGGGCTGGTCGACTGGACGAGTGCTGTCGCTGCGGTGGAACGCGCTGCACGCGAGTTGCGGCTTGCGGTCGGCAAGCAGTGGCCCGGTGCCAAGTTACGGTGGATCGAGGCCGCGCCCGAGGGTGTCGAAGCCCGGGTCTGGCAGCAGTCGATGGAAGCGTTGCAGCAAGGCTTTGCGCAGGCCGCGGACGCGCTCGACAGCGTTAGCGAGATCGCGCCTGACTTCGTGCGCCTGCACGAACGCGCGACGCAGCTCGCGCAACGCGCGGCGCGCTTTGCGCTGGCTTGTGCGCCCGAGTCGGTGCGCTGGGTTGATGTGGGGCAGCAGTTGCGGCTGATCGAATCACCGCTCGACATCGCCGAGGCGGTGCAGACGCGCGTGCTCAAAGCCGACAAGGCAGAGCCCGATGCCGTCGAGCGCGCCTGGATTTTTACCTCTGCAACACTCGGCGATGACCCGAAGCTGCGCTGGTTCACCGAACCCTGCGGCCTCGGCGAGGCCGAGGTTCTGCGTGTGGCCAGCCCGTTCGACTATGCCAATCAGGCCGCGCTGTATGTGCCGCGCCAGTTTCCGAAGCCCAACGACCCTGGCCACAGCGGCGCGGTTGCACAACTCGCGGCGCGTGGTGCGGCATTGCTCGGTGGCCGCACGCTCGTGCTCACGACCACGCTGCGCGCGTTGCGCACGATCGGCGACGCCATTCGCCAGCAGTTCGGCCGTGCCGAGGCAGACGGAATGCCCGAGGTGCTGGTGCAGGGCGAACTGCCCAAGCGCGTGCTGATGGACCGCTTCCGCGAAGGCGCGAGCGCCGGGCGCACCGGCTGCGTACTGGTCGCTTCGGCGTCCTTCTGGGAAGGCTTCGACGCGCCGGGTGATGCGTTGCAGTTGGTGGTGATCGACAAGCTGCCGTTTCCGCCGCCCAACGACCCGCTGGTCGAGGCGCGCTCACGCCGACTCGAAGGGCAGGGCCGAAGCCCGTTCAACGATTACTTCCTGCCGGAAGCCGGAGTCTCGCTCAAGCAGGGTGCCGGGCGCCTGATCCGCCGCGAAACCGATCAGGGGCTGCTGGTGATCTGCGATACCCGGCTGGTCGCCATGGGCTATGGGCGGCGATTGCTGAACGCGCTGCCGCCGATGCGCAGGCTGGAAACCGAGGCGGATTTCGATACGGCGTTGGCCGAACTCAGCGCCAGCGCCTGAACGACGCTGCCCGCGTGGCTACCAGAACTTCCACCAGGGGTCGTCCTTGCTGCGGAAGCCCTTGGCCAGGTACTCGCTCTTCGGGTAGTTGCTCGTCAGCACACGCTGTGCGTCGTCGCGCAATTGCGTGAGTCCGAGCGCGTCGTACGACTTGACCATGATGTAGAGCGCCTCTTCGAGCGCCGGCACTTCACGATAGTCGGCCAGCGCCAGCTGGGCGCGGTTGATGGCGGCGAGGTAGGCACCGCGCGTGTAGTAGTAGCGCGCCACGTGGACTTCGTACTGGGCCAGCGAGTTCACGATGTAGTTCATGCGCTGGCGCGCATCGGGCGCGTAGCGAGACTCGGGAAAGCGCGTGACCAGTTCCTTGAACGACTCGAACGATTCCTTGGCGGCTTTCTGGTCGCGCTCCGACAGATCCTGCCGGGTCATGAACGAGAAGATGCCGAGGTCGTCGTTGAAGTTGATCACGCCCTTCATGTAGAGCGCATAGTCGAGCGCCGGGCTGGCCGGGTGCAGCTTCATGAAGCGGTCGAGCGTGGCGAGCGCGTTGGGCTTTTCGCCGGCCTTGAACTGGGCATACGCCTTGTCGAGCTGAGCCTGCTGGGCCAGCGGCGTGCCGGCGGCGCGGCCTTCGAGCTTTTCGAACAGCGGAACCGCCTTGTCGAAGGCGCCCGAGTTGGACTCGTCCTTGGCTTCGGCGTAGATCTTGTTGGGGCTCCAGTTCGCCGTTTTGTCGACATTGGTCGACGAGCAGCCGGCCACAAGCCCTGCTACGGCGCAAACCGCAAGCCAGCCGGGGACAGCCGATAATTTGGCGCGAAACATCACATGAAGCTTTCGTGAAACAGTTGCCCTCAATTATATCGACCGACCATCCCGATGCCGCCGCAGCGACAGCCGCCGAGCCGGAGGAGGGGGCCGAACTGGTCGAGACGAGCGAGGCGCGGGCCTTCACGATCGGCGTGGCCCAGCACGGACAGCGGCTCGATCGCGCTCTGGCAGCGCTGGTGCCCGAGTTCTCGCGCAGCTACCTGCAGCAACTGATCGAGTCCGGCGCCGTGCAGCTGCAGGGCGGGCGCGCTGCCACCAAGCCTTCGGCCAGCATGCGCGCGGGCGAGGCCGGCACCATCGAACTGAAACCGACGCCGCAGAGCCAGGCGTTCCGGCCCGAGGCGATGGATCTGCGCGTGGTGCATGAGGACGCCTATCTGCGCGTGATCGACAAACCAGCCGGGCTGGTGGTGCACCCGGCACCGGGCCACTGGAGCGGCACGCTGCTCAACGGCCTGCTGGCGCTCGATGATCAGGCGGTGATGCTGCCGCGCGCCGGCATCGTGCACCGGCTCGACCGCGACACCAGTGGCCTCATGGTGGTCGCGCGCACGCGGGCAGCCATGGATGCGCTAGTGGCGCTGATTGCGGCGCGCGAAGTCACGCGCCAATACCTTGCGATTGCCCACAAGCCCTGGCAGGGCGCGGCCGCGCGCCAGGTCGATGCGCCGATCGGGCGCGACCCCCGCAACCGGCTGCGCATGGCGGTGGTCGATCTCGAGCGGCAAGGCGGCAAGGCGGCCCGCACGTTGATCGAGCGGCTCGACAGCCACGATCGCGGCTGCCTGGTGCGGTGCACCCTCGAAACCGGCCGTACCCACCAGATCCGGGTGCACATGGCCTCGATCGGCCATCCGCTGGTTGGCGATGCGACCTATGGCGGCGCGCCCGCGGCCGGCGTCGGGCGCCAGGCGCTGCATGCGTTCCGGCTGGCATTCGTGCACCCTGTCACGCGAGCTGCGTTGACCTTCCATTCGCCGTTGCCGCCCGACCTGGCCGACGGGTTGCAGGCCTGGGGGCTGGATTACAATCGCGCCTGACGGCCCGAGGGCCGCGCCGGCCACCTGGAGCCGGCCTTGCGCTGCACTTGCCCCAAGTGCCTGCAGCGCCCCCGATTTTCAATTCTCTGAACGCGCGCCCTCGGGCGCCTTGTCCCGGACAACGCGAACCATGAATACGGCGGATGCCAAGCGCATTCTGGAAACGGCCTTGATCTGTTCGGCCCAGCCGCTGCAGGTGCGCGAACTGCGCGTGCTGTTCGACGACGAACTCGGTGCCGACACCATCAAGTCGCTGCTCGTCGAGCTGCAGGAAGACTGGACACAGCGCGGGCTCGAACTGGTGAGCGTCGGCAGCGGCTGGCGCTTCCAGAGCCGGCCCGAACTGCGCGACCACCTCGACCGCCTGCACCCCGAAAAGCCGCCGCGCTACACCCGAGCCGTGCTGGAAACGCTGGCGATCATTGCCTATCGGCAGCCGGTGACGCGCGGCGACATGGAAGACATTCGCGGCGTCACGATCAATTCGCTGATCATCAAGCAGCTGGAAGACCGAAACTGGATCGAGGTGATCGGCCACCGCGAGACGGTCGGACGCCCGGCACTGTTCGCCACCACGCGCCAGTTTCTCGACGACCTCGGGCTCGCGTCGCTCGACCAGTTGCCGTTGATCGAAACCCCGGCACAGCAGGGCGCACTGCTCGATGTGCTGGCGCAGGCCGTCGATGACAGCCCGGCCGCACTGCCGATGGACGTCGCGCCCGAAGTCGAGGCCACGGTCGACGCCGCGGTCGATGTGCCCGAACCTGCCGAAGTAGCCGTCGAAGCACCCGTCGAATCTCCGGTCGAAGTACCCGCCGACCCGGAAGCCGATCCCGAGTCCGAGTCCGCTGTCGACCTGCCCCCTGTCCCTTCCGGAACACCATCATGAGCCCCTCCGATCCTGACGCGGTGAACTCGCCGGTCGCCCCTGTTCCCGAAGAAAAGGAGGCGGCAGCGCCCACCTTGCCTGCGGAGGGTGCTATCGAATCAATAGCAAGCGAAGCGCTTTCCGGCGATGCCGAGGCGCCCCGGAAGCGGCGTCCGCGTCGACGCAAGCCCGATGTGCAGGAAGCCGCCGAGGCACCGGTCGAATCGGCTCCGGAGGCCGGAACGCCGGAGCCGGTCGAGGTCGAAACGCCGCCACCGCCCGTGGTGCCGGCGCGGGTCGAGCCAGTGGCGCAAGCCCGCGACGAGGACGACTACGACGAAGACGAGGAAGAGCCGGACGAGGAAGAGGACGACCTCGACCGCGCCCGCCGTATCGCCGAGCGCGAGCAGCGCAATGCGCCGCCGCCGCAACCCATCCGTTTTGCCGACGTGGTCTCGGGCCAGTTCGATGCCGACGAGGACAGCCCGGAAGTGCCGCCGCTCAAGCGCGTGCTGCTGCCCGAAGCCGATTCGCCCAAGCTGCACAAGGTGCTGGCCCAGTCGGGACTCGGCTCGCGGCTCGAGATGGAGGCGCTTATCCTGCAGGGTCGCATCTCCGTCAATAACGAGCCGGCCCACATCGGCCAGCGCATCCAGTATGGTGACTCGGTCAAGGTCAACGGCAAGCCGATCCGCTACCGCATCGCACCGCCGCCGGCACGCGTGATCGCCTACCACAAGCCGGCCGGCGAGGTCGTCACGCACGACGATCCGCAGAACCGGCCCACCGTGTTCCGCAAGCTGCCGCGCCTGCAGCAGGGCAAGTGGCAGTCGGTCGGCCGGCTCGACCTCAACACCGAAGGGCTGTTGCTGTTCACGAGTTCGGGCGAACTGGCCAACAACCTGATGCATCCGCGCTTCGGGCTCGAACGCGAGTACGCGGTGCGCGTGCTCGGTGCCATCAACAAGGAAGAGCGTCAGAAGCTGCTGGAGGGCGTGCGTCTCGATGACGGCATGGCCCAGTTCGGCACCATCGAAGACGGTGGCGGCGAAGGCTCGAACTGCTGGTATCGCGTCACCATCTCCGAAGGCCGCAACCGCGAAGTGCGGCGCATGTTCGAAGCGGTGGGTCACGCGGTGAGCCGGTTGATCCGCATCCGCTATGGCGCCATGGTGTTGCCGCGCGGGCTCAAACGAGGTGCGTGGATGGAGCTCGACGAGCGCGACATCCGCTCTCTGTTCCAGGCCGCAGCGGGTGGGCCCGGCGGCGCAGAGCGCGGTCCGCGCCCGGCGCCGCGCGGCCCCGGCAACGGCGCGGGTGGCGAGGGCGGCGGCCGCAGCAAGCGCCGGCGCGGCAAGGGCGGCAAGGGCCCCGCCGGCCCGCGCGACGACATGCGCGGCCAGCAGATTCCCGATCCGATGGGCGGTGGCCGCGGCCCGAAGGGCAACCGCGGCGGCGCCGGCGGGCCGGGGCAGGGTGGCCCGCGCCGCAACAACAACAACAACAACAGCAACAGCAACCGTGGCGATGGCCCACCGGGCGGGGCCAACCAGCCCGATCCGATGAAGACCTCGCTCGGCTACATCGGCGCCGACAGCTTCTCTCGCCAGCGCAAGGAACAGCGTCAGGGCCCGCGTCGTGGCGGCCCAGGCGGTGCGCCCGGCGGTGGGGGCGGTGGCGGCCCGCGGCGCCGTCCGCGCTGAATCCGGTGGTGGCAGCGGTCTTTCGCTGCTTCGTCACCGAACCGGCATGCCGTGCCGGTTAAAATTAGAGGCTTTGTCAAGGTCGTGCAACCGATCGTTGCAACCTTGATCGAACACTTCAAAATCCAAGCTCCCAGGAAGCATTTCAATGGCCATCGAACGTACCCTCTCCATCATCAAGCCCGACGCAGTGGCTAAGAACGTCATCGGCAAGATCGTCTCCCGCTTTGAAGCGGCCGGCCTCAAGATCGTCGCCGGCAAGCTGGTGCACCTGTCGCGCAGCGAAGCCGAGCAGTTCTACGCCGTTCACAAGGAACGTCCCTTCTTCAAGGATCTGGTCGAGTTCATGATCTCGGGCCCGGTGTTCGTGCAAGCGCTCGAAGGCGAAGACGCCATTGCCAAGAACCGCGACCTGATGGGCGCCACCGACCCCAAGAAGGCTGCCGCCGGCACCATCCGCGCCGACTTCGCCGACAGCATCGACGCGAACGCCGTGCACGGCTCGGACGCGCCCGAAACCGCCAAGGCCGAGATCGCCTTCTTCTTCGCCGGCCTCAACGTCTACCAACGTTAAGGCGCGACCTCGCCAAGCCCAATGACCACGGCCAACCTGCTCGAATTCGACCTCGAGGGGCTGGCTGCGTTCTGCGAAAAGCTCGGCGAAAAAAGATTCCGCGCGACGCAGCTGTTCCGCTGGATCCACCAGCGCGGCGCGAGCGATTTTGCGCAAATGACCGACCTCGCCAAGTCGCTGCGTGAAAAGCTCGCCGGCACCGCGCGGGTCGAAGCATTGCCGGTGCTGAGCCGGCATGAATCGGCCGACGGCACCATCAAATGGCTGTTCGACGTCGGTGACGGCAATGCGGTCGAGGCCGTGTTCATCCCCGAAGACGATCGCGGGACCTTGTGCGTGTCGTCGCAAGCGGGTTGCGCGGTCGGCTGCCGCTTTTGCTCGACGGGGCACCAGGGGTTCAGCCGCAACCTCACCGCTGGCGAGATCGTGGCCCAGCTCTGGTTTGCAGAGCATTTCCTGCGCAAGCACCTGAAACGCGACGAGCGTGTCATCTCCAACGTGGTGATGATGGGCATGGGCGAACCGCTGCAGAACTACGCGGCACTGGTGCCGGCCCTGCGCACCATGCTGGACGACAACGCCTATGGCCTTTCGCGCCGTCGCGTCACGGTGTCGACCTCGGGCGTGGTGCCGATGATGGATCGGCTCGGTACCGACTGCCCGGTGGCACTGGCGGTTTCGCTGCACGCGCCCAACGACGCACTGCGCGACGATCTGGTGCCGCTCAATCGCAAATACCCGATCGCCGAACTGCTCGACGCCTGCCGCCGCTACCTGGCGCATGCGCCGCGCGACTTCATCACCTTCGAGTACTGCATGCTCGACGGCGTGAACGACCAGCCCGAGCATGCGCAGCAACTGATCGAACTGGTGAAGCCGCGCGGCGGCCATGGCGGCGTCTCGTGCAAGTTCAACCTGATTCCGTTCAACCCTTTTCCCGCCTCCGGTCTGCTGCGCTCGCCGCAGCCGCGCGTGCTGGCGTTCGCGAAGGCGTTGAGCGAAGCCGGCATCGTAACCACCGTGCGCAAGACGCGCGGTGACGACATCGATGCAGCGTGCGGCCAACTGGCTGGCGACGTGAAGGATCGCACGCGCGCCGCCGAACGCATGGCGCAACGCCGACTGACCGAGCACACCGTGGCCATGCATCCGGCGCGCCGCGCCGCAGCGGCGCCCGATGTCCAGGAGCATTGAAGCAATGAGCAACGTTATTCCCGGCTGGCTGATCCGTGCCGCCTTTCTCGCGGCTGCAGCGGTGACGCTGGCCGGCTGCGCGAACAAAGGTGGCCCGGTCGCCAGCACCGCCGGCCACGGCACTGAAATGGCGACCGACTCCGACGAAGGCAGCGGCCGCAAGCGCGCACGCATCCGCCTGGAACTCGCGATCGGCTATTTCGAAGCCGGCCAGCCCACGGTGGCGCTCGACGAAATCAAGCAGTCGCTGTTCGCCGATCCGACCTACGCCGAAGCCTACAACCTGCGAGGCCTGATCTACATGCGTCTCGACGATGCCGGGCTGGCCGAAGACAGCTTCCGCCGCGCGATCGCGCTCAATCCGCGCGAACCGAACACGATGCACAACTACGGTTGGCTGCTGTGCCAGCAGAACCGCTACAACGACGCGATGCAGCAGTTCGGCCAGGCGCTCGCAATGCCGGGCTATGCCGACACCGCCAAGACGCTGATGACCCAGGGCGTGTGCCAGATCCGCGCAGGCCAGCGTGCCGAGGCCGAGAAGACCCTGCTCAAGGCCTACGAGATCGACGCCGGCAATCCGGTGACCGGCTACAACCTGGCGGCGCTGCTCGTTCAGCGCGAAGACTGGACGCGCGCGCAGTTCTATGTGCGCCGCGTCAACAACAGCCCCTCGGCGAATGCCGAAACGCTGTGGCTCGGCATCAAGATCGAACGCAAGCTCAACAACCGGGAAGCGCTGGCTCAACTGGCCGGCCAGTTGCAGCGGCGGTTCCCTCAGTCGCGGGAGGCGATTGCATACGAGCGCGGAAATTTCAATGATTGAGCGAGCGAGTGAGTTTGGTGCCTCGGCCGCAGTGCCGCTGGTTGCCGGAGACAGTTCGCTCATGACTGCCGGCGACATGCTGCGCCAGGCGCGCGAGGCGCACGGGCTCCACGTTGCGGTGGTGGCGGCCGCACTCAAGGTTCCGACGCAGAAGCTCGAAGCGCTCGAGAACGACAACATCGACGCGCTGCCCGACCCGGTATTCGCGCGCGCATTGGCCGCCAGCGTTTGCCGAGCGCTCAAGATCGACCCGGCGCCGGTGCTGGCCAAGCTGCCGGGCGCGTTGCGCCCCGGGCTGGCCGATGCCGACCGCACCATCAGCACCCACATCCGTTCGGGCGCCCCCCACCAGGGGCGCAGTTCGGGAGGCGCGCTGCCTTCACGCGCCTTGATGGCCGTGGTGATCCTGCTGCTGGTGGGCGCGGCCGCACTCTTCTGGCTGCCGCAGGCGGTGTTCGATCAACTCAGTGGCACGGTTTCCCGGTGGATGGCCCGCTCCGAGTCGACCGCTGCGAGCACGGAACCGGCAAACGCGGCATCCCCGGCGACGGCCGGCACCGTGGTCGAATCTGTGACGCCGCCCGCGCCGGCCGTCGAGCCGATGCCTCCGCCTGCTGCAGCACCCATCGCGGCCGCGCCGGCGCCTGCGGCACCCGCCCTGACGGCCGCCACTCCCGGTGGCAACGTGCTGGTGTTCACTGCACGCGCAGATTCATGGATCACCGTGACCGAGCCCGGTGGCAAGCAGGTGTTGCGCCGCACCGTGCAGGCCGGTGAAACGGTCGGTGTTTCGGGCACGCTGCCGCTCGCTGTGGTGGTGGGACGCGCATCCGGCATCGACGTGCAGGTGCGCGGCAAGCCGTTCGACCTTGCGCCATTGGCCAAGACCGGTGGCGTGGCCCGCTTCGAGGTCAAACCGTGAATGCGCTGAACGGTACGCCCTGCCTGCCGATCGAGCCGGCCGCGCCGGGCGCGCGTCGCTCGCGCCAGGCCCAGGTGGTCTGGGGCCCGCGCACCGTGACGGTCGGTGGCGACGCGCCGGTGCGCGTGCAGTCGATGACCAACACCGACACGGTCGATGCCATCGGCACTGCAATCCAGGTCAAGGAGCTGGCGATTGCCGGCTCCGAGATGGTGCGCATCACGGTCAACACGCCTGAAGCCGCGGCGCAGGTGCCCTACATCCGCGAACAGCTCGACCGCATGGGCATCGACGTGCCGCTGATCGGCGACTTCCACTACAACGGCCACCGTTTGCTGACCGACTATCCGGCCTGCGCCGAAGCGCTCAGCAAGTACCGCATCAACCCCGGCAACGTGGGCAAGGGCGACAAGAAGGACAAGCAGTTCGGCCAGATGATCGACGCTGCGATGCGCTGGAACAAGCCGGTGCGCATCGGCGTCAACTGGGGCAGTCTCGACCAGGAACTGCTCGCGAGCCTGATGGACATCAACAGCCAACGCCCCGAGCCGTGGGATGCCAAGTCGGTGATGTACGAGGCGCTGGTCACGTCGGCGATCGATTCCGCCAAGCTGGCCGAGTCGATGGGCATGAACGGCAACCAGATCATCCTGAGCTGCAAGGTCAGCGGTGTGCAGGACTTGATTTCGGTCTACCGCGAACTGGCAAAGCGTTGCGACTACACGCTGCACCTCGGCCTGACCGAAGCCGGCATGGGAACCAAGGGCACTGTGGCCTCGGCCACGGCGCTGTCGATCCTTCTGCAGGAGGGCATCGGCGACACGATTCGCGTGTCGCTCACGCCGCAGCCGGGCGAGTCGCGCACGCAGGAAGTGCTGATCGCCAACGAGATCCTGCAGGCGCTGGGCCTGCGCGTGTTCGTGCCGAGTGTCACGGCCTGCCCGGGCTGCGGCCGCACAACGAGCACCACTTTCCAGGAACTGGCCAAGCAGATCGACGACTATCTGCGCCTGCAGATGCCGCTGTGGCGCAAGAAGTACCCGGGAGTCGAAACGCTGAAGGTGGCCGTGATGGGCTGCATCGTCAACGGCCCCGGCGAGAGCAAGCACGCCGACATCGGCATCAGCCTGCCGGGCACCGGCGAGGCACCTGCCGCGCCCGTTTTCATCGACGGCCAGAAGGCGCTTACCTTGCGCGGCGACAACATCGCGAACGAGTTCCACCAGCTGGTCGAAACCTACATCGAAAAGCGCTTCGGCGGCGAACACGCCGTCGTCGCCTGACATCCCCGTATCCATGGCCGACAAACTGAATGCCGTCAAAGGCATGAACGACATATTGCCGCCCGAATCGGCGCGCTGGGAGTGGCTCGAGGCCATCGTGCGTGAGTTGATGGGGCGCTACGCGTACCGCAACGTCCGCACGCCGATCCTGGAGCACACGGCGCTGTTCGTGCGCGGCATCGGTGAGGTGACCGACATCGTCGAGAAGGAGATGTACGCCTTCGAAGACCGCTCCGACAAACACGGGCAGGCGGAGCATCTCGCCATGCGGCCCGAAAACACCGCGGGGCTCGTGCGTGCGGTGGTCGAGCACAACCTGTTGTACGACGGACCCAGGCGCCTTTGGTACACCGGCCCCATGTTCCGGCGCGAGAAGCCGCAGCGTGGCCGCTACCGGCAGTTCCACCAGATCGGCGCCGAGGCGCTCGGCTTCGCCGGGCCGGATGTCGATGCCGAGCTGATCCTGCTGGCCGCCGCGCTGTGGAAGGAGATCGGCCTGGTCGACGTGCGCCTCGAACTCAACAGCCTGGGCCAGCCGGCCGAGCGTGCGCGGCATCGCGCGGAGCTCATCGCGCACTTCGAGCAGCATGCCGACAAGCTCGACGAAGACGGCAAACGCCGCCTGCACAGCAACCCGCTGCGCATCCTGGACACCAAGAACCCGGCCATGAAGGACGTGGTCGAGTCGGCACCGAGGCTCATCGACTTTCTGGGTGCCGAATCGCTCGCGCACTTCGAGGGGCTCAAGGCCATCCTCGACGCCAATGGTGTCGCCTACACCATCAATCCGCGCCTTGTTCGCGGCCTGGACTACTACAACCTCAGCGTGTTCGAGTTCGTGACCGACCGGCTTGGCGCTCAGGGCACGGTGTGTGCGGGCGGCCGCTACGACGACCTGATCGTGCAGATGGGTGGCAAGCCGGCACCCGCGGTCGGCTGGGCGCTCGGCGTCGAGCGCGTGCTAGCGCTGCTGGAAGAGCAGGGCGCGAAGATTCCGGCGGCGAGCCCCGACGCCTATGCCGTGGTGGCCGATGCCGCGGCCATGCCGCAGGTGCTGCGCACGCTGCAGCAGCTGCGCGCGACCGGCGTCAGCGTGCAGATGCATGCGGCAACGGCCGAAGGCCTCGCCAGCTTCAAGTCGCAGTTCAAGAAGGCGGACGCCAGCGGTGCACGTTTTGCGCTGATCTTCGGCACCGACGAACTCGCCCGTGGCGAGGTCACGGTCAAGTCGCTGCGCGGCGGCGGTGCCCAGGTGGCCCGCCCCCTCACCGAGGTGGCCCACTGGGCCGCCACCCTACAATCCCCGGCTCCCCAGGAAACGCCGGGCCGCTCCCAGGTTTCCGGGGCCCCAACAACCAATTGACAGCGCATGGCAACACCTCTCGATCTCGAAGAACAGGAACAGCTCGACCAGTTCAAGCATTTCTGGAACACCTGGGGCACCCTGATCACCTCGGTGCTGATGGTGGCGGCACTCGCCATTGCCGGCTGGAACGGCTGGCAGTACTACCAGCGCAGCCAGGCGGCCCAGGCCGCCGCGCTCTACGACACGCTCGAGCGCAACGTAGAAGCCGGCGACCCGGCCCTGGTCGATCGCACCTTCGGTGAAATGAAGGAGCGCTTCGGCACCACGATCTATGCGCAGCAGGCCGGCCTGCTGGCTGCGAAGGCGTTGCACGACAAGGGCAATGCAGACGGCTCGCGCGCTGCGCTGACCTGGGTCGCCGACAAGGCGATCGATCCGGGCTACCAGGCGATTGCCCGCCTGCGGCTGGCGGCCGAGCTGCTCGACAGCAAGGCCTACGACGACGCGTTGAAGCAACTCGGCGCCAGCTTTCCCAAGGAATTCGAGCCGCTGGTGGCCGACCGCAAGGGCGACATCTACCTGGCGCAGGGCAAGCGCGACGAGGCGCGGGCCGAGTACCAGAAAGCCTGGTCGGCGTTCGAGCCACGCACCGATTACCGACGCCTGGTGGAGATCAAGCTCAATGCGGTCGGCGTCGACCCGCAAACCCTGAAACCTGCAAACAGCGCCGCGGCGCCTGCAGCTCCCAAACAACCCTGATCGCACCATGAATTTCAAGCGTTTTGTGTCTGCAGCGCCCGTCCTCCGTGCGGGAGCTGCCATTGTTTTGACAGCAACACTGGTCGCCTGTTCGAGCACCAGCAAGCCGAAGCCGGCCGAGTTGCCGACCAACGTGGCGCTGCTCGGCGTGCGCCAGGCCTGGAACGTGAAGGTGCCGGCGGTCAGCTTCGGACTGCAGACCAATGTGAGCGGCGACACGGTCACGGTGGCCGGTGCCGATGGCACGGTGGTCGCGATCGACGCGCGCACCGGTGCCGAGAGCTGGCGCGCCAGTGCCGGCGCACCGCTGTCGGCCGGTGTCGGCAGCGATGGCTCCATCGCCGCCGTGGTCACCAACAGGAACGAGCTCGTCGCGTTGCAGGGCGGCAAGGTGCTCTGGAAGCAGCAACTCACGGCCGAGACCTTCACCGCGCCGCTGGTGGCCGGCCGCCGCGTATTCGTGCAGACCGCCGACCGCACCACCAGCGCGTTCGACGGCCAGAGCGGCCGCCGCCTGTGGGTTCAGCAGCGCAGTGCCGAGAACCTCGTGCTGAAAAAGCCAGGCGTGCTGATCGCCGTGGGCGACACGCTGGTTACCGGCATCGGCGGCCGCCTGGTCGGCATCAACCCGGCCAACGGTTCGTCGCGCTGGGAGTCGCCGATCGCGGCGCCGCGTGGCACCAACGACGTCGAGCGCCTGGTCGATCTGACCGGCAGCGTGAGCCGCGTGGGCGACAGCGTCTGCGCGCGTGCCTACTACGCCAGCGTGGGCTGCGTCGACACGGCACGCGGCGCGCTGGTCTGGAGCAAGCCGGCGGTCAGCGCCGAAGGCGTCGGTGGCGACGACCGCTTCCTGTTCGGCACCGAATCCAACGGCAACCTCACCGCTTGGCGTCGCGCCGACGGCGAACGCGCCTGGCAATCGGACCGCCTCAAGAACCGCGAGCTGACTGCGCCGCTCGCCGTGGGACGCTCGGTCATCTTCGGCGACAGCACCGGCTTGCTGCACTTCGTTTCGCGCGAAGACGGCGCCCCGCTCAATCGCCTCAGCGTCGACGGCTCGGCCATCGTCGCGGCGCCGGTGCTGGCAGCCAACACGGTCGTGGTCGTCACCCGCAATGGCGGCGTGTTCGGCTATCGCCCGGAATAACCGAGTTGAAAGACCGACCATGAAGCCAGTCATCGCTCTGGTCGGGCGCCCCAACGTCGGCAAGTCGACGCTGTTCAACCGACTGACCCAGACCCGCGACGCCATCGTCGCCGACTTCGCGGGGCTCACGCGCGACCGCCACTATGGCAACGGCCACCAGGGCAAGCGCGAGTTCATCGTGATCGACACCGGCGGCTTCGAGCCCGATGCCGGCAGCGGCATCTTCAAGGAGATGGCCAAGCAAACGCGCCAGGCGGTGGCCGAGGCCGACGTGGTGGTGTTCGTGGTCGACGCGCGCGAAGGCATTTCGGCGCAAGACCACGACATTGCCAAGGAACTGCGGCGGCTCGGCAAGCCGACCGTGCTGGTGGCCAACAAGGCCGAGGGCATGCAGGACGGCACGCGGTTGGTCGACTTCTACGAACTGGGCCTGGGCGACGTGCATGGCGTGTCGGCGGCGCACGGGCAGGGCATTCGCGACCTGGTCGACCTGGCGCTCGACCCGCTGAACTTGCCCGAACCTGAGGACGAGGAAGACGACGGCGAGGCCAAGCCGATCAAGCTGGCCGTGGCCGGGCGTCCGAACGTCGGCAAGTCGACGCTGATCAACACCTGGCTCGGCGAAGAGCGCCTCGTCGCCTTCGACCTGCCGGGCACGACGCGCGACGCGATCACCGTGCCGTTCGAGCGCATGGGCCAGCGCTTCGAACTAATCGACACAGCAGGGCTGCGTCGCAAAGGCCGGGTGTTCGAGGCGATCGAGAAGTTCTCGGTGGTGAAGACGCTGCAGGCCATCGAGTCGTCCAACGTGGTGCTGCTGCTGCTCGACGCGACCCAGGGCGTGACCGATCAGGATGCCCACATCGCGGGCTACATCCTCGAATCGGGCCGCGCCGTGGTGATTGCCATCAACAAGTGGGATGCGGTCGACAGCTACCAGCGCGAGCAGATCCAGCGCCAGATCGAAACCCGGCTGCCGTTCCTGAAGTTCGCGGCGTTGCATTTCATTTCGGCGATCAAGCGGCAGGGGCTCGGGCCCGTGTGGCAATCGATCGCGCAGGCCCACAAGTCGGCCACGCGCAAGATGTCGACCCCCGTGCTTACGCGCCTGTTGCTCGAAGCCGTGCAATTCCAGTCGCCGCAGCGGGCCGGCATGTTCCGCCCCAAGATGCGCTACGCGCACCAGGGCGGCATGAATCCGCCGGTGATCGTGATCCACGGCAATTCGCTGGAGCATGTGACCGACTCGTACAAGCGCTTTCTCGAGGCGCGGTTCCGCAAGGAATTCGAACTGGTCGGAACGCCCATGCGCATCGAGTTCAAGACCTCCACCAACCCCTATGCCGACAAGCCCGGCCAGAAGGGTTGACGCCGGAAGACGGCAGTTGAACCATTGCTCGCTGCAAAGTTCCGGCGAATAAGAGACGTTATTTTTTCAGGGCCATTGCCCCGCGTGCTGCAGCGCGGAAACCCTGTGTTAAGGTCACCTTTCCTATAACTCTTCCTTGAACACGGAGAATATCGTGAGCAACAAAGGGCAACTTTTGCAAGACCCGTTCCTGAACACTTTGCGTCGGGAGCATGTGCCGGTTTCCATCTATTTGGTGAACGGTATCAAGCTACAGGGTCAGATCGAGTCTTTCGATCAGTACGTCGTTCTGCTGCGCAACACCGTCACCCAGATGGTCTACAAGCATGCGATTTCCACCATCGTTCCGGGCCGCGCGGTCAACTTCTCGGCTGCCGAGAGCGACGACGCGGCTGCTTGAGCGGTACGCGGCGCGACGGCATCGCCCGTCGCGCCTTTCCTTGATCGGTACGCATCCGTTTGTCTGAGCTGACTTCACAACAGGAAGGCGCCGCCGTTCTCGTCGGCGTGGACTTCGGGTTGCCTCATTTCGACAGCGAACTGGAGGAACTCGGCCTGCTCGCGCAGACCGCGGGACTGCAGCCGGTGGCGCGCATCGTGTGCAAACGCAAGGCACCCGACGCGGCCCTGTTCGTGGGCAGCGGCAAGGCCGACGAGATCAAGGAACTGGCCGAACTCCATCGCGCGAGCGAGGTGATCTTCGACCAGACCCTGAGCCCGGCCCAGCAGCGCAACCTCGAGCGCCAGCTCGACCTGGCGGTGTACGACCGGACGTTCCTGATTCTCGAAATCTTCGCCCAGCGTGCGCGCTCGCACGAAGGCAAGCTGCAGGTCGAGCTTGCGCGGCTGCAATACCTCAGCACGCGCCTGGTGCGGCGCTGGTCGCATCTGGAGCGTCAGACCGGCGGTGCAGGGGTGCGCGGCGGCCCGGGCGAAAAGCAGATCGAGCTCGACCGCCGCATGATCAGCGAGTCGATCAAACGCACGCGCGAACGGCTCGTCAAGGTGCAAAAGCAGCGCGGCACGCAACGCCGCCAGCGCGAGCGGCGCGCGACCTTCAACATTTCGCTGGTCGGCTACACCAACGCCGGCAAGTCCTCACTGTTCAATGCGCTGGTAAAGGCGCGCGCCTATGCGGCGGACCAACTGTTCGCCACGCTCGATACCACCACCCGCAACCTCTACCTCGGCACGACCGCGGAAGGCGGGCGGCGGCAGGTTTCCATTTCCGACACGGTAGGGTTCATTCGCGATCTGCCGCACGGACTGGTCGACGCCTTCAAGGCCACGCTGCAAGAGGCGGTCGATGCCGACCTCCTGCTGCACGTGGTCGATGCCTCGAATCCGAACCATCCCGAGCAGATGGCCGAAGTGCAGCGCGTGCTGGCCGAGATCGGAGCCGACACCGTGCCGCAACTTCTGGTGTTCAACAAGCTTGATGCCCTTGAAAGCGCGCAACATCCGCTGCATCTGCAGGACGAGATCGAAGTCGAGGGCGTCCAGGTGCCGCGCATTTTCCTCAGTGCCCACACGGGCCAGGGCGTGCCGGCGCTGCGGGCCGAGTTGGCTTTGCGTTCCGGGTCCGTCGGTCCGGCCATGACCTTAGAGGCCGACGCTGAATTGCACGACGCAGCCCCTTGATTGGGCACAATCCCGCCACTGACGAGAGAAGAAGCCAAACGAATGAATGCAATGCCAGTGTGGAGACGGTTTCAGGGCATGTTCAACCTGAACGACGGCCGATGGGGCCGGGGCGACGACACGTCGACCAATGGTGAACAACGCCCGGCTGGCAATCGGCCCGATGGCGAGCCGCCGGCTGTGCCGCCACCGCCACCGCCCCCGTCGCCCCCGCCGCAGTCGAATCGTCCGCGCGGCCAGGGCCCGAACCAGGGCCCGCCCGATCTCGATGAACTCTGGCGCGATTTCAACCGCAAGCTCGGCGGGCTGTTCGGCGGCGGACGCGGCGGCGACAACAACAACCGCTCCACCGGCGGCGGCAATGGCGGCGGCTTCCAGCCCGACATGAAAAACGCGGGCTTCGGTCTCGGGCTGGTGGCTGGCGTTGCCGTGCTGATCTGGCTCGGCACGGGATTCTTCATCGTGAACGAAGGCCAGCAGGCCGTCATCACGCAATTCGGCCGCTACAAGACCACGGTCGGCGCGGGCTTCAACTGGCGCCTGCCTTACCCGATCCAGCGCCACGAACTCGTGGTCGTGACGCAGATCCGTTCCACCGACGTGGGCCGTGACAGCATCGTGCGCTCAACCGGTCTGCGCGAATCCGCCATGCTGACCGAGGACGAGAACATCGTTGAAATCAAGTTCGCCGTGCAATACCGCCTGAGCGATGCTCGTGCCTACCTGTTCGAGAGCAAGAGCCCGAGCGACGCGATCGTGCAGGTGGCCGAAACGGCAGTGCGCGAAGTCGTTGGCAAGATGAAGATGGACAAGGCGCTTGCCGACGAGCGCGACCAGATCGCGCCGCGCGTGCGCGCCCTGATGCAGACCATCCTGGACCGCTACAAGGTCGGCGTCGAGGTGGTCGGCATCAACCTGCAGCAGGGTGGCGTGCGTCCGCCCGAGCAGGTGCAGGCCGCCTTCGACGACGTGCTCAAGGCCGGCCAGGAACGCGAGCGCGCCAAGAACGAAGCCCAGGCCTATGCCAACGACGTGATCCCGAAAGCGACCGGCACCGCCTCGCGCCTCAAGGAAGAGTCGGAAGCCTACAAGGCCCGGATCGTGGCGCAGGCGCAAGGTGACGCCGGCCGCTTCAGCCAGGTGCTGACCGAGTACCAGAAGGCGCCGCAGGTGACGCGCGACCGCATGTACACCGATGCCATGCAGCAGATCTACGCGAGCACCACCAAGGTGCTGGTCGATTCGAAGCAGGGTTCGAACCTGCTTTACCTGCCGCTCGACAAGCTGATGCAGATGACCGGGCAGGGCGCGAGCCCCACGCCCAGCGATGCGGCAAGCCCGAACGTGGCGGGCACGGCGCCCGCCCAGTCCTCGGTGATTCCGGTCGCTCCGGCGTCCAGTGGCGAGACGCGTGCCCGCGATGGCCGCTCACGTGACCGCGACGGTCGCTAAGCGGGGAACAAGAAATGAACAGAATCGGATTCATCGCAACGTCGATCCTGGTGGCGCTTGCGCTGCTGAGCTCCACGCTTTTCGTGGTCGACCAGCGCCAGTTCGGCGTGGTCTACCAACTCGGCCAGATCAAGGAAGTGATCACCGAGCCCGGCCTCAATTTCAAGATGCCGCCCCCGTTCCAGAACGTCTCGTACATCGACAAGCGCCTGCTGATGCTGTCGAGCCTCGACACCGAGCCGATGCTCACCGCCGAGAAGCAGCGCGTCGTGATCGACTGGTACGTGCGCTGGCGCATCAGCAACCCGTCGGAGTACATCCGCAATGTCGGCCTCGACGAGAGCGCCGGCGCGATGCAACTCAACCGCGTGGTGCGCAATGCGTTCCAGGAAAACATCAACAAGTACACCGTGCGTGACCTGATCTCGGCCAGCCGCGAGAAGCTCATGGCCGATGTGCAGCGCGAGGTGCTTGCGGTCGTCAAGGGGGCCAAGCCCTGGGGCGTGGACGTGGTCGACGTGCGCATCACGCGGGTCGACTATGTGGAAGCCATCACCGAGTCGGTGTACCGCCGCATGGAGGCGGAACGCAAGCGCGTCGCCAACGAATTGCGCTCGACCGGCTTTGCCGAAGGCGAAAAGATCCGCGCCGATGCCGACCGTCAGCGCGAAGTGACGGTGGCCAACGCCTACCGCGACGCGCAGAAGATCAAGGGTGAAGGCGATGCGCAGGCTGCCACCGCGTATGCCGAGGCATTCGGCAAGGATCCGCAGTTCGCGCAGTTCTATCGCAGCCTCGATGCCTACAAGCAGAGCTTCAACAAGAAGAGCGACGTGATGGTGCTCGACCCGTCGTCAGACTTTTTCCGCGCGATGCGCGGTTCCGGGTCGAACACGGTGAACCCGGTGGCGCCGCCCAGCCGCCGCTAAGCAGGCCGCGGCGATGAGCTCCGAGGTTTTCTGGAGCGCACTGGCCCTGGTGCTGGTGATCGAAGGCGCCATGCCGTTCCTCTCGCCGGGCAACTGGCGCAAGGGCTTCCTGCAGTTGCTGCAATTGCGCGACGGGCAACTGCGCTTCTTCGGGCTCTGCAGCGTCCTGCTCGGCCTGGCGCTGCTCTGGCTGGCGAACTAGCCGTCCGGGCGCGGCCGCGGTCGGTGCACCCGGGGCACCCGGTAGAATCCGCGTTTAACCCACGCCTCCTTTTCCCATGTCCGCTTGGGTCCTCCCGGATCACATTGCCGATGTGCTGCCTTCAGAGGCGCGCCACATCGAAGAACTTCGCCGTCAGCTGCTCGACACCGCCCGTGGCTATGGCTACGAGCTGGTGATGCCGCCGATGCTCGAGCACCTGGAATCGCTGCTTTCCGGCACCGGCGAGGCGCTCGACCTGCAAACTTTCAAACTGGTCGACCAGCTCTCGGGCCGCACGATGGGCCTGCGCGCCGACACCACGCCGCAGGTGGCGCGTATCGATGCGCACCTGCTGAACCGGCGCGGCGTGGCCCGGCTCTGCTACTGCGGCCCGGTGATCCACACCCGGCCGGATCGACCACACGCCACGCGCGAGCCGCTGCAGTTCGGCGCAGAAATCTACGGCCACGCCGGCCTCGAGGCCGATACCGAAACCCTGTTGCTGGCGCTCGACTGCTTGCGCGCCGCCGGTGTGGGCGAGGGGGTGCTGGTCGATCTGGCCGATGCCCGCATCGTGCATTCGCTGCTCGCCGACGTGCCGGTCGACGCCCCGGTGCTGGCGCGCGTGCATGCGGCACTTGCCACCAAGGACAGCAGCGAACTGCGCGCGTTGACGCGAGACTTCCCCGTGGCCGCACGCGAAGGCCTGCTCGCGCTGGTGCAGCTCTACGGCGATGCGGCGGTGCTCGCCGAGGCTGAAAAGGCGCTCAAGGGATCGCCTGCCGTGCGCGAGGCGCTGAACGATCTGCGCCAGCTCGCCACCCGCCTGCGCGGCGCCAATGTGAGCTTCGACCTGTCGGATCTGCGCGGCTATGCCTATTACAGCGGCATGCGCTTCGGCATTTACGTCGAAGGCGCGGCCGATGCGCTGGTGCGCGGCGGCCGCTACGACGAAGTCGGCGCCGTGTTCGGCCGCAACCGGCCGGCCGTCGGCTTCAGCCTGGATCTGCGCGAACTGGTCGAAGTGCTGCCGGCCCGGCCCCTGCGCGCCGCGGTGCGTGCGCCCTGGAGCGATGCCACCGGCCTGCGCGACGCGATCGCGTCGCTGCGCCGGCAGGGCGAAACCGTGGTCTGCGTGCTGCCCGGCCATGACAGCGAGATCGACGAGTTCCATTGCGACCGCGAGCTCGTCGAGCGTGCCGGTCAATGGACCGTCAAAGCCATCTGAATTTCTGTTTGAGAAGCGAGTAGACATGAGCGTTACCACCGGAAGAAACGTGGTCGTCGTAGGCACCCAGTGGGGCGACGAGGGCAAGGGCAAACTGGTCGACTGGCTGACCGAAAGCGCCCAGGGCGTGGTGCGCTTCCAGGGCGGCCACAACGCGGGCCACACGCTCGTCATCAACGGCGTGAAGACGGCACTGCATCTGATCCCCAGCGGCATCATGCGTCCGGGCGTCAAGTGCTACATCGGCAACGGCGTGGTGCTGTCGGCCGGCAAGCTGTTCGAAGAAATCGAGGGGCTCGAGAAGGCCGGCGTCGAGGTTCGTTCGCGCTTGCGCATCAGCGAAGCCTGCCCGCTGATCCTGCCGTTCCATGCCGCGCTCGACATCGCGCGCGAGAACTACCGCGAGAAGGGCGGGGTCGAGAAGATCGGCACCACCGGTCGCGGCATCGGCCCGGCCTATGAAGACAAGATCGCGCGCCGCGCACTGCGCGTGCAGGATCTGAAGCACCCGGAGCGCTTTGCCGCCAAGTTGCGGGTGCTGCTCGACCTGCACAACCATGTGCTGACGCAGGTGCTGAGCGCCTCGGCCATCGACTTCGACATGGTGTTCGAAGAAGCCATGCGCCATGCCGAACTGCTCAAGCCGATGATGGCCGACGTATCGCGCGAACTCAACGATGCGCACCGCAACGGCGCCAACCTGCTATTCGAAGGCGCGCAGGGCACGCTGCTCGACGTCGACCACGGCACCTATCCGTATGTCACGTCCAGCAACTGCGTGGCCGGCAATGCGGCCGCCGGTTCGGGCGTGGGCCCGGGCATGCTGCACTACATCCTGGGCATCACCAAGGCCTATTGCACGCGCGTGGGCGGCGGCCCGTTCCCGACCGAGCTCGACTGGGAGAAGCCCGGCACGCCCGGCTATCACATGAGCACCGTGGGCGCCGAGAAGGGCGTGACCACCGGGCGCAGCCGCCGTTGCGGCTGGTTCGACGCGGCGCTGCTCAAGCGCTCGGCGCAGGTCAATGGCCTCTCGGGCCTGTGCATCACCAAGCTTGACGTGCTCGACGGCCTGGAAAAGCTGGAGCTCTGCACCGGTTACGAACTCGATGGCGAGATCACCGACATCCTGCCGATGGGCGCGGACGAAATCGAGCGCTGCACGCCGATCTACGAAACGCTTGAAGGCTGGACCGAAAGCACGGTCGGCGTCACGCAATACGACAAGCTGCCGGTCAACGCGCGGCTCTATCTGCAACGCATCGAGCAGGTCACGGGCGTGCCGATCCACATGGTGTCGACCAGCCCGGATCGTGATCACACGATCATGATGCGGCACCCGTACCTTGCGGATTAGGCTCTCCCCCAGGCTTGCCCACTTCGTGTGGCCGCCAACTCCCTTCCGGGGGCAACACCAGCGGGCCGGCAAAGCCGGTTCCGCGGTGTTTCACGAATGAGTAAAGACCGAAGGAATCCACGCATGTTGACCGAAGACGGCAAGCACCTCTACGTGAGCTATGACGAGTACCACAACCTGATCGAGAAGCTCGCGATCAAGGTGCATCAGTCGGGCTGGGAGTTCGACAACATCCTGTGCCTGGCGCGCGGCGGCATGCGCCCGGGCGACATGCTCTCGCGCATCTTCTCCAAGCCGTTGGCAATCATGTCGACCAGCTCCTACCGGGCCGATGCGGGCACCGTGCAGGGCCATCTGGACATCGCGCGCTTCATCACCACGCCCAAGGGCGAGATTGCCGGCAAGGTACTGCTGGTGGACGACCTGGCCGACTCCGGCCACACGCTGCATGCGGTGGTCGACATGCTGCGCACCCAGTACAAGCCGATCACCGAGCTGCGCACTGCCGTGATCTGGACCAAGGCGTTGTCGACGTTCACGCCCGACTACTCGGTCGAGTTCCTGCCGACCGATCCGTGGATTCACCAGCCCTTCGAAGGTTACGACACCCTGGGGGTCGAGAAGCTCATCGAGAAGTGGTCGGTGTGAGCATGGCGGTGTAGCGCCGCTGCATCTCCTCCGGCGAGATGTCTTCGATGCTATGCCCGATGTTCCAGCGGTGGCCGAACGGGTCGATGAAGCTGCCCGAGCGTTCGCCGTAGAACTGGTCTTGCGCCGCCATCTGCAGCGTGGCGCCGGCCTCGATGGCGCGCCCGATCACGGCGTCGGCATCGTCCACATGCAGGTGCAGCGTCACTGGCGTGGCGCCGATGCTGCGGGCGCCGCGGATATCGTATTCAGGAAACTCGTCCGACAACATCAGGGTGCCGCCGCTGCCGAAGTCGAGTTCGGCATGGCCGATGCGGCCGGTCGGTTCGGTGAGCCGGAATTTCTCGGTAACGCCGAACACTTTGCCGTAGAAGGCGATGGCAGCGGCCGTGTCGTGCACGCAGAGGTAGGGAAAGAGTTCATGAATGATGGCCATGGCAACACTCCGTTCGCGGCAAGGAAGGCCCGATTCTGCGGGCACTGACGGTGCGGTGTCTTGGGGAAAATTGAAGGCATACGGTCTTGCATCGAAGATTTCGATCCAGCGTTGATTTGAGCGCTCAGCTTCCCGGGGGCGCTTAGGTTCTGAGGCGGGATCGGGGCGCGGAGGTTCCGGGGCGGGATCAGGGCGGTGGGGCACGCTGCTCCGCGAATGTCCCCCGGCCTGCGGCCTCCTCCTTTATTTCGCTGCGCAGCGTGCCCCACCGCCCTGATCCTGGACGCAGCGTGACTGTTCGCGCTGAACATGCAGAGCGTGCCCAAGGCCGATGGTGGTGGGTGGCCCCTGCAGCGAAATAAAGGAGGAGGGCGAAGCCCGGGGGACATTCGCGGAAGGGGCCACCCGCCGCCAGCGGCCCGCCCCGAACGCCGAGCCCGAACGCCGAGCCCGAACGCCGAGCCCGAACGCCGAGCCCCCATCGGCCCACCTCAAGCGCAGAGCCCCTTGGCCTGCCCCGAACGCCAGTCGCCAGCGCCAGCCCAAGCCCCCTCTGCCGGCAACGTGCTGCCTTGTGCAGCTAGCATTGGCGGCATGCGCCATCAACCCATCACCGATCTCATTCATCACCCCTACCAGCCGCCCGCCAGGTTCGCGGCACCACAGCCCGGCGTCTACAAAGCCTCGACCGTGTTCTTTGCCGACGTCGCCGCGATGCGCGCTCGCGACTGGAAGACCAAGGCCGGTTATACCTACGGCTTGCATGGCACGCCGACCACCTTCACGCTTGAAGAGCGGCTGGCCACCCTCGAAGGCGGTACCCAGTGCCTGCTGGTGCCGAGCGGCCTGGCCGCCATCTCGCTGGTGTGTTTCGCCTTCCTGAAGACCGGCGACGAGGTGCTCCTGCCCGACAACGCCTATGGCCCGAACAAGGCGCTGGCGGCGGGCGAGCTGGCCAACTTCGGCATCACGCACCGCAGCTACGACCCGATGAACCCCGGCGATCTGGCGGCCAAGCTGTCGGAACGCACCAAACTCGTGTGGGTGGAGGCGGCGGGCTCGGTGACGATGGAGTTTCCAGACCTGCCGGCGCTGGTCGGCATCTGCCGCGCGCGCGGCGTCATCACCGCGCTCGACAACACCTGGGGCGCCGGCCTGGCCTTCGCGCCCTTCGATTTCAACGGAACGGGGCAGGGCGTGGACGTGTCGGTGCACGCCCTCACCAAGTACCCGAGCGGCGGCGGCGACGTGCTGATGGGCAGCGTGGTCACCCACGACGACGGGCGTCTGCACCAGGCGCTCAAGCTCACGCACATGCGCATGGGTATCGGCGTGGGCGTCGGCGATGTAGAGACGCTGCTGCGGTCGTTGCCAAGCATTGCGCTGCGCTACACGGCGCACGACCGCGCCGCGCGCGAGCTGGCGCGTTGGCTCGGCGCGCGCGACGAGATCGTCCAGGTGCTGCATCCGGCCGTCGCTGGCTCGCCGGGCCACGCCAACTGGCGCGCACTCTGCGGTGCCGCCGACCTGGCCGCGGGGCTGTTCTCGGTGGTGTTCGACGAGCGCTTCAGCAGCGAGCAGGTCGACCGCTTCTGCGACGGCCTGAAGCTGTTCCGGCTCGGCTATTCCTGGGGCGGCCCGATCAGCCTGGTGGTGCCTTACGACATCGGCCTGATGCGCGACGCCAGCGTGGCGCGCTGGCCGCACAAGGGTACGCTGGTGCGTTTCTCGATCGGACTGGAAGCGGTTTCCGACCTTCAGGCCGACCTTGCGCAGGCGCTCGACGGCATGGCGTCCTGACGCCTCGCCGGCGCGTTTTCGCGCTGTCCTTTATCGCTTACAGTGGGGTGCAGATTTTGCCCCGCTTCCGGGGCGCGCATCAGGAGCAACATGGCCGCACCCAACTACGGATACGAGAAGCGTCAGAAAGAACTGGCCAAGAAAAAGAAGAAGGAAGAAAAGCTGCGCGACAAGGCCAATCGCAAGCTGGGCCCGAGCAGCGAAGGCCTGATGCCGGGCGACCCGGAAACCGACGTGGCCTCGCTCGAGCGCGACGCGCCGATCGTGCCGTTGCTGCCGACGAAGAACGGCTGAGCCGACACTGCTGCACCTTTCCGACCGAAGCCGCCGCCTGCCGGGTGCAGGGGCGGCTTTTTATTTGAGCAGCTTCCGCAGTTCCGGCCAGATGTTGTCGAGGATGCGCGGATGCGCCGCGGCGACGGGGTGAATCCGGTCGGCCTGGAACATCGCCGTCGCGTCCGGCCCATCGGCCACGCCCTTGAGCATGAACGGCACCATCGGCACCTTGCTGATCGTGCTCACGCTCGCGAAGATCTTCGAGAAGCTGTTGAGGTAGGCCATGCCGTAGTTCGGCGGCACCTGGATACCGACGATCAGCACCTTGGCGCCTGCGGCTTTCGAGGCGTCGACCATGGCTGCAAGATTCGCCTGCGTCTGCGTGACGGGCAGGCCGCGCAACGCATCGTTCGCGCCGAGTTCGATCACCACAGTGTCCGGCTTGTGCTGGTTCAGCAAGGCAGCAAGGCGTGACTTGCCGCCGGCCGTGGTCTCACCGCTGATGCTGGCGTTGACGATGCGCGCAGGAATCTTTTCCTTGGCCAGCCGCTGCTCAAGCAGCGCAACCCAGCCTTCGCCGCGCTTCAGGCCGTACTCGGCACTGAGCGAGTCGCCCATGATCAGCACCGTGGGCCCGGTGCCCGATTGGGCCCACGCGGCGGCGCCCGGAAGACCCGCCGCGATGGCCAGCGTGGCAGTCGAGATAAAGTGTCTGCGATTCAAAACGAGAGCCTTTCAATGTCCGCACCCCGAGCCGAGCAGATCGTTGCCGTCGAACATGTTTTCAAGTCCGTCACCGACTCGACCGGTACGCTGGACATTTTGCAGGACATCGATTTCACCCTCGGTGCCAGGGAGACCGCCGCCATCGTCGGCGCCTCCGGCTCGGGCAAGAGCACGCTCCTGTCGATCGTTGCCGGACTCGACACGCCGACGCGCGGCACGGTCAGGCTGGCCGGTGCCGACATCTTCGCCATCGATGAAGACGACCGTGCCGCGCTGCGCGCGCAGAAGGTCGGCTTCGTGTTTCAGAGCTTCCAACTGCTGGCAAACCTCAGCGCGCTCGAAAACGTGATGCTGCCGCTCGAACTGGCCGACCGGAGAGACGCACGCAAGGCGGCCACCGAAATGCTCGGCCGCGTCGGCCTGGGCCAGCGGCTCGGCCACTATCCCAAGGTGCTGTCGGGCGGCGAGCAGCAGCGCGTGGCGCTGGCCCGCGCCTTCGTCGTGCAGCCGGCCTTGCTGCTGGCCGATGAGCCCACCGGCAGCCTCGACTTCGCCACCGGCGAGCAGGTGATGGAACTGATGTTCGACCTGAACCGCGAACTCGGCACCACGCTCGTGCTCGTGACGCACGACCGCGGCATCGCGGCGCGGTGCGAGCGCCGCATCACGATCGAGGCAGGCCGCGTCGCAAGTCCATGATCATTCCCGCGCACTGGGCCGAGGGGCGAACCCAGCAGCGTGTCGGGGGGCGCTAGATCACGGTGCGGCGCACTAGCGCATCTACCGAACGCCGGCCGGCTTTCGCCTGCTGGCCATGCACTGCACCTTCGCGCCGGCGGATCCCGTGGTGGCCGAGTGCTTCAGGCAGCTCGGCGTCGACAAGGTCTACGCGCATGTGCCCCGCGCGCAGAGCGAACTGCCAATCGCCTGAGCAGGCCCGCGGATAATCCCCGCATGTCTTCCCCCAAAGTGATTTTCGGCTTCCATGCCGTAGGCGTGCGCATCAAGACCGCGCCGCAATCGGTGCTCGAGGTGTTGTTCGATGTGAGCCGGCGCGATGCGCGCATGAAGCAGTTCATCGCCCGTGCGCAGGACGCCGGCGTGCGGCTGGTCGAAGCCGACGCGCTGCGCATTGCCAAGCTGGCCGGCAGCCACGGGCACCAGGGCGTGGCTGCGCGCGTGGAGCCGATGGCGCAAACCCACTCGCTCGACGAACTGCTCGAAGGCCTCGAAGCGGCGGGCACCGTGCCGCTGCTGCTGGTGCTCGACGGCGTGACCGACCCGCACAACCTCGGCGCCTGCCTGCGCGTGGCCGACGGCGCGGGCGCGCACGCGGTGATCGCGCCGAAGGATCACGCGGCCGGCATCAACGCCACCGTGGCCAAGGTCGCGAGCGGCGCGGCCGAAACCGTGCCGTACTTCATGGTGACCAACCTCGCGCGCACGCTCGGCGAACTCAAGGAACGCGACATCTGGTGCGTCGGCACCAGTGACGACGCGCCCCGCACGCTTTATCAGTGCGACCTGAAGCGCGCCGTGGCGCTGGTCCTGGGGGCCGAAGGCGAGGGCATGCGCCAACTCACGCGCAAAACCTGCGACGAGCTCATCAGCATCCCGATGGCGGGTGCGGTGGAAAGCCTTAACGTCTCGGTGGCCAGCGGCGTCTGCCTCTACGAAGCTCTGCGCCAGCGCGGCGGCTGAATGCGAAAGACGCCAACCCCGACGAACATCCGCTAGCCGCACATCGACCTACAGCTCGGCGAAGTCCTCGAGGGTGGGCAGCGCGAGCGGATCGATCAGGATGGATCCTTGCTCCGCGTACGGCTCACTGCACTGAAGATGCCGAGACCGAGAATGATCAGCGCGCCGATGCCGATGTAGAGCGTAGGCACGCCGGCGACCGAGGCGCCCCAGATAACGCCGGCCATAAAGATCAGAAACCCGACCATGTAGAGCGCGAAAGACATCGTTTTTCTCCAGGAACTGTGATGCGCTGAAGTATCCGGAACCCGGCAGCGGCACGACCCGGCGAGCGTCGCCAGTTGCTGTGGGAATGTGCCTACTGTCTGGCCTTGGCGATTTCGGCGCTGGCGGCGTCGAGCAGCGCAATCGATTCGGGGGGGAGCTGGAGCTGTGCCGCTGCCACCAGTTCTTCGAGCTGTTGCATGGAGGTTGCGCTCGCGATCGGCGCCGTGATCGCCGGGCGCGCGATCTGCCAGGCGATGGCGACCTGCCCGGGCTTCGCGCCGAGCGCGCCGGCCACCTGGTCGAGCGCGTCGAGGATGCGCAGGCCGCGCGCGTTGAGGTACTTCTTCGTCGTGTTCGCGCCGCGCTGGCTCTTGCCGGCATCGGCCGCGCTGCGGTATTTGCCGGTGAGGAAGCCTGCGGCCAGCGCATAGAAGTTGATCACACCCACGCCGCGCGCCAGGCACAGCGGCTCCAGCGCCTCTTCGAACACCGCGCGGTCGTACAGGTTGTAGAGCGGCTGCAGGCTTTCGTAGCGCGGCAGTCCGAGCCGGTCCGACACGTCGAGCGCCTCGGCCAGCCGAGGCGCCGTGAAGTTCGAGGCGCCGATGGCGCGCACCTTGCCGGCCTTGATCAGTTCGGCGAAGGCGCCGAGCGAGTCTTCCATCGGCGTATTCGGGTCGTCGTCGTGCGACTGGTACAGGTCGATGTGGTCAGTCTTCAGGCGCTGCAGCGACGCGTCCACGGCCGCGCGGATGTACGCCGGCGCGAGACCGGTCTTGCCTTCGCCCATCGGCTTGCCGACCTTGGTGGCCAGCACCACCTGGTTGCGCTTGCCGCTCTGGCGCAGCCATTTGCCGATGATGGTTTCGGATTCGCCGCCACCGTGGCCGGGCACCCAGCTCGAGTACACGTCGGCGGTGTCGATGAAGTTGAAGCCGGCGTCGAGCCAGGCGTCGAGCAGGCGGAACGACAACGCTTCATCGACCGTCCAGCCGAACACGTTGCCGCCGAAGGCCAGCGGAGAGACTTGAAGGCCGGAGCGGCCGAGGGCGCGGAGTTGCAAGACGATGTCCTTTCGAAGTTCAAACAAAGCCGAGGGCGCCCAGCGTCGCACCCGCGCCGAGTAGCCAGAGCAGATGGATACGGGTGCGCCACACCACCAGCGCGGCAACACCGCTGACCAGCCAGAGGTGCCAGTTCGGCACGCCGACGGCATGGTTGCCGTTGGCCAGCACCCAGCCGGTGGCGATCAGCAGGCCGATCACGATCGGTGCCATGCCCTGTTTGAAGGCGCGCACGCCGCGCCGGTCGCGGTTGCGATGGCCCCAGCGCGTCGCGAGGTAGGTGAGGGTGGTGCTCGGCAGCATGATGCCGACCATCGTGGTCATGAGGCCGAACAGGCCGAGCGCCCAGGCATGCCAGCCGGCGCCGATGCCGCCACCGGCGTTGATGCCGACGTTCCATCCCATCAGCGCGACGAACAGCACGTTGGGCCCCGGGGCGGCCTGCGCGATGGCCACCGAAGAGGTGAACTGCGCGTCGCTGAGCCAGCCATGTTCGACCACCAGGTAGCGGTGCATGTCGGGCACGGTGGTGATGGCGCCGCTGATCGAAAGCAGCGACAGCATCAGGTACTGCGCGAACAGGCCCAGCCAATCCTGCCAGTGCATCACGAAGGTCATGCCGGGATCTTTCGCCAGGTCCACGCGCAGGCCGCGCCCCCGAAAGCCAGCAGCACCCACAACAGGGGCCAGCGCAAACCTGCGATTGCGATGGCGACGACGGCAACGAACGCGAGGCACACGCCGAACCCCAGCGGGTGCCGGCGCAACTGCGGTACCAGCTTGATGCCGGTCGCAGCGATCAGGCCGCCTGCCACTGCGCCCATGCCGCGCAGCGCGCCCGCCACCTGCGGATGGCCGGCGTACTGCGCATAGAGCAAGGCCAGCGCGAGGATCACGAACAGGGGCACGGTGAGCATGCCGGCCACCGCGGCAATAGCGCCACGCAGGCCGAAGTATCGGTCGCCGATCATCAGCGACAGGTTGACCACGTTGGGGCCGGGCAGCACCTGCGCCACGGCCCAGTCTTCGAGAAACTGGTCGGGGCTGAGCCAGCGCTTCTTTTCGACCATTTCGCGCTGCACCACGGCCAGCACGCCGCCGAAACCCTGCAGGGCCAGCCAGGTGAAAGAGAGAAACAGGTCGCGTGGAGATTCGGGGCGGGCAAGTTCGGCCGGTAAGGCCGTCCCGGCGGGGGCTGGAGGCATGGGCACGATTATGGGCCGGGCCGGGCGGATACGTGCAGCGCCAAGTCGCGGCAGTGGCCGACATGACGGCGCGGCAACGCGGGCCTATGCTGATCCGGTTCAACATTGAAGGAGTCAACACCATGAACCAATACGGCACTTTGCTGCGTGCTTCCCTTGTGGCCGGTATCGCCACCGTCGCGCTCGCAGGCTGCGGAATGATGGGCGCGTCCAAGACGACGAGCTTCAGCGGCGCCATGAACGCGGCGAGCCAGGTTCCGCCCAACATGACGCGCGGCAGCGGCATGGCCGAGGCCTGGCTCAACAAGGACACCAACGTTCTCAAATACAAGATCACCTACAGCGGCCTGAGCGGCCCGGCCACGGCGGCGCATTTCCACGGCCCGGCCTCGGCCGGCGAGAACGCAGGCGTGGTGCTGCCGTTCGCCAGTGCCGCCAGCCCGATTGAAGGGCAGGCCACGCTCACCCCGGCGCAAGCGGCGGATCTGATGACCGGCAAGTGGTACGCCAACGTGCACACGGCCGCCAACCCGGCCGGCGAGATCCGCGGGCAGCTGCTGCCGAAGATGTAAGTCAGCTTGGTCAAAGGAGGCTGGTGTCCAATGACGGCATGAGCACGCCGTCCACGAAAACCCCTCCTTCCCGCAGCTCCCGGCCCACCCGCGCTTCCTCTCCCGCTTCCCCCGCTTCTCCCGCTCTCCCGGACATGCGCTTCGCCCGCAAGGCCCTGGTCTTGCAGGGCGGCGGCGCGCTGGGCTCCTACCAGGCCGGCGTGTACGACGCGCTGAGCCGCCATCGGGATCAGCCGCAATGGATCGCGGGTGTCTCGATCGGTGCCATCAACGCGGCGCTGATTGCGGGCAACGCACCTGAGCGGCGCGTCGCGCGGCTGCGCGAGTTCTGGGAACTCGTGTCATCCGGCCCGTCGCAACGGCTGCCGAGCTGGATGGGCGACCGCGCCACGCTCAACCAGTGGAGCGCCAACCTCGCGACGCTGTTCGGCGTTCCCGGCTTTTTCAAGCCACGCGTGTCGCCGCAGCTCCTGCTCGGCGGCGCCGCACCGCTGCTGAGCTACTACGACACATCCCCGCTCAGGGAAACGCTCGAGCGGCTGGTCGACTTCGATCGCATCAATGCGCGCGAAGTGCGCTTGAGCGTGGGGGCGGTCAATGTGCGCAATGGCAATTCGGTCTATTTCGACAACGCCGTGCAGAAGATCGGCCCCGAGCACATCATGGCCAGCGGCGCGCTGCCACCGGGCTTCGCGCCCGTCGAGGTCGACGGCGAGCAATACTGGGACGGTGGGCTCGTTTCCAACACGCCGCTGCAGTACGTGCTGGACAACCAGCCGCGCAGCGAAGCGCTGGTGGTGCTGCAGGTCGACCTGTTCAATGCGCGCGGTCCGTTGCCGACGACTTTGTCGGAAGTCATGGAGCGGCAAAAGGACATCACCTACTCGAGCCGCACCCGCATGAACACCGATGCGCTGGCCGCCAACATGAACTTGCAGCAGGCCATTGCCGACCTTATCGACAAGCTGCCGGCGGGCCTGCGCAACGACCCGAGCGTGGAAGCGATCCAGTCGCAGCTCACCCACCAGCCGATCGACATCTTTCACCTGATCTACCGCGACAAGCCCTACGAGCGCGACTCGAAGGACTATGAGTTTTCGCGCGCCACGGTCGAGGAACACTGGGAAGCCGGCGCCCGCGACATGCTCTGTACGCTCGGGCATCCCGAAGCGCTGCGCAGCGACGTGCAGAGCAACGGCGTAACCACCTTCGACCTCGGCGAGCCGGGCCAGATCCGCGTCAAGCGGCCGATGTAGACCGAGCAAACCTTAGGCTTTACTCCATTCCTCCGCAATCAAGGAACACACCATGCAACTCAAGGACAAGGTCGCTTTCATCACCGGCTCGGCCAGCGGCATCGGCAAGGAGATCGCCATCGTGTTCGCGCAGGAAGGCGCGAAGATCGTGATCGCGGACCTGAACAAGGCGGCGGCCGATGCCACCGCCGCTGAACTCAAGGCGACGGGCGCCGAGGCCATCGGCGTGGGCGTCGACGTCACCAGCGAAGATCAGGTCAATGCCGCGGTCGAAGAGGCCGCTGCGGCGTTCGGCGGCATCGACATCCTGATCAGCAATGCCGGCATCCAGATCGTGCATCCGGTCGACGAGTTCAGCTTTGCCGACTGGAAGAAGATGCTGGCGATCCACCTCGACGGCGCGTTTCTCACCACCCGGGCGTGCCTGAAGCACATGTACGCGCAGGGCCGCGGCGGCAGCGTGATCTACATGGGTTCGGTGCACTCGAAAGAGGCTTCGGTGCTCAAGGCACCGTACGTCACGGCCAAGCACGGCCTGATCGGCCTGTGCAAGACGGTCGCGAAAGAGGGCGCGAAGCACGGCGTGCGTGCCAACGTCATCTGCCCCGGCTTCGTGCGCACCCCGCTGGTCGAAAAGCAGATTCCGGAGCAGGCCAAAACGTTGGGCATCACCGAAGAACAGGTCATCAAGAACGTGATGCTCAAGGAAACCGTGGACGGCGAGTTCACCACCACCGACGACGTGGCGCGCGTGGCGCTCCTGTTCGCGGGCTTCCCGACCAACGCGCTGACCGGACAGTCGCTGGTGGTGAGCCACGGCTGGTTCATGCAGTGATTGTTGCTCGCCCCCAGGCTGCGCGGCACTGCGTGTCCGCTTCGCCAACCCCCTGCCGGGGGCAACACCGGCGGCCCGGCGGAGCCGGTTCCGCGGTGTTCCGCGAAGAACTTCCGCCCCTAAGGTCGCCCGCCTAGAGTTTCAGCGTCCAGGTTTCGCCGATCAACTGCTGTCCGAAGCCTTCGTAGGGTTCCGATTTGGTGAGGCGGAAGCCGCGTGCGGCGTAGATGCCGCGCGCGGCGGAAAGGCAGCTGTTGGTCCACAGCACCATCGTCTTGTAGCCCTTGCGGCGGGCGAAGGCGATGCATTCGTCGGTGAGGCGTCCGCCGAGGCCCAGGCCGCGCGCTTGCGGCGCAAGGATCAGCATGCGCAATTGCGCCGTGTTGGCCGACTTGCGCGCCAGGAACACGGCGCCGACCCGTTCGCCATTGAGTTCGGCGATCCAGCAGCGCTCCCATTCGGGCTGGAACTTGCGCAGGAACCGGCCCGCGATGTCGGCGACCAGCCCCTCGAACTCGGCGTTCCAGCCGTACTCGCGTGCGTAGATTTCGCCGTGCTGCTGCACCACCCAGCCGATGTCTCCGGGCGCCGGGTCGCGCAGCACAGCGGTGACCGGTTTCGTGGAGGCGGGCCGCTCGGGGTCGAGCAGCGTCTGCACGGTGGCCATGGCTTCGACCAACTGCTGGCGCTCGGCCGCGGCGAGCGGCGCCAGCAGTCCGGCGGCCTCGTCGCGCGATCGCTGCTGCAGCGGTGCGAAAGCGGCGTGGCCGGCTTCAGTCAGTGCCAGCAGGCTCTGGCGGGCATCGGCGGGGTGGGGGCGGCGTGAGAGCCAGCCCGCCTTGTCGAAGCGGCGCAGGATGCGGCTCAGGTAGCCGGCGTCGAGCCCGAGCGCTTTGCCGATCTCGCTGGCGACCGGTTTTTCGCGGTGTGCCAGCGCGTAGAGCACGCGCACGTCGGTCAGCGGCATCCCGCTGCCGAGGTAGCCGCCGAGCGCGCCGATGCGCGCGGTGTAGAAGCGGTTGAACTGGCGCACCGCCTTCACGGCGGCGGCATCGGGTGCGTGCGGGCCGGTCGACATGGTTGCCATTGTCATTCAATGTAGTTGACAAAGGCAACTATTTACCTGTGGCATCGCCACGTCGCTGCATGGCCTTGCAGGCGACAGAGTCGGCCTGAAACCTTAAAATCGCGGGTTGCCCGAAACGGGCCCCCATGGCGCAGTTGCATTGCGCCAGACCGCTCCCCCATGAACGCCCCCGTCGACGTCTCCTTTTTTCACCGCGCCGCCAAGCCGCTGACCAGCTACCGCAAGTACTGGGCGGCCCGCTTCGGCACGGCGAAATTTCTCCCGACATCGCGCCAGGAGATGGAAGCACTCGGCTGGGACAGCTGCGACATCATCGTGGTGACCGGCGATGCCTACGTCGACCACCCCAGCTTTGGCATGGCGGTGATCGGCCGCATGCTGGAGGCGCAGGGCTTTCGCGTCGGCATCATCGCGCAGCCCGACTGGCAGAGCGCCGAGCCGTTCAAGGCGCTGGGCAAGCCGAACCTGTTCTTCGGCGTGACGTCCGGCAACATGGATTCGATGATCAACCGCTATACGGCCGATCGCAAAATCCGCAGCGACGATGCCTACACGCCCGGCGACGTCGGCGGCAAGCGGCCCGACCGCGCCGCCATCGTCTATTCGCAGCGCTGCAAGGAAGCCTGGAACGACGTGCCGATCATTCTCGGCGGCATCGAAGGCAGCCTGCGCCGCATCGCGCACTACGACTACTGGTCGGACAAGGTGCGCCGCTCGGTGGTGGTCGATTCGAAATGCGACCTGCTGCTCTACGGCAATGCCGAGCGCGCCATCGTCGAGATCGCGCACCGGCTGGCCGCGAAAGAGCCGGTGCAGCAGATCACCGACGTGCGCGGCACCGCGTTCGTGCGGCGTGAAACGCCGCAAGGCTGGTTCGAGATCAACTCCACCAGCGTGGACGAACCCGGCCGCGTCGAGGCGCACGTCAATCCGTACCTCATGGTGTCGGACCAGGCCAAGGCCAACGGCGCGACCTGCGCGCGCGAGGACGAAGCCGAGGCGGTCGCGGTGGCCGCCGAGGCGGGTGCCGTTGCCGCGGTATCCGTCAACCAGGCCATCAAGCCGCTGACCTTCGTGCCCAACCCGGCGCTGCGCGCCCGCATCAAGGTGCCGCCGCGCGAGCATTCGGTGATCCGCCTGCCGTCCTACGAGCAGGTGCGTGCCGATCCGGTGCTCTACGCGCACGCCAACCGCGTGCTGCACCTCGAAACCAACCCCGGCAATGCGCGCGCACTCGTGCAGACGCATGGCGAGGGCGCGACCGCACGCGACGTGTGGATCAACCCGCCGCCGATTCCGCTGACTACGGCCGAAATGGACCACGTCTTCGACCTGGCCTATGCGCGCAGCCCGCATCCGCGCTATGCCGACGAGGCCGGCAGCCACGATGGCGCGACCAAGATCCCGGCCTGGGAAATGATCCGCTTCAGCGTGAACATCATGCGCGGCTGCTTCGGCGGCTGCACCTTCTGCTCGATCACCGAGCACGAGGGCCGCATCATCCAGAGCCGTTCGGAAGAATCGATCATCAAGGAGGTCGAGGCCATCCGCGACTCGGTCAAGGGCTTTACCGGCACCATCTCCGACCTCGGCGGCCCGACAGCCAACATGTACCGGCTCGGTTGCAAGAGCCCCGAGATCGAGGCCGCCTGCCGCAAGCCAAGTTGCGTGTACCCGGGCATCTGTTCGAACCTCGGCACCAACCACGACCCGCTCATCAAGATCTACCGCCGCGCGCGCTCGCTGCGGGGCATCAAGAAAATCCTGATCGGTTCCGGCCTGCGCTACGACCTGGCCGTGCAAAGCCCCGAGTACGTGAAAGAGCTGGTGCAGCACCACGTGGGCGGCTACCTGAAGATCGCGCCCGAGCACACCGAGCAGGGCCCGCTCACCAAGATGATGAAGCCGGGCATCGGCAGCTACGACAAGTTCAAGCAGCTGTTCGAGAAGTTCAGCGCCGAGGCCGGCAAGAAGCAGTACCTGATCCCGTACTTCATCGCCGCGCACCCGGGCACCAGCGACGAGGACATGATGAACCTCGCGATCTGGCTCAAAAAGAACGGCTTTCGTGCCGACCAGGTGCAAACCTTCTACCCGAGCCCGATGGCCACAGCCACCGCGATGTACCACAGCAACCGGAACCCGCTGCGCAAGATCACGCGTGAGAGCGAGACGGTGGACATCGTGCGCGGCGACAAGCGCCGCCGCCTGCACAAGGCCTTTTTGCGCTATCACGATGCCAACAACTGGCCGCTGCTTCGCGAGGCGCTCAAGAGCATGGGCCGCGCCGACCTGATCGGCAACGGCAAGCACCACCTGATCCCGACCTGGCAGCCGTTGACCGACGGCAGCTACACCAGCGCACGCAAGAAGAATTCGAGCGCGTCGGTGGAAACGGTCAAGGCCTCACCCGTCACCAAGGGCCGCCTGCTCACGCAACACACCGGCCTGCCGCCGCGCGACAACGGGTCGGGCCGCAAGGCCAAGCCAGTGATTCGCAAAGGGCGCTGAGCGCCGGCTCAGGTTTTCTTGCGACGCGCGGCGTCGTACTTGCGCCAGTACTGGAACTCGTCCTCGTGGATCTCGATGTCGATTTCCGACACGCGGGCCTGAAGTCGTTCCTGCACCTCCGTGACGGCCTGGTTGTAGACGAGCGGACCGATCTCCTCGAGGAAGAAGCCAAGCAGGGCGCCGGCGGCGATGTTGCCGATCGGCTCCTCCATGTTCTCGCGGAAGTAGCGTTCGATGGAGGCAATGGCCTCCTTGCGGGCGTCGCCGGGTATCTCGATCGTCATGGGATTTCTCCGGTCGTCGGCGCGCCAGTCTAGGCCACGGCGAGATTGGTTCGCTGCTTGGCCCAGGCTGTCGCCGGCACTCAACTTGCTTGTGCGAGGGCCTGGCGCAGCCACTTCACGCCATCACTTCCAAGGAGCCGACCGTGTCCACCGCCCCCATCACCCGCCGTTCGGCGCTGCAGTTCCTGACCGCCGGTGTGGCCGGCTCGCTTGCGTTGCCGGGCCTCGCCGCCGGCTGGCCCGACAAGCCGGTCAAGATCATCGTGACCTTCCCGCCGGGCGGCGCCAGCGACATCGTGGCGCGTGTCATGGCCGAGCAACTCGGCAAGCTGCTGGGCCAGCCCGTGGTGGTCGACAACCGGCCGGGTGCCGGCGGCACCATCGGCGGCGCCGCCGTGGCTTCGGCCGCGCCGGACGGCTATGTGCTGATGCTGTCGAACACCACGCCGATTGCGCTGGGCCCGTTCACGCTCGAGAAGCAACCCTACGACCCGGTCGAGGCCTTCACGCACATCGCCTACCTGGGCTCGGCGCCGCTGGTCATCATGGCCAGCAAGCCGTCCGGCATCCGCACCTTCGCCGACATCGAAGCGCAGGCGCGCAAAGGCCAGCTCGATTTCGGGTCTGGCGGCCCGGGCTCGGTCGGCCATATCCATGGCGAGCTGATGAAGAAGGTCACGGGCATGAATCTGGTGCACGTGCCTTACCGCGGTGGCGCACCGATGACCACCGACCTGATCGCCGGCACGATTCCCGTCGGCATCGACGTGATCACCGCCTACGTGCCCTTCTTCAAGAGCGGCCAGCTCACCCCCGTGGCCGTGACCAGCCGGGCCCGTTCCCCGCTGATGCCGGATGTGCCGACCGTGACGGAACTGAACCAGCCCAAGCTGGTGCTCGAGAACTTCTTCGGCCTGAGCGGCCCGGCGAAGATGCCGGCCGATGTCGTGGCGCGCCTGAACGCGGCGTGCAACCAGGTGCTGGAGATGACGCCGGTTCAACAGAAGCTGGTGGATCTGGGCATCGTCGCCAAAGGCGAAAGCGTGGCCCAGTTCAACAGCTTCGTGAAGGCACAGGTCGGGGTGCTGGGCCCGGCGGTAAAAGACGCCGGCATCAAGCTCTGAGCAGCCCCTACCGCAGCACCAGCACCGGCGTGTGCGAGTGCGTCAGGACGTGCATCGTTTCGCTGCCCATCAGGAGCCGCTGAATGGCACGACGGCCGTGCGAGGCCATCACGATCAGGCCGCACTTGTGCTGTTTCGCCGCCTCGATGATGGCTTCTGCGATCTGGTTCGATTTCAGCGTGACAGGCATCACGTTGCGCACCCCCTTGGTCAGCGCCCGGGCCTTGACGGCCTCCACCACGCGCTGGCCCTCGAGATCCGCCCGCTCCTGCGTTCGATGTGTCTCTTCCTGGCTCAACAGCAGCGCGCCTTCGAAATAGCTTTGCGCGTGGATACGGATCACGTGAACGGCAACCAACTCGGCCCGGGTCAGCACGGCCAGATCGATCGCGGTGGTAACGGCCTGTTCGGACAGGTCGGAGCCGTCGGTAGCAACAAGAATGCGCTCATACATGATGGCTCTCCTTGGTGGATTGCTCCTTGTCTCCCCCTTTCAAGATAGCGCGCGGCGCGGTGTTGTTCAACCGGTCGGCGTGGTTCTAGGTGAGTTCGCCTAGCGGTCAGCCGCGGCGGAAGAGCAGCACCGAGTTCGTTCCGCCGAAGGCAAACGAGTTGCTGATGGCGGCTTGCAGCTGCGGCGCTGCGGTGCCGGTCTGCAGCACCAGGTTCATGCTGCAGGCGGGGTCGACCACGTTGCAGTTCGAGTTCGGCGGCAATTGGCGGTGGTGCAGCGCGAGCACCGTGATCACCGCCTCGAGCGCACCGGCAGCGCCGAGCAGGTGGCCGTGCAGCGCCTTGGTGGAACTCACCCGCAGACCGTCGAACTGCGCGCCCCACACCGCCGCCAGCGCATCATGCTCGACCACGTCGCCGATGCGCGTGGCTGTGCCGTGTGCGTTGCAGTAGCCCACATCCGCGGGCTGGATGTTCGCGTGTCGCAACGCCGCGCGCAGGGCACGCGCCTGGCCCTGTGCATCGGGCTTGGTCAGGTGCGTGCCGTCGCAGCTGTTGCCCCAGCCGGCCAGTGCGGCATAGCTGCGCGCACCGCGGGCGCGGGCGCGCTCGGCCGACTCCAGCACCAGGAACGCGGCGCCTTCACCGAGTGCGAAGCCGCTGCGGTCGCTCGCAAACGGGCGCACCGCGCCGGCCGTTTCGCCCGGCTGGAAGCTGGCCAGTGTCTGCATGGCCTGCCAGGCGAGCAGCACGCCCGGAACGATCAGGGCTTCGCTGCCGCCGGCAATCGCGATGTCGACCTCGCCGCGCTGCACCGCCTTGGCGGCTTCGGCAATCGCGACCGAAGACGAGGCGCACGCTACCGAATACGTCAGAACCGGCCCCTGCGCGCCGAGGCGCATTGCCACATGGGCAGCCGGCGCGTTGGGCATGAAGGCCGGAATGGTCAGGGGTGGCACCCGACCGCCGCTGCGGTAGGCCGCCTCCAGCGCTGCGGCGCCGCCCATGCCGCAGCCGGCATAGACGCCGATGCGTTCGGGGTCGACGTCGCCCACGGCGCCAGCGTCGCGCATCGCCAGGTTAGCCGCGGCCACGGCAAGCTGGCTGACGCGGTCGACGCCGGCGAGCTGCAGCTTGGTGAACCAGCGCGATTCGTCGAAAGCCACCGTCGCAGCGGCGGCAGGCTTGGCCAGCTCGGGGAACACCGGCTGCACTGCCGATTCGCCGCGCATGAGTGCCGCGAACAGCGCGTGGGGGTCGGCGCCGTGTGGGGCCATCACGCCCAGGCCGGTGACGGCGACCTGCTGGTTCACGTGGTCGGCTGCGACGCCCGGATCTTGTCGACCACGTCGGCGAGTTCGGCCAGCGTGTCGATGTTCATGTCGGTGTCGGGCATCGAGATGCCGAACTTGTCTTCGATCGTGAAAACAAATTCGACGAGCGCCAGCGAATCGAAGCCCTTCTCGCGCATCGAAGCATTGGGGTCGAGGGTCGATGCCTCGATGCCGTACTTCTCGTGGATCAGCTCCTGCAATTCATTCAGCGAACTCATGGCCTGTACCGCGTGGCCGCGACGGGCCCGTTGTCATTGAAAGCCGATGATATCCGCTCTACCTGCAGGGCCAGGTGCCAGCGCACGCGTGGGCGCCGGCCGCCAGCGCAGAGAGGGCCAGGCAAAGGCCAGGCCCAGCAGCGCGCCCGCGGCGGCGTCCAGCACCACGTGCTGCTTGACCGCCAGCGTCGACCAGGCGATGGCCAGGAACCAGGCCAGGTTCAACAGCCGCAGGAACACCGGCGTACGGGTTCGGCGCAGCACGTCTTCGAGCCGGATCGCCGTGAAGATGGCCGCCGCCACGTGCATCGAGGGACAGGCATTGCCGGCTGCGTCTACCCCCTGCAGCATCGCAAAGCCGGGATAGCTCGAGACATCCATGGTCAGCGGCGGCACCGCCGTCGGCCAAAAATAGAAGAGTGCCAGGCCGCTCAGGCACAGCCCGCTGATCCACAGCCCATAGACGACCAACTCGGCGAAGGTCCGCTGCAGACCCGGCGCAAAGCCGATGTACACCCACAGCGACAGGTAGGCGAACAGTGTCTGGGGCTGGAACGGGATCAGGTGATCGAGCGCGGTGAGCGGCATCACCATCACCGGGTAGGCCGGGTGCCGCAGCAGGTGGAAGTACCCGATGAAGAACAGCCAGGTGAAAACGCTGGTGCCCACGAACTTCAACAGGAAATGCCGGCGCATGCGGAAGCCGATTTCGTTCGTCCAGGGCTGCGTGGAGGGGGGCGTCATGGGCAGGTCGTCGGGTCAATGGCGTGTTCGACACATTCGATATTGCCTGAGCCCGATGGCCGGCTGTTCTCGACGCATCACAAACAGCGTTCTGCTGAAGAGAATATTTGAACTAGATATTTCAAAGTATGTAGCATATGATTCAAGAATGTGGTCTATCCTGCTCGTCACGCTCCCCACCCAGCCCAGCGCAGTCCGGCTGCGCATCTGGCGTGCATTGAAGGCGTTGGGCTGTGCGGCGCTCCGGGACGGCGCTTATGTGCTTCCGCTCGATCAGGCGCATGAACTGGAGGCGCTGGGCGCCGAGGCACGCGCCCACGGCGGTATCGCGTCGGTGCTTGCGCTGGCGCCGCGCGACGATGCTCAGCAGGCCGAAGTGTTGGCGCTGTTCGACCGCAGCGAAGCCTATGTGCAGTGGCGTGAGGCCACGTACGCGCTGCAGCAGGTGCTCGATTCGCTCGGCGAAACGGAGGCCCGGCGTCGCCTTCGCAACTTGGGCGAAGCGCTGGCAGCCGTGCAGCGCATCGACTATTACCCGGGGGCCGCGTTGCAGCAGGCCCAGGCCGATCTCGCTGCATTGCGCGGCGCACTCGACGCGCGCTTTTCGAAGGGCGAGCCACGGGCCCGGCCCGACGACGGCATTGCGCGGCTGGACCTGCGCAAGTACCAGGGCAAGCGCTGGGCCACGCGTGCACGACCCTGGGTCGATCGGCTCGCCTGTGCATGGCTGATCCGTCGCTTTGTCGATCCGCACGCCCGGTTCGTCTGGCTGGATGAAAGCAACGCGCCGCTGCGCACGCCGCGCGGCGCACTCGGCTTCGACTACGACGGTGCGCGTTTCACGCATGTCGGCACACGCGTCACGTTTGAGGTGCTGGTCGCCAGCTTTGAACTGGGGCAGGACGCCAAGCTGCAGCGCATTGCAGCCGCCGTGCACTATCTCGACGTCGGTGGCATCCCGGTGCCCGAAGCCACAGGACTCGAAGCGGTGCTCTCGGGCCTTCGGGCCCTGCACGCGAACGATGACCGGTTGCTGCAGGCGGCATGTGAGGTGTTTGATGCGCTGCACGCGGCGCCGGAGGCCGGGCAGTGAACGCCGCCGAAACGTCCGTCGAAGTCGAAGCACCTTCGCCGGTGAGCCTGGCGCAGGCCTTCTGGTTCTGGCTCCGGCTCGGCTTCGTCAGCTTCGGCGGCCCCGCGGGGCAGATCGCAATCATGCACACCGAACTGGTGGAGCGACGGCGCTGGATCAGCGAGCGGCGCTTTCTGCACGCGCTCAACTATTGCATGCTGCTGCCTGGCCCCGAGGCGCAGCAGCTCGCCACCTACATCGGCTGGCTCATGCACCGCACCCGCGGCGGCATCGTGGCCGGCGCACTGTTCGTGCTGCCATCGCTGTTTATCCTGATCGCGCTCTCGTGGATCTACCTGGTCTACGGCAACGTGCCGGTGGTGGCCGGCATCTTCTATGGCATCAAGCCGGCCGTGACGGCGCTGGTGCTGCACGCTGCGCACCGCATCGGCACGCGGGCGCTGAAGAACGGCTGGCTGTGGGGTATTTCGGGTGCTGCATTCGTTGCGATTTTTGCGTTGAACGTGCCGTTCCCGTTGATCGTGCTGGTTGCGGCGCTGATCGGGTACTTCGGCGCGCGGATTGCGCCGCAGGTGTTCGCGCCGGGTGGTGGCCACGCGGGAGGCCAGCAGGGTTATGGCCCCGCGATCATCGACGACGACACGCCGACGCCCGCCCATGCCCGTTTCTCGCGCGGCCGGCTCGTTCGGCTGCTCGCCGTCGGGCTCGGGCTCTGGGCCGCCGCCATGGGCTGGTTGATCGCCGTGTATGGCTGGCAGGGCACGCTAACGCAAATGGGCTGGTTCTTCACCAAAGCCGCGATGCTGACCTTCGGCGGCGCCTACGCGGTGCTGCCCTATGTGTACCAGGGCGCGGTCGAGCAGCACCAGTGGCTCACGGCTCCCCAGATGATCGATGGGCTCGCACTGGGCGAAACCACGCCGGGGCCGTTGATCATGGTGGTGGCCTTCGTCGGCTTTGTCGGTGGCTGGGTCAAGCAGGTGGCAGGGCCGGATGCGTTGTTTCTTGGGGCGGCGCTGGCGGCCACGGTGGTCACCTTTTTCACTTTCCTGCCCTCGTTCGTTTTCATCCTTGCCGGCGGCCCGCTTGTCGAGGCCACGCACGGCAAGCTGGGCTTCACTGCGCCGCTGACGGCGATCACGGCGGCGGTGGTGGGCGTGATCCTCAACCTGGCGCTGTTCTTCGCGTACCACGTGCTGTGGCCGGCCGGCTTCAGCGGAGGATTCGACATCGCCTCGGCGCTGATCGCGCTGGCCGCAGCCGTCGCGCTGTTCCGCTTCAAGGTCGGCGTGATGCCGCTATTGGCTGCGTGTGGTTTGGCAGGGCTGGCCATCACGTTGTTGCCGCAACTGATCCCTCATTGAAAGACGTGCACCATGAACGCTGCAATCCAACCCCTCGGCATCGATACGGCTCGACTGTCCGGGCTGTCGCCCGCGCTGCTGAACAGCCACCATGCCAACAACTACAGCGGCGCGGTCAACCGCCTCAACGCGATCCGCGCCCAGCTTGGCGGCACCGCTTTCGCGGGGATGGCGGGCCATGCACTCAACGGCCTGAAACGCGAGGAACTGATCGCGACCAATTCGATGCTGCTGCACGAGTTGTACTTCAACAGCCTCGGCGGCGCCGAGGTGCCGATGCCACCACCCATGGCGCTCGCGTTGTCTGCCAGCTTTGGCAGCGTCGAGCGCTGGCGGGAAGAGTTCGTGGCCATGGGCAGGGCGCTCGGTGGCGGTTCGGGTTGGGTGCTGCTGTGCTTCCAGCCGCGAGAAGGCACGCTGGTCAATCAGTGGGCCGCCGATCACACCCACGCACTCGCCGGCGGCACGCCGCTGCTGGCGCTCGACATGTACGAGCATGCGTACCACATCGACTACGGCGCGCAGGCCGCAGCTTATGTCGATGCCTTCATGGTCAACATCCACTGGGCCGGTGTCTACGAGCGCTATCAACACGCGGTGCATGCCGCGGGTGACGCGCTGGCTGCGGCGCCCGATGCCATCGAGGGCGCCATGCGCATCGACGTACGGCGATCGGGCGTGTTCGAGGCGGCGCAGAGCATGCTGCCCGGGGCGGTTTGGCGCGACCCGGCACAGGTGAATGCGTGGGCCGACACGCTACCCAGGGATCGCGAGGTAGTGGTCTATTGCGTGTATGGCCACGAGGTGGGCCGCAGCACTGCGATGCAGCTCCACGCGCGGGGTGTGAAAGCGAGGTTCCTGCTGGGTGGCATCGACGCGTGGCAGACGGCCGGGCGGATGGTCGAGCCGAAGGGCCCGGAGTCATGAAATGAGGGGTGGGGGACGTGCTTCCGCTCGGCGGACGCGCCTGTTTAAGAAATTATGAGTAATCCCTTAAGTAATTCTTAGCAGCGCCGCAGCAGCCGGATTTCTAGACTTCTTTCCAGGCAGACAGGTGCATCCGGCGCCTGTCGCTTTCACCCCCACAAGAAGGAAAGAACACCATGAAAAACGACCTCGGCGAACTCCAGCAGGTGGCTCAGGTTTCGGCCGGCGCGCCGGCGCCGCGCTTCGACCTGTACGCCGGCATCCACAAGGCGCTGCGTGCGCTGATGGCCGACACGCTGCTGACGCTCGGCCGCATGGACAGTGACGATTCACTCGAACTCGCGCAGACCACGCAGCGCGTGCTGCAACTGCTCGACTTCTGCCGTGGGCACCTCGGTCACGAGAACCAGTTTGTGCATACCGCCATGGAAGCGCGTGCGCCCGGCGCGAGCGAGGCCATTGCGCACGAGCACGCCGAGCACGAGCGCGAGATCCATCAACTCGCCAACATCACCACGGCGCTGCTGCAGTGCGCGCTGGCGGATCGGGCGCAGGGTGCGCTTGCGCTGTACCGCCAGATGTCGCTGTTCATCGCGCACAACTTCGAACACATGCATGTGGAGGAAACCGCCCACAACGCGGTGCTGTGGGCGCGCTACACCGATGCGGAACTGATCGAGATCCACAACGCGCTGGTTGCATCGATTCCCCCCGAAGAAATGATGTTCACGCTGCGCTGGCTGGTGCCCTTCATGAACCCGGCCGAACGCGCGGCGGTGATGGTCGACATGCAGGCGCATGCGCCGGCGCCGGCCTTCGAGGCCGCACTCGGCGTGGTGCGCCCCCATCTCAGCGAACGCGAATGGGCCAAGCTCACGCGCAGCCTCGGCTTGCCGGCAGTACCGGGCCTGGTGCAGGGCTGAACAGAAAGACGCTCAGCCAGCGATATCGACCAGCGTCACCGGCCGGTCGACGCGCAGGCGAAACCGGCCCCGGCCGGTTTTCTCGATGCGGATATGCGGGCTGTTTTCCAGCAGGCGGCGTTGCAGCAGCACCAGCCGTGCCTCGAGGTTGTCGGCCACGTCGGGCAGCCGGATCGCAGGGTCGAGCCGCAGCTCGCGGTTGGTGAAGTCGCTGCGGCCCTGGTCGGTGTGGTCGCGCAGCAGCTTCCAGAAGATCGCACCAGCCACGCCCTTGATGAGGTACTGGCCGTCGATAAAGACACTGTCGTTGGCCGGGTAGTGCCGCAGCTCCAGCGGCGGGCCCGTCACCGGCTGCACTGCCGCGTGTGCCGAGGCGGTCGCTTCGCCAGCCGGCTCCGCTGCGGTTTGCAGCAGCTCCAACGCGGAGCCGAGCTGGCCGGCGATTGCGACCAGCGCGTCTTCGTCCTCGTAGCCGAAGCGCATGTCGAGCGGGCTCTCGACAAACAGCACACCCAGCAGGCGGCCGGTCGAGACGATCGGCACGGCCAGCTGGCTGTGCGGCTCGGCCAGACCGGGGTAGGGAATGTCGGTGTCGAGCATCAGGCCGGGCTCTTGCTGCTGCATGCTGCTGCGCACCGCGTGGCTGTAGCTCGCTGCGTTGGTCATGTGGCTGATGCGCACTGGTGTGCATTCGCGCGCGGCGACACCGATCACGCCATGGCCGATCTCGATTTCGGAGCCGACGCCGGAGGTGGCGTAACCGGCGCTCGCCACCGTGTAGAGCCGCTCGGCCGCGGCGTCGCGCATCAGCACCATCGCGTGCGGCACGTTCATCTGGTCGCTCAGGGTCGCCAGCGTGGCCTGCAGCAACTCGTCGGTGGCGCTGCAGCGCTGCAGCCGCTCGGCCGAACGGCGCAATGCGGCCAGCAGGGAAATGCCGCACGATGCGGGGGCGGGCAGGCATTGGCTTTCGACGCATTCGATGGACTGCACCTCGTACAGGTCCGATCCGAGCAGCTTGAACACACTGGCCATGCCCGAGTGCGAGGCGATGCCGGCCAGCTGTGCCTTCATGCTTTCGAACACCGCGCCGCTGGTTTCAGTGCGCAGGTAGCGCAGTTGCAGCCGGTAGAAGGCGGCTGTGACCGGGTGCATCACCAGCGCCGTGCCATACGGGTTGGCCAGGATGTTCTGGCGCGTTTTGTTGAAAAACTGGAATGAAAGCGCCACATGCCGCTCGTCGACGTAGCAGACCTGCGAGATGTAGGCTACGTTGGGCGTTCCGTCTTCGGCGCAGGTGGCCATGATGCCGGGGATCGCGCCCTCAAGGCAGGCACGGATCGCGTGCAGCGTGATCGTCGGCATGGCTTGCATGGCGCGGGTTCGCTCAGGGAGGCGCCGGCAGCGCGCTGCCGGCTTTGGGGCCGGGCGTCTGGTCGAAAGCCGCGGTCGGCGTGAAGCTGATTGCGACCAGGTCGTCGAGCCGGTAGGCCAGCATGGCGCCCACGAAGGCGGCGTCGTAGCCGACCGCGGCGATCTCGGCTTCCATCGATGTCAGGTAACGCTGCAGCGCGCCGGTGTCGCCGGCATCGGCACTGCGCAGTTCGGCCGCGCGTGCCTTCACCTGAACTGTGCGGTGGCTCAACGGTTCGCTGAACACCACGGCGACATGGCCCGTGGCCGCCACGTCCTGCAGCAACTGGCGCGACTGGCTGCGCGCGACGAACACGGTGACGCGGGTGCCGTCCGGCGCGATGCTGCAGCCGACGGCCCGCATCAGGCTCGGCCTGCGCGACTCGTCGCTCGACGCGACGATGGTCGAAACGCCCTTGTTCACCATCGCGATGTACTCGGGCGTCAGCAGCGCGCGGGGCGCGTCGGCAGTCATGGCGCAGCGGGCCGGGGCTCAGTCGCCGACGGCCTTGACCAGCATCACGGGAATGCTGGCACCCTGCACCACAGAATGCGAGACCGACCCGAGCAGGGCGCTGCGCAGGTCGCCGGCGCCGCTGGTCTGCATGATGATCATGTCGCAGCCGAAGCGCTCGGCAATGTCCACCAGCGTGTGGCCCGGGTCGCCGGAGCCGACCTCGCTTTCGAACTCCAGCTTTGCATGCCGCAGCATCGCCTCGGCCGAGGCCAGCAGGTGGGTGCCGGCCGACTCGCTGACTTCTTCGAGCACATGGACATCGGGTGCCGACACCATTTCGTAGAGGTTGGCGGGCCCCTGCACATTGGCCAGCACGAAGTTGGCCTGCAGGCCTTCTTCGACCAGTCGGATCGCGTGGCGCACGGCCGCCAGGGCCTGTTCGGAACCGTCCACCGGCAGCAATATCTTCATCATTCGCGTTCTCCAGACTGTGAATGCGGCAAGGATACGACGAGCGCGCGGCCACACAGTAGAGTGGGCCCCTATGTTCCCGCGTGATGCCGTTGCCGCCCCCTTGCCGCTCCCCGTGCGCGACGGCGTCGGCCCGAGTTGCGTCGCACTGCCGGCCGATGGCCCATGGCAGACCATGCTCGATTTTCTGGTGCAGCGTTTTCCCGCCATCGCGCGTGAAACCTGGGTCGACCGCATCACCGCACGCGACGTGGTCGACGAGCACGGCGAGCCCGTCACGCTCGCGCGGCGCTACCAGCCGCGGCTTCGGCTCTACTACTACCGGGCGCTCGGGCCCGAGCCGCAGCTGCCCGAAGACGAAGTGGTGCTGCACCGGGACGCGCATCTCGTCGTCGTCGACAAGCCGCCCTACATGCCCGTGACGCCGTCGGGCCCCTACCTGCAGCAGAGCCTGCTGGTGCGGTTGAAGCGCCGGCTCGGCATCGACGAACTGGTGCCGCTGCACCGCATCGACCGTGCCACCGCCGGGTTGGTGCTGTTCTCCGTGGCGCCGGCCACGCGTGGCCGCTACCAGGCGCTTTTCCCGGATCGCGCGATGCACAAGGAATACGAGGCCATCGTGCACTGGCCGCCCGGCACCAAGCTGCCCGCCAGCTACCGCAGCCGGCTCGAGCCCGATGCGCACTTCATGCGCACGCGCGAAGTGCCGGGCGAGCCCAATGCGGAGACGCATCTGCAGGTACTGGAGGTGCGCGGCGCCCACGCGCGGCTGCGGCTGTCGCCGGTCAGTGGCCGCAAGCACCAGTTGCGCGTGCACTGCAACGCGCTCGGCGTACCGATCGTGAACGACGCGATCTACCCGACGCTGCTGCCGTACGGCCCGGACGACTTCGCAAGGCCGATGCAGTTGCTGGCGCGCTCGCTGGCCTTTGTCGATCCGCTCGCGGGCGTGGCGCGATCGTTCACGAGTGCGCGCTCGCTGGGCGGCTGGCCGGATCAGCAGCCCTGAGCTCAGGCTCCGCGCGACAAAAAGACCTGCAAGGTGTGCGGGTCGATCTGGTAGCTGCCATTGCGCCGGTGCACGAGGAAGCCCAGGCGCTGGTTGATCGAGAGCATCGGCGCATTCACCTCGGCGTTCGCAGTGACGATCATCTGAACGTCCGGGTGTCGCTCCCGCACTAGTTCCAGCATAGCTGCCTTCACCGCCTTGGCCAGCCCCTTGCCGCGCCACGGGCGGCCCACGGCGGTCAGCGCCTGGTAAACGCGATCCGGAAAGCGCGCTTCCCAGTGCGCGTTGCAGACCGCGGCGACCTGGTCGTGGCTGTCGATCAGCAGCACCACCAAGTGCTCGCCATCGATGCGGTCGAGCTCTTCGTACCAGCTCGTGTGGGCCTGCAACTCGTAGCGCATAGGCGGCAGGTCGAGTGCCCCGAGCGGAATGTCGTTGATCAGCACTGTGAACGGCGCCATCAGTTGCGCGAGCCGCTCCATCGGCACCCGGCCGGCGTGAATCTCCCAGCGCAGTCCAGGTGTGCGCGTGGCGCGCCCCTTCCAGCGCGCGAGCTCGTCCCAATTCAGCCCGTTCAGCGGCAGGCGGTTCTCGAAGTAGCGGTGCTTCTCGCTAGCACCGACTGCGGCGAGAAATGCATGTGCCTCGGGCAAGTGCACGCTCAGTGTTGCCGTGTGCTTGGCGTGCGCCTGCATGAAGCCCAGCAGCGTGCGCAGCAGCGTCGTGGCGATGCCGCGGCGCCGCCACGGCTGTAACACGCCGCCACCGGCGTTGATGAATGGCGCGAAGCGCTCGTAGTCGGGAGAGCCTTCGCGGCGCGACTCGATGAACAGGTTGGCGACCACCTCGCCGCCTTGCAGCGCGACGAAGCGGCGCCCTTCGTGCACGGGCCAGCGCTTGCGCAGGACGTGCTCGAAGTCGACGTCGCTCACCACCGGTTCGCCGGGCAGATCCTCTTCGGTGCGCAGGCGGCGGTAGCGGTGGTAGGCGGCCCACTGCGCAGCCGAAGCTGCGTGAGGATCGAAGAAGCGGACTTCGACCGGATGGGGTTCGTTTTCAAGCATGGGTGTGCCTTGATTCGGAATGAAAGAAGAACGAACGGCGCGCCGCGGGCGAGGAAGCCCATGGCGAGGGTATGAATCGCGGAGGTCCGCAGCAAAGGCGCTGCGCAGCGATCAGCGCGCTAGCAGCGGCGGATCCCGATCGCAATCGACACAACAAGCCGGCCGGAAGCAGCGGGTGGGAGACATGGGCTGTTCATGGTGCACCTCCGGTCTGTGTTGTGGTTGGGGGCGTGAACTGTAGCGGGGACTGCGCCTGCTGTGAAGTCGGGCGGCGGGCCAACCGCGCCGTGCGCTCTCAGGCGTCTTCGCGCAGCGTATAGAGCGGAATGTCTTTCTCGAGCGCCAGCGCATCGAGCTGGTCGCAACTCAGCCGCGCCACGTGGTCGGCAATCGCCTTGTGCATCGACGAGCGGAACATCGCCTTGCCGGATTCGGCGTCGTGGCCGGCCGCGGCGGCCAGACGCTGCGCGAAGTGCGGTTCCAGCGCGGCGATGGCGACGCGCCCGTCGGCGCAGGGGTAGACGCGGTAGCCCGCGTGCGCACCGCCGACCGAGCCGGGCGGCTGGGTCAGGCCCCAGTGCCGGGGCAGCGCCAGGTAGCGAGCGGCCTCAGACAATGCCACTTCGATCCGCACCCCCGCTCCGTCTTTCGAGGCGGCCCGCAGCAACAGTGCCTGCAGCACGGCTTCGCTGGCCATCAGGGAGCCGGCCATGTCGGCGTAGAGCGTGGGCGGCAGCTCCAGGCCGGTGATCAGCCCGCTTTCGGCCAGATAGGTGAGGTCGTGCCCCGGCTCCTCGGCGCGCCCGCCCGGCGCGCCGACGATCGCCACGAGCGACAGGCGCGGCCAGCGCGCATGCAGCGTGTCCCAGGCCAGGCCCAACTTCGTCAGCGCCGAGGGGCGGAACGAGGTTATGAGCACATCGGCCTGCGCCAGTTCGGCCTGCAGCGTCTGCTGGCCTTCGGGCGTCTTGAGGTCGGCCTGCACATGGTCGATGCCGTCATGCAACTGCGCGTAGGCGGTCGGCGCGTAGTGGCCCATGGGGTCGGACGAGTGGCCGCCGACGGCCGGCGGCTCAAGCTTGACGCAGGTCGCGCCCATCTGCCGACAGCGCATCAGCGCCGCCGGGCCGGGCAGGTTGAGCGCGAGGCTCAGAACCCGCACGCCCTGCAATGCGGTTGAAACCAGGAAGGGGCGGGCAGCGGAAGGCGGCATGGGTCGGAGTCCAGCAGATGGGTGGAGCGCCCATTCTGTTGTCTTTACGCCGTGCTGCGCTGCCGGGCGGTCTTGAGAAATTGCCGAGCCAGTTGATCCACGAATGCGAGCGAGCCCGCCAGCAGGCCCGCCAACAACAACCCGGCCACGACATCGAGCGGAAAGTGCACGCCCACGTAGATGCGGGCCCATCCGGTCAACACGGCCAGTGCCGTCACGACCCAGCCAATGCTGCGCAATCGCGGCCGCCACAAGAAGCACAGCGCCACCGTGAACATCACGGTCGCGTGTGTGCTGGGCAGCGAGCCACGATGCCCGTGGCCGAGCCACGACGGGCTCAGGCCCAGCATGAAGGGGCGCGGCTGGTTTAGCGCGGCGGCGAGCGAATGCGCCAGCATGCCCGCGCCCGCGGCCAGCAGGCACACGGCCACGAAGTAAGCGCGGTCGGCCGGCTGGCGCCAGGCGGCCCACGCCATCAACGCCACGCTGAGCCAGGACGCCCCGAGTGCGAGTTGGGTCGCCAGCCACAGCAGCGTGCCGTTCGGCGCATGGCCGGCTGCGATCCACTGGAACAGTTGCAGGTTCAGCGCGTCCATGAGGTGCGCCCCGCAAACAGAAAGTCGTTCATCAAAAAGCGCCGAAGCCATGCTGGTTGCATGCACCCAGCCTAAAGCCACTGTTTGACGCGGATGTGAATAGCTGGTTCAGGAATCGCTCAGGTAGTGCGTTCGGATGTAACGGGGCGCGGCGCTTGCAGGCGCGGCCTGTGGCATTCTTGCTGAATGCACAACCAAAACGCCAACGGGGCGCTGAAAGGCTGCGTGGCCGTGGTGACCGGCGCCAGCCGCGGGGCAGGGCGCGGCATCGCGGTGGAATTGGGTGCCGCGGGCGCCACCGTGTACGCCACCGGACGAAGCACTCGCGTCCAGCCGGCTGACACCTACGCCGGCTTGCTCGCACTGTCCGGCCTTGCGGCATTGCCGGGCAGCATCGACGAGACGGCCGACGAAGTCACGCGCCACGGTGGCCGTGGCATCGCGGTGCGCTGCGACCACACGCGCGAAAAAGAGGTCGTGCAGTTGTTCGACCGCGTGCAGAGCGACGAGGGCCATATCGACCTGCTCGTGAACAATGCCTGGGGCGGCCACGAGACTTTCAACGGCGTGTTCGACGCACCGTTCTGGGAGCATCCACTGGTCAACTGGGATTCGATGTTCGACCGTGGCGTGCGCAACCATCTGCTGGCCAGCCGCTGTGCGGCGCCGATGATGGTGCGCGCCGGTCGCGGACTGATCGTGACCACGACCTATTGGGATCGCGACCGTTACCTGCGCGGCAACCTGTTCTACGACTTGGCCAAGGCATCGATGAGCCGGCTGGCCTTCGGCATGGCGCAGGAACTGCGCCCGCATGGCGTGGCCTCGCTCGCCGTGTCGCCCGGCTGGATGCGCACCGAGCTTGTGCTGGCAGGCCACAAGACCGACGAAGCCCACTGGCAGGACCGCCCGGCGCTGGCGCGCACGGAATCGCCGCGCTACCTCGGCCGCGCGGTGGCGGCACTGGCGGGCGATCCGCTGGTGCTGCACAAGAGCGGTGCCGTGCACCGCGTCGCCGATCTCGCGCGCGAGTACGGTTTCACCGATGTCGATGGCCGCCAGGTGGAGGCTTTCGAGATCGAGGGCAATTGACGCGCCCGCCGGCGATTTCACTAACATGCGGGAAGGAATTTCCGTCGAACCCCCCTTTATGTCCGTCATCTCCCTGCTGCTGCAACTCATCGTCATCCTTGCCACCGCCCGCGCTTGCGGCTGGGTGCTGCGCCATTTGGGCCAACCTGCGGTGGTCGGCGAGATGGCGGCCGGCCTTATGCTGGGGCCGATCGTCATGGGCGCGCTGTTTCCCACGCTGCACGCGCAGCTTTTTTCCAAGGCGTCGCTGGCGGGCCTGACCTCGCTGTCGACGCTCGGACTGGTGCTGTTCATGTTCGTGGTGGGCCTCGAACTCAGGGCGCAGGATGGTGTGCGTGCACAGCTGCGGTCGGCCGGCTATGTCGGTGTGCTCAGCGTGATCGCCCCACTGGTGCTCGGCATCGCCATCTCTCCGGCGCTCTATCCGACACTGGCGCCGGCCGGCGTCGGCTTCTGGCCTTTCGCGTTGTTCATGGCGGCCGCCCTGTCGATCACTGCGTTCCCGGTCATGGCGCGCATTCTGAAGGACCGCGGGATGATGCGCACCTCGTTCGGCCAGCTGTCGCTCAGTTCGGCGGCCGTGGTCGATGTGTTCGCGTGGATCCTGCTCGCCTTCGTGGTCGCACTGGCCGGCGCGGGGGAGGGCTACACCGGCCTGCTCAAGACAGCGGGCGGCGTCGTGGGGCTGCTCGTTGCGCTGTTCTTCGGCGTGAAGCCGGCCTATGCCTGGCTGCTGCGCAAGCACGCACCGGACAGCGAGCCTTCGACGACTGTGCTGGCTTCGCTGATGATCGGCCTGCTCGTGTGCGCCCTGCTCACCGAGTGGATGCAGCTGCACGCCGTGTTCGGCGCCTTCCTCTTTGGTGCCTGCCTGCCGCGCGATGACCGGTTGCTGAGTTCGCTGGCGGGGCGCATCGAGCCGATTTCCATCGTCGTGCTGATGCCACTGTTCTTTGCGCTGGCCGGACTGGGCACCACGCCCGACGCGCTGTCGGGTGGCAGCCTCGGCGCGATGGTGCTTATCGTGGTGGTCGCCACTGTCGGCAAGCTAGCGGGCGGGGCGGTCGGCGCGCGCATGGCCGGCTACAACTGGCGCGACAGCCTCGCCACCGGCTCGTTGATGAATGCGCGCGGCCTGATGGAGCTGATCGTCATGAAGATCGGGCTGGACGCGGGCCTGATCGGCCCCGAGCTGTTCACGATGCTGCTCGTGATGGCGCTGGTAACGACCGCGATGACCGGCCCGTTGATGACGCTTTTCGTCGGCCGTGTGGCCAAGCCCCCTGCGGACGGTGCCGCCGTCGACGCCACTTCGCCGCGCTGAGCGCGGCCCATCACTGCTCGTCCGCGTCCGCACTCCCGACGTCGATCCAGCACGCGAAGATCGGGTGTCCGCCGACGACCATCGGCGGGCCCGCGCGGTGGGCGCGAAAGCCTTCGCGACGCAGCAGCCGTTCGACGCCCAGGGGAGACACGGTGATGATCCGCTCGGCACCGTTGCTTCGGGCGATGGCCTGTGCGCTCTTGAGCAGCGCGACTGCCACCGGCGAGGAAAACTGGCCCATCGCGCTTCCCTGCGAGGCGGTGAAGTCGACTGCAGCAAAGCGGGACAGCTCCCAGACGCGCGGATCGCAAGGGGGAGGCTCGCCGGCGAGCAACTGGGGGAAGACCTCGCCGAGCAGGTAGGGCCGGGTCGTTGGAAGCAGCCTGGCTGTTCCGATCACATTCCCCGCTTCGTCGCGCGCCGCGAGATGGAGGGTGTCGTCGCGATCGAATTGATCCAGTTCAAGACCATGCTCGGTGACGAGATCCCAGCCGAGTGTCTCGACGAATACCTTGTACCGATAACGCGCGACATCATTCAGTACTTGTTGCGCAATGTGGCCGGGGCGTCCAGATAGTATTTCCATTTGCTTCTTTCCCAGTGGTAGTGGGAAAGATTTCAGCCGCCGGCCCGATTCCGCGAAACTATCATTTCTGATAGGTCAGAACGAATAGCGTTGGCAGACCGCTCGAAAGGCTGGCGTGTTCCAGTCGAATGTGTCGATGAATGTCGCCAGAACGTGCAGGCTTTCGTTCCATGGCAGCGGATCGCGCTCGCCGTCGAGCAAAAGGATGTTGGTGCGCGGCAGGCCGAGACGAACCACCCGCGCCGTCATCGAGGTTTCCAACTGCCAGTCCCAACCCAAACTCAGGCGCGGCTCTTGGGTGCAGATCCATTCGGTGTAGCCGGACAACGACGTGCTGGCGCCGCACCGCTGTTCGCTCTCGTTGCAGACTTCGTCATCCAGTCCGGAGACCAGATGCGTCAACGTGAAATTGCGCAGATCCTGCCGCTGCAGTCGTAGCAGCCCGTCAGACAACAAGGTAGTCATATCGTTTGCTTGTCCAGGTGTATGACGCTTTGACTCTCGCAGCGTCCGTTGAAGCTTGCGGGTGTAGAGTGGTTTCATCAAGTCGACTGAAGTGGAAAGTTGGACGCGACTTGCGATGAATCGCACGGTTCACCTTGATTTGGAGTGGTAAGCCCCTCCGTAAACACCCAAGTGCTGCATCGACATTTGGGTTAGATTGATCGTTCGAGAATTCGGGGAGGCACCGCAAAGCGCGCTGTCATCGCGCTACACCCTTTATTCACCTATGCAGAACCGGGAAGCGTTACGCGCCGAACGCGCCATGCGGCGGGGGGCCCATGCAGCCATTCAATGAGAATCTGCTGACGGCACTCGACCGGGCGACCAGCGAGGAGGTGGTCTTTCGCGCGCTGCTTGCGGCCGCCAACGAACTGGGGTTCGAGCACTGCGCGTATGGCCTGCGGCTCGCGGTCCCGGTGTCGAACCCGAAGGTCATCACGCTGAACAACTACCCCAAGGCGTGGCAGGAACGCTACCAACAGGCGGGCTACCTGGCGGTCGACCCGAGCGTTCGGCACGGGCGGCTCAGCCAGCAGCCGCTGCTGTGGGGCGACGATGTGTTCGACTCGGCCAAGCAGTTGTGGGCTGAGGCGAAGGAGCATGGCCTTCGCATCGGATGGGCCCAGTCCAGCCTGGACGGCTTCGGGGTGGGTGGAATGTTGACGCTGTCCCGGGCCACCGAGGCCCTGACTGCCCGTGAACTGCAGGTGAAAGAGAGCGAGATGCGTTGGCTCGTTCAGGCTGCCCATTTGTCGCTTTCAAGGCTGATGAAGCCGAAGTTCGCAGTCCAGCCGGAGGTTCCCCTGACCCCCCGGGAAGTCGAAGTCCTGAAGTGGAGCGCCGACGGCAAGACTGCGGGAGAGATCAGTGACATTCTTTCCATTTCGATCCCCACGGTGAACTTTCACATCAAGAACGTGGTTCAGAAAATGAAAGCCGCGAACAAGACGGCCGCCGTGGTGCAGGCGCTGCTGTCCGGCCTGCTGAACTGACCGGCCGAAGGCTTGTTCGCCGGGAAAAAAACCGCGTCATCCGGTATTTTTCCACGCTGTCGCGCATTGCGATGGTGTTTTCCCCGCCTACCTACCAACATTGGTAGTTACCGGGCGGGATGGCGTCGACTTGAATGGGACCTAGAGCTTGTTCCACGGAGTGCTGCGAAGCAGCAACCTGCCGCGCAGGCTGAACCCAAGGAGAGCAGCCATGACACCTCTACCCGTCAGCGCACAAATTCGAGTGCATCTTGCCTCGGACGCCCTGATCGCCTGTGAGTTGCAGCGCGAGTGGCGGAAAACAGTGGTCACGCGCAAGGAACGTTTCGAATTCGACACCGGGCAGCGTGCCGGCGCGATGGATGCGCTGGCAGCCTGGATCGCACAGGGGCCGCTGCGCCGGTCGATCGTCTGGATCATCGGCGCGACCGAAGCGCAATACTTCGTTCTTCCCTGGTCTCCGGCGTTGATCGACCGGGGCATGCGAGATGCGTACGCCCGGGCACGATACGAGCAACTGTTCGAGCAGGATGCGAGCGGCGCGGCGTTCTACTTTGCCGCACCGTCCGATGGCAACGGGCAGTTTGTGTCCTGCGTTCCGATCGAGTTGCCGGCCGAACTGGCCGCGCATGCGCTGCGCACGGAGTCCGAACTCCTGGGCATCAAACCGGCGATCTCCATGGTGTGGGATCGTTTCCGGGATGTGCTGGAAACGGAACAGGGGACGCTCTGCGTCGTCGATGGCGACCGGCAGGCCATCGTGCAGCACGACAGGAAGCGCATCGAAGACATCGTCGTGAAGCCGCGTGGCAAGAGCGCGGCCCTTCCTGCGGAGCGGGAAGGTGTAGTGCGGCGGTTCTCGAACGAGCCGTCCCGGGCACAGCCCAGCGCCACGTCCGTGGACCTCCGCCTTCCCGCGCAGAACGGCTTTGTTGCAACGCAAGACGCCGCGTACGCCTTCGCGCTGTGCGGCGCGCTCTGAGTCCCTCGCGTATCCGCGCCTTCACTGGCGGCGACCACCTCGCATCCAGGAAATGAACAGTGCCGTCAACACAGCCCCGCCCGCGGCGGCCATCAGCGCCGCGCGTACGGGCTGATCGGCAACGTACTGTTCGCCCTGCCTGCGCGCGCTGTCGACATGGGCTTTGAGGTCGTCGATCTTCCTGCTCGCCGCAGCCGCGACATCCTGCACCAGGTGCCCGGCATCCTGTGCGCCGCCGCGCAGGGAACTCACGGCATCCGCCGTAATGCCCTTGGACGCCTCGGCGAAGTTTCTTGCGGAGTCGATGGCTTCGCTCGCCGTGGCACTGGCCTCGTCGGCGAGTTCGGAAGGAGTCTTGACGTCGTAGGTGTTCATGAGAATCTCCGGAGGAATCGGGCAGCACCTTGCCGCCCGGTAGTGAGGGAGTGTTCAAGCGGTGTGGTATCCACCCTGTCGGCATGCGCACGCAAGGGGCGTAGGTGACGGCCGCGCCGACGGCCTTTCGACAGGTTCAGGCCCGGCCGATGCCCAGGATTTCGGCGAGACGCCGCAGCGCGGCGGCCGCCGAGACTTCGGTCTCCGTCGAGCGCGTCAGCATCAAGTTGAGGCGCTGCCCAAGCCCCTCCACCATCGCGCCGCTTTCGGTCTCTCTCGTTGCGCCTTCACTGTCCTGGATGCAGGGGGTCGTCCTGCGCACACGATCTGCATAGCTGCCTTCGGGGACGCCATACGCGACCACTGGCTTGCCCAGCGCGGTGGCGAAGCCCACTTCGAACACGGTTCCGGAATCTGGCTCGTGGCCCCGAAAGCTCATGAGATTGGCGATCACTCCATCGGCCTCGCGGATAAGCTGAATGTTGCCTTCGTAGATGCGCTGCGCGCGCTCGTCGTCGCTGCCGGTGAAGTCGGCGCCGGTGTCGCCGTCGGACGGCGCCAGGCCCACCAGGCCCAGGCGGTCGCAATGGGCCTTCAGGGCGGCAAAAATCCGTTCTCGGTCGGGAAAGAAGACGTCGGGGCCGGCGAGGTAGATACGGGGACGGTGGCGCATGGATGCATTTTCGCGCTCATGGATCGCGGTGAGCGTGCTGTGCCATGCGGCACACTGGACGACTGAACCAGCGGCAGTGCGAATCGTCAGCTGTGGTGCAGCGGCGCTGCGCGTTCGAACACCAGATCCCACACGCCGTGCCCCAGCTTGAGGCCGCGGTTCTCGAACTTGGTCAGCGGCCGGTAGTCGGGCTTCGGCGCATAGCCGCTCGCGTCGGTCGCCGTGTTGCGAAGCATCGGCTCGGCCGACAACACTTCGAGCATCTGCTCGGCATACGGCTGCCAGTCGGTCGCGCAGTGCAGATAGCCGCCGGGCGCCAGGCGTTCGGCCAGCTTGCGCACGAGGGGCGACTGGATCAGCCGGCGCTTGTTGTGGCGCTTCTTGTGCCACGGGTCGGGAAAGAACACGTGCACGCCGGCCAGCGTGCCGGGCTGGAGCATGTGGTCGAGCACGTCGACCGCGTCGTGCGCCACGATGCGGATATTGGCAATGCCCTGTTCGCCGCAGCGCTTGAGCAGCTTGCCAACACCCGGCTCGTGCACCTCGCAGCAGAGGAAGTTCCTGTCCGGCATCAGTGCCGCGATGTGCGCCGTGGCCTCGCCCATGCCGAAGCCGATCTCGAGCACGGTCGGTGCGCGGCGGCCAAAGGCCAGGTCGAAGTCCAGCGGCTCGGCGCGGTAGGGCACCAGAAACTGCGGCCCGAAGTCTTCGTACGCCTTGGCCTGGCCTTCGGTCGTGCGGCCCCCGCGCTTGACAAAGCTCTTGAGGCGGCGGTGCAGCGGATGTGGCTTGGAATCGTCCGCGGGGTCAGCGGGCGGGGGCGAAGGGGGGAGAGAAGAAGGCATGGGGCTCACGGCCGCGAATTGTAGAGATCGCGCCACGCGGGCACCCAATCGGCCAGCGCGCCGGCCATCGCCGTGGCACCGCTCGCGGGCAGGCCGAGCGCCTGCGCGGCAGCTTGCAGCGCCTTCAGCGCGGCTTGCGGCGTGTGCGTGTCGATTGCTTCGGCGCCGTTCTGCTTGGAGAGCTTCTGCCCGTCGGCCGCCAACACCAGCGGCGTGTGCAGGTAGCCCGGCGTCGGCAGGCAGAGGGCGCGCTGCAGCAGGATCTGGCGCGCCGTGTTGTCGGCCAGGTCTTCGCCGCGCACGACGTCGGTGATGCCCTGATCCCCATCGTCGACAACCACCGCAAGCTGGTAGGCCCAGGGGCCGTCGGCGCGCTTCAGCACGAAGTCGCCGACCTCGGCACGCACGTCCTGGCGCTGGGCGCCGAGCCGCCGATCCAGCCAGCGCACTGCCCCGGACTCGGACTTTTCCGTCGCAAAGCGCCAGGCCCGCGCCGCCTTGCCGTGCAGCCCTTCGCGGCAGGTGCCCGGGTAGATGCGCTCGGCATGCCGCTGGTGTGGCATGCCGAGTCGTGCCAGCGCCTCGTCGATGTCCTTGCGCGAACAGCCGCAGGGGTAGGCGAGGCCATCGGCCTGCAGCCGTTCGAGCGCCTGCTGGTAGCGCGCAACGCGCTGGGTCTGCCACGCCGGCGGTGCGTCCGGAATGAGGCCGCAGGCGGCGAGTTGCCGAAGGATCGTTTCGCCCATGCCGGGCAGGCAGCGTTCGGTGTCCGCGTCTTCGATGCGAACGAGCCAGCGCGCCTGCGGGCCGCGGGCCCGCACATCGAGCCAGCTGGCCAGCGCCGCGACCAGCGAGCCGGCGTGCAGCGGCCCGGTGGGCGAAGGCGCGAACCGGCCGGTCGGGATCACGCCACGGCAAGGGCGAGCGACAAGCCCGAGAGGAATGCGTCTTCGACCCGGTGGCCCGTGCACCAGTCGCCGGCCAGCCCGATGCGGGCCTTGGCGTCCCACAGGTGCGGTTTGCCGGCCGGCACCTGCGTCTGGGCCTCGCTCCAGCAGCGCGCCTGGGCGTGGCTGGGCGTTGCGTGGATGCCGGTGATCTCGGCAAAGGCGCGCAGCAGCTTGGCTTCGACGCGCGCTGCATCGTCGCGCAGATGTTCCTGCGACCAGGCGGCGCTGGCCTGCAGCGTCCAGCGTTCGACGCGCTCGCGGCCGGGCTTGGACGATTCGCGCGCCAGCCAGGCCACGCGGTGGTGCGTGCTGCGCGCGGCGTTCCACTGCGGTCCCAGGTGCGACATGGTGGGCTGGTTGGCCTGCGGGAACGCGATCATCAGCGTCCAGCAGGGCGCGACGCGCACCGGGTCCAGCTTGCTGCTCAGCGTGGCTGACAGCGCGCCATCGTCGAGTAGCGCGCGGGCCCGCGCCGGCGGCACGGCCAGCAGCACGGCATCGAAGCTGGAATACACATGGGTGCCGCCACCGGCGCTTTCGGTACGCACTTGCCAGCGCTTACCGTCGAGTGCGTCGCGTTCGACCCGGCTCACGGCCGTGTCGGTCAGCAGCGCTTCGCCGAGTGGCTTGGCCCACGCGGTCACCACGGCGTCCATGCCGGGTTGTGCGACCCAGTGCGGTTCGCGCGCGGGCAGTGCAGCCTCGGCCACGCGGCCGTGGGCGTCGAGCACGCGCACGAGGTTGGCGCTCCACGGCCTGCACAGCTGCGGCGTGGTCTGCAGCGCCAGCGCAAAGCGGTCGTCGCGCACAGTGAAGTACTGGGCGCCGCTGTCGAAGCGGCCGAACGGCGTGCTCTCGCTGGCCATGCGGCCCCCGGGGCTCGCGCTGCGTTCGAACACCGTGACGCGATGGCCCGCCTGGACGAGGGTGCGCGCGCAGGCCACGCCCGCGATGCCGGCGCCGACGATGGCGAAGTGGCGCGGCGCAGCAGTGGCAGGGGTTCGGTGGCGGTCGGCGGGAGGGCGAGCGGGCATACGGTCTCTCTTCTTGTGTGTGGTCGGGATCGGCACACTCTACAACGGCCGGCCGTCACCGACCCCTGTGGCGTTCCAGCAGGGCGCGGCGCGTACCTTCGTGTTCGAACTGCGCGAGCCACCATTCGAGCGCGCGACCCGGCTTGCCCGCGCTGCGTGCGCGCCAGGCGCAGTGCAGCACGACCGAATGCATCGGCCGTGCCGTGCGGCACTGAACCAGATGGCCCGCCTCCACATAAGGCCGTGCCATCGGTTCGGGCAGGTAGCCGCCACCCAGGCCGTGCAGTTGCGCGGCGAGCTTGGCTTGCATGGTCGGCACCGTCAGCACGTCCTGCCCGCCGACCAGGTTGACGGTCATGCTGGGGCCGGCGCGTGACGAATCGGCGGCGGCCACCGCGCGATGCTGTCGCAGGATGTCCTCGGTCAGCGCGCCGTCGAAACGGGCGAGCGGATGGTGCGGCGCCACCGCGTAGATGAAGCGCAGCTCGCCCAACGGTCGGCTGAGAATTCCGCTGGTGGTGAACGCCAGGCTGCCGGCATTGAGCACGGTGCCGATCGCCAGATCGGCCTCGCCCGTCGTCAGGGCTTCGGTGGTGCCGAGCAGGGTCTCATCGCGCAGCTTGAGCCGCGTCGGCGGTTCCAGCGCGTAGAAGGCGCCGACGACGTCGAGCATCGGATCGCGCGCAATGACGCTGTCGACCGCGATCGTGAGCATCGGCTCCCAGCCGGTTGCCACGCGCTTCACGCGGTTGGCCACGGCATCGATGTCGGCCAGCAGGCGTGCGGCTTCGCGCAGCAGCTCGGCGCCGGCTTCGGTGGGGCGGGCCTGGCGCGCGCTGCGGTCGAACAGCAGCACGTCGAGTGCGTCCTCGATCTGGCGCACGCGGTAGCTCAGGGCGCTCGGCACCAGGTTCAGGGTGCGGGCCGCACCGGCAAAGCTGCCCGCGCTGACCACGGTCTGCAGCATGGCCAGGGCATCGGGCGTGAGTACATCGCGAGGGTTGGGCATTCGGGCTCCATCGTTCAAATAATTTGAATGGTGCCATCAAATCGAGACCTCTGGTGGTCCGGGGCTGCGCCCTAAAGTTCTTCACATCCGCTGCGCACAGGGCGCGGCATGCGAAGAGTAGGCCCGAAGGGGCCAGGAGTTCAACGATGTTGCAAGTCCGTAAATCACAGGAACGCGGTTACGCCGATCACGGCTGGCTGCGCTCGTTTCACAGTTTCTCGTTTGCCGGCTACTACGACCCGGCCCACATGGGTTTCGGCAATCTGCGCGTGATCAACGAAGACCGCGTGGCGGCGGGTGCCGGTTTCGGCACACATGGGCACAAGGACATGGAGATCATCAGCTACGTGCTGTCGGGCGAGCTCGCGCACAAGGACAGCATGGGCAACGTGAAGTCGATCCCGCCCGGCGACGTGCAGCGGATGAGCGCAGGGCGCGGCGTGACGCACAGCGAGTTCAACCACAAGGCCGACGAGACCACGCACTTTCTGCAAATCTGGATCGAGCCCAACGTGCGCGGCATTGCGCCCGACTACGAGCAGAAGCAGTTCGACGTGGCCGAGAAGCGCGGCAAACTGCGCCTCGTGGCTTCGCCGGATGGCGCCGAGGGCTCGGTGACGCTGCATGCCGATGCCAGGCTGTTTGCCGGTCTGCTCGATGGCGATGAAAAGGCCAGCCTCGCGCTCGACCCCGGTCGCAAGAGCTATGTGCACCTGGTGCGCGGCGAGCTAGAGGTCAATGGCCGCAAGCTCAGCACCGGTGACGCCGCCTTGCTCGAAGGCGAATCGCAACTGGCATTGGCCGGCGGCAAGGACGCGGAAGTCCTCGTCTTCGATCTCGCCGCCTGATTTTCCGGGCCGCCTGCGGGTGGCCCGGTTCTTGTTTGTCTTTTTTCTTTTTTTCAACCAGGAGTTCCTATATGTCCGCTTCCACCACCGCCTCGATGTCTTCGTCCGGCGTCACCACCACCTCGCTGCAAGACACGATGGCCCTGGTTGGCCGCATCTTGATGGCCTACCTGTTCATCCCCGCCGGCATCGGCAAGCTGATGGGCTTCGCGGGCACGGTCGGCTACATCACTTCGGTTGGCTTGCCCTTGCCACAGGTCGGCGCGGCGATCGCGGTCTTCGTGGAACTCGGGCTCGGCATTGCGCTGCTGCTCGGCTACAAGACCCGCATCGTGGCGATCGTCATGGCGCTGTTCACCGTCGCCGCGGCTGTGTTCTTCCACAAGTACTGGTCTGCACCTGACGCGATGAAAATGATGCAGCAGATCAACTTCAACAAGAACATCGCCATCGCCGGTGGCCTGCTCGCACTGGCTGGCTTCGGCCCCGGTCGCCTGAGCATCGACGGCAAGCGCTGATTCTCTTGATCACCTGAGCCAAGGGAAGTCACGTGTCAAAGATCGCAGTCGTTTTTCATTCGGGCTACGGCCACACGCAGCGCATGGCCCAGTCCGTGGCGGACGGTGCGGGCGCCGAACTCGTTCAGATCGATGCCGATGGCAACCTGCCCGAGGGCGGCTGGGAGGTGCTGGCCGCCGCCGACGCCATCATCATGGGCTCGCCCACCTACATGGGCAGCGTGAGCTGGCAGTTCAAGAAGTTTGCCGATGCTTCGTCCAAGCCCTGGTTCACCCAGGCCTGGAAGGACAAGCTGTTTGCCGGCTTCACCAACAGCGCCACCATGAACGGCGACAAGCTCTCGACGCTGCACTACCTGTTCACGCTGGCGATGCAGCAGGGCGGCATCTGGGTCGGCACCGCGATCATGCCGAGCAACGCCAAGGCGGCGCTGCGCAGCGACGTCAACTATGTCGGCTCCTTCAGCGGCGCGATGGCGCAGTCGCCTTCGGACTCGTCCCCGGCTGAAATGCCGGCGGGCGACCTCGAGACGGCACGCCTGTTCGGCGAGCGCGTGGCCAAGGTGTCCGAGCGCTGGTCTGCCGGAAAGGGCTGAGGCATGATGCAGCATGGACTCGCTTCTATTGCTGCATCCCGCTGACAAAGACCTCGGCGGCGGCTTCAAGGTACGGCGCCTGCTGCCGGCGGCGAAGCGCCGCTCGGTCGGGCCTTTCGTCTTTTTCGATCACTTCGGGCCTGCCAACGAGCAGCCCGGTGCCCAGCACGATGTGCGGCCGCACCCGCACATCGGGCTGGCCACGGTGACCTACCTGTTCGAGGGCGCGATGATGCACCGCGACAGCCTCGGCAGCGTGCAGGAGATCCTGCCCGGCGCCATCAACTGGATGACCGCCGGCCGCGGCATCGTGCACTCCGAGCGCAAGCCCGAACGGCTGCTCGAATCCACCTACACCAACCACGGCCTGCAACTCTGGGCCGCGCTGCCGCAAGCCTTCGAAGAGACCGACCCGAGCTTCGAGCACACGCCGGCCGCCGCGATCCCCGCGGCGGTGGTGCAGGGCGTGCCTGTGCGCGTGCTGATCGGCGAAGCGTTCGGCCTGCGCTCTCCGGTCAAGACCTTCGCGCCGACGCTCTACCTCGACATCGCGCTGCCCACGGGCGCGCGCTTTGAACTGCCGGCACTGGCGACCGAAATGGCGGTCTATCCGGTGGATGGCGACGTGTCGGTCGACGGCACACCGGTCGCTGCGCACACCATGGCAGCGCTGCCCGATGGTGCTGGCGCTGTGCTGCAGGCACAGGCACCGGTGCGCCTGATGGTGGTCGGCGGCGAGGCGCTCGATGGCCCTCGCTACATCACCTGGAACTTTGTTTCGAGTCGGCGCGAGCGCATCCTCGAAGCCGGTGCCGACTGGGCCGCCCAGCGCATGGGCCACGTGGCCGGTGAAACCGAGTTCATCCCGCTGCCGGGCCACCCGTTCGGCGTGCAGGAACCCGACGTCAAGACCACGCCGGTCTAGGTCAGCGGCGCATCGTCTCGCTCAGCGTGACCGGGGGCGCGTCATTGCCCCATGCGCCGCGCACGTAGGTCAGCACTGCGGCAATTTCCTCATCGTCGAGTAGGTGCCCAAACGGCGGCATGCCGTAGGGCCGCGGGTTGCCGGCCGTGGCGGGCAGGAAGCCACCGCGGCGCACGGCCTGGATCAGGTTCACCGGCGTTTCCATGTTTACCGCGCGACTGCCGGCCAGAGGCGGGTAGGCGCCCGGCTGGCCCTGGCCCGCGTCGCCATGGCAGTAGGCGCAGCGCTGGTCGTAGACGCGTGCGCCGCGCGCCATCACGCCCGTGTCGCGGCGCTGCGGCGCGGTGCGGGTCGGCGCTGGCGTTGGCGTGCTGTCCGGCAATTGCTGGAGGTAGGTCGCCATCGCTTCGAGGTCGTCGTCGCTCAAATGCTGAGTACTGCGGTACACCACGTCCGCCATCGGTCCCATGACCGATGCGCGCGGCGAGGTGCCGGTCTTCAGCAGATCGACCACATGCTGCTTCTCCCAGCCTGCGACGCTGGCCTCACGCGTCGAGGTGAGCGATGGTGCATACCAGCGCTCCACGGGGATCGAGCCGCCCGACAGCCCCCGGTCGCCTTCGGTGGCGCCCAGCGCATTGCGTGGGCCATGGCATGCGATGCAATGGCCGAGGCCGTTGACGAGGTAGGCGCCGCGGTTCCATTCGGCGGGCCTGGCCGCATCGGCGACGTAGCTGCCCGGCGTGAACGAGAGCGCCCGCCACACCGCGAGCGCCGCCTGCGTGTCGTAAGGAAAGCGCAGCTTGTGCGGCGTGTTCGGCGCGTCGGCGGCCGGCACGGTGCGCAGCCAGGCGTAGAGCGCATCGGAATCGGCACGCGTCACCTGCGTGAAGCTGGGGTATGGAAACGCCGGGTACAGCAGCCGGCCGTCCTTCGAGCGGCCGTTGTGCAGGGCGCGCCAGAACTGCGCGGCGCTCCAGCTGCCGATGCCGGTGCGTTCGTCGGGCGTGAGGTTGCCCGCGTAGACGGTGCCGAAGGGCGTGTCGATGCCGAGGCCGCCCGCATAGGCCGCGCCGCCGCGGGTGGTGTGGCACCCCGCGCAGTTGCCGGCCAGCGCGAGGTAGCGGCCGCGCTCGATCTGTTGCGGCGTGGCGTCGAGCGCCAGCGGCGGGTCGGGCAGCGCGTCTTCACCGCGCAGGTTGAGTGCGACCACGGCCGCGGCCGCCAGCGCGAGCAGCGCCGCCAGCACGGCAAGCAGGGACACTGTGCGCCGAAGCATCGGGGACTTCATTTCGGCATCGCGCTGCAGGGCAGCGGCAGTGGGCCGGGCAAGGTCGCCAGCGGCTTGGGATCGGCCGGCATCGGCTGCAACGCGAGCCAGCTGGCAACGGCGTTGATGTCCGTCGTCGTCAGCTTGCGGCCCACCTGTGCCATGCAGTCGGGTGCGAGCGCATGACGGTCATCGGTCAACCACGCGCCGAGCTGCGACGACAGGTACAGGCGGGGCAGCCCGACCAGCGCAGGAATGCCGGGCTGCACGCCGGTGAGCGCCGCGCCGTGGCATTGCACGCAGGCCGGGATCTTGCGCGTTGCGTCGCCTTCCTGCGCCAGCGTCTTGCCGCGCGCCAGGGTGGCGGCACTGGCATCGGTGCGGTCGCTGACCGGGGGGTACGGCAGGTCGAGCGCCGCAAAGTATCCGGCGATCTCGCGCAGGTAATCGTCCGACAGGTGCTGCACCAGGTGCGTCATGTCGGAATTGAAACGGCGGCCGTCGCGAAAGCTGACCAGTTGATTGAACAGGTAACCCGCCGGTTTGCCGGCCAGGCGCGGAAAGTAGGCCGTGCTGCTGGCGGCACCTTCCCGGCCATGGCAGGCGATGCAGGCCGCCACGCGCGGTGCGATGTCGCCGGCCGGTGCAGCGTGCGCGAACGGGGTCAGCGTGAAGGCCAGCGCCAGCAGCGCGGCGAGGGGGTGCAGCAGTTTCAAGGTAGTCCAGCGAACGGGGCGTTCGGTGCCGTACTGTGCCACTCGCCAGCGGTGGATATGGGATCCGGCACGATCCGGTCGGGTATAGCCGTGGAATGGCGGTCGCACCTGCCCGCTTCGGTACACTGGGAGCCGTCCTGCTCCGCGCTGCGGAAACGTCTTTGCGACCGCGCCGCTTCTGCCAGAGCCGCGTCAGGCACCCACCCATCTCCTACAGTTTTCGCATGCGTCGACCACCTCTCCAATTGCGGCTGGGCAACCAATGGTCTTTCTTTTGCCAGCCAAGGGCCGAACTGCGCCTGCTCGGGACGGTTCAGGATGGCATGCAGATCGGGGCGCTGGCCCAACTGCCCGACGGTGCCTATGCCCAGGTCAATGGCGATCTGGTTCGGATCCTGAACACCAGCCGGGTCGAACACGCGCTGGACCGCGCCACCGGCACGCCGCGGGCGGCGCGGAACGCACCGCCACCGCCCCGGCCGCCCGAGCATCAGCCGATCGTCACGATCAAGAAGAAGCGGCGGATCATCATTGCGCCCTGAGCCCTTGAGGGTCAACGGCGCGCTGGCCGCGCGGCTGCAGCTTGACCGGCGCCAGCAAGTCGGTATCGACCGCGCCTCCCGCTGAAGCAGCGCGGCTGGCACGCTCACTGAATCACGAATGGCAGATGCATGCCTCGCCATGCGCCGCGGACACCAGCTCACCGAGAATTCCGCATTCCCTGGCGCGATGCCCCTGAGCGCATTGCGCCCGCAACGCGGTCAGCTGCTTTTCCAGCGCCTTGAGGCTTTTCAGCCGCGCGCGCACGCGCTCGATCTGCTCGTCCACGAGCAGGTTGACGTCCGCACAGTCTTCCAGGGGCGAAGTCGTGAAATCCAGCAGCCTCTTGATATCGGCCAGCGGAATGTCGAGTGCCCGACAGTGGCGCACGAAAGACAACCCTTCCAGATGCTCGTGCCCATAGGCACGGTAGCCATTGGCTTGACGCGCGGGCTCGGCAAGCAGGCCCGCACGCTCGTAGAAACGGATGGTGCCGACGTCGACACCGGTCGCGCTGCTCAGGTCGCCGATCTTCATCGTCTGCTCCGGTTGCGGTAAAGCAAGCCATCGTAGCCGCTTGACCCTGTAGTGGGTACAGGGTGTGAAATACCCCTGAAAGCGAAAACCATGGCCAAACACGAGCACTCACACCACGCAACCCCGGGCGATTCATGCTGCGCGCCGTCAGCTGCGTGCTGCAGTCCCGCTCCGCCTGTCGCCATCGCATGTTGTGCTGCGCCGAACGTCGACGCCGGGCACCGATCGGTGCCGGCCGTCGAAGCGCCCAACACCTTCCGCATCGCAACGATGGACTGCACCGTGGAAGAGTCCGAGATTCGCCGGCTGGTCGAGCCGATTCCCGGTGTTCGCGGCCTGCATTTCCGGCTGCCCCAGAGAACCCTGCGCATCGATGCCGCCGACGAGGCCGTTGCGATCGCGCTTGCGGCCATCCGCAAGGCCGGCTTCGCGCCGGAGCCGGTGCCCGTCTCTACAGGCCAGGCCGACGCTGGCAGCAGCGCGATGCACGAGCATGGCGCCGGCACGGGCTACCTGCGGCTTGTGGCTGCACTTGGGTTTGCGTTGGTGGCGGAAGGCGTGTCTTTCCTTGCGCCCGACACCACCGCCTGGAAAGTGGCCGGCATGGGGGTCGCGGCAGCGGCGATCTGGCTGGCCGGGCTGGAGACCTATGCCAAGGGCCTGACCGCGCTGCGCCACGGCAAGCTCAACATCAACGCCCTGATGTCGGTTGCCGTGACGGGTGCATTCGTCATCGGCCAGTGGCCCGAGGCGGCCATGGTGATGGCGCTGTATGCCATCGCAGAACTCATCGAGGCGCGTGCAGTCGACCGCGCCCGCAACGCGATCAAGGGCCTGGTCGACCTCGCGCCGGACGACGCCGAAGTGCTGCAGGCCGATGGCAGCTGGGGCCGCGCCAAGGCCAGCGATATCGCGATCGGCGCAGTGGCTCGCGTGAAGCCCGGCGAGCGCATCGCCCTCGATGGCGTGGTGACACGGGGTCACAGCAGCATCAACCAGGCGCCCGTCACCGGCGAGAGCATCCCGGTGGACAAGGAGCCCGGCAGCCAGGTGTTTGCCGGCACCATCAACGAGAACGGCGAGCTGGAGTTCCGCGTGACTGCGGTGGCCAGCAACACGACCCTGGCGCGGATCATCCATGCGGTGGAAGAGGCGCAGGGCACCCGCGCTCCGACGCAGCGCTTTGTGGATCGCTTTGCGGCCATCTACACGCCCGCGGTGTTCGCGCTGGCGCTTGCGGTGGCCGTGCTTGCGCCGCTGCTGCTGGATTGGGCGTGGCTCACCGCCGTCTACAAGGCGCTGGTGTTGCTGGTGATTGCCTGTCCCTGCGCGCTGGTCATTTCCACGCCGGTCACGGTGGTCAGCGGCCTGGCGGCAGCTGCGCGCCGCGGCATCCTGATCAAGGGCGGCACCTATCTCGAAGACGCGCGCTTGCTCAAGGCCGTGGCGCTCGACAAAACCGGCACCCTGACCGAGGGCAAGCCGAGACTGGTGGCATTCAAGGCGTGGCGGCAAAGCGATGAGGCCCAGGCTCGACGCTGGGCCAAGAGCCTTGCCGCCCGCTCTGACCATCCCGTTTCGAAGTCGATTGCCGAGGGCATCGAGGGCACGGTGCTGGAAGTGGATCGGTTCAAGGCGCTGGTGGGGCGCGGTGTCGAAGGCGTGGTGGACGGCAAGGCGATGGTGTTGGGCAATCACCGCCTGATCGGGGAGCGCAATCAAACGGATCCGGAACTTGAAGCAGAACTGGCCGCCCATGAAGCGCAGGGGCGCACCGTCACGCTGCTGGCTGACGACACAGGCGTGCTCGCACTCTTCGCCGTGGCCGACACGATCAAGCCCGGTTCGGTGGCCGCCGTTGCTCAACTGCGGCAGATGGGCGTCACCCCGGTCATGCTGACCGGCGACAACATGGCGACGGCGCAGGCCGTCGGACGCGAGGCCGGCATCGGCGATGTCCGCGGCGGACTGCTGCCGGAGGACAAGCTGTCTGCCATCCAGGAGATGCGCCAGCGCTACGGCCCCACGGCCATGACCGGCGACGGCATCAATGACGCGCCGGCGCTGGCCCGGTCCGACATCGGTTTTGCGATGGGCGGCGCCGGCACCGACACGGCGATGGAGGCCGCCGACGTGGTGATCATGAACGACAACCTGGGCCGCATCGCGGAGACGATCCGCCTGTCGCGGCGCACCCATGCCGTGCTCTGGCAGAACATCACGCTGGCTCTGGCGATCAAGGTGGTGTTCTTCGTGCTGGCGGTGTTCGGCAATGCGACCATGTGGATGGCGGTGTTCGCGGACATGGGCGCGAGCCTGCTGGTGGTGGCCAACGGCTTGCGCCTGCTGCGCCGGGTCGAATGCTGAAGGCGCCCGTCCAGCGGGCGCAGGCTGCTCACTGCTTGCGGGCGATGTCCGGGTCTTCGGCCGCCCGCGCGCTGGCGGCGGTGCCGGAGGCGGCCAGGTCGGGCCCGAGCGTGCGGCGACCGTCGAACACGAAGCAGTCGCCGCGGTAGTGCGCGCCGCCGACCTGCTCGAAGTACTTGAGGATGCCGCCCTCGAGCTGCAGCACGTCGGCCACGCCGGCCTCGCGCATCAGGATCGCGGCCTTCTCGCAGCGGATGCCGCCGGTGCAGAAGCTCACGACCGTCTTGCCCGCGATCTGGTCGCGGTGGTCGAGCAGGGCTTGTGGAAACTCGGTGAATTTTTCGATGCGCCAGTCGATCGCGCGTTCGAAAGTGCCGTGGTCGACCTCGAAGGCGTTGCGCGTGTCGAGCATCACGATCGGCTGGCCCGCGTCGTCATGCCCCTGGTCGAGCCAGCGCTTGAGCGTTTGCGCCTCCACGCCCGGCGCGCGCCCGGCCGCAGGCTGGATCGCCGGATGGTCCATGCGGATGATCTCGCGCTTGACCTTGACCAGCATGCGCCGGAACGGCTGCGCCCCCGACCAGCTCTCCTTGGTTTCGAGGTCGGCGAAGCGTGCGTCGGCATGCAGGAATGCAACGAAGCCGCGCACCGCGTCCGCGGTGCCGGCCAGGAACAGGTTGATGCCCTCCGGTGCCAGCAGGATGGTGCCCATGAGGCCCAGCGCGTGGCTGCGCGCACGCAGTTCGTCACGCAGCGTCAGCGCGTCGTCAATGGCCACGAACTTGTAGGCCGCGATATTCAAAATCTCTTGCACAGGGCGCGATTTTAGAGAACGGAAGATCGCATCGTGAACTGGCGGCTTTCTACAATGAAGCGATGTTTGTCCACCTGCGTCTGCACACCGAATTTTCCGTCGTCGACGGCACCAACCGCATCGACGAAGTCGTCAAGGCTGCCGCCAAAGACAAGCAGCCGGCGCTGGCCATCACCGACCTGAGCAATCTGTTCGGCGCGGTCAAGTTCTACAAGGAAGCGCGCGGCAAGGGCGTCAAGCCGGTTCTGGGCGCCGAGATCTTCGTCGAGGGGCTGGGCAAGGAAATCGGGGCACTCACGCGCATGGTGCTGCTGGTGCAGGACACGCAGGGTTATCTGCACCTTTCGGAACTGCTGGCAAGGGCCTGGACGCAGAACGTCGGGCGCGGACAGTCGCAGGCGGTCTGCAAGCTGGCCTGGCTCGAAGAACTCAACGGTGGGTTGATCCTGCTGTCGGGTGCGCAGGCCGGGCCGCTCGGCCAGCCCTTGCTGCAAGGCGGCGCGCACGGCGATGCGCGTGCGGCCGAAATCGCGTTGCAACTGGCCGGCATCTTTCCGCACCGCTTCTACATCGAGCTGCAACGTGCCGGCCGGCCCGAAGACGAGCCGCACGTGGTGGCGGCCGTCCAGCTCGCGGCGCGGCTGCAGTTGCCGGTGGTCGCGACACACCCGGTGCAGTTCGCCGGGCCCGACGATTTCGAGGCGCACGAAGCGCGCGTCTGCATTTCGGAAGGCGAGATCCTCGGCAACCCGCGCCGCGTTCGCAAGTTCACGCGCGAGCAGTACTTCAAGTCTGCCGCCGAAATGGAACAGCTCTTTGCCGACGTGCCGAGCGCCATCGCCAACACGGTCGAAATCGCCAAGCGCTGCAGCCTGACGCTGGTGCTCGGCAAGCCGCAACTGCCGGACTTTCCGACGCCCGAGGTCGATGGCGTGCGCATGCCGATCGACGAGTTCTTCCGCGTGGAATCCTTCGAAGGGCTGGAGCAGCGGCTGGCCCACCTCTATCCGGACGTTGCAAAGCGCGACGCCGAGCGGCCGCGCTATGTGGCGCGCCTCGAGTTCGAGATCAACACCATCCTGAACATGGGGTTCCCGGGCTACTTTCTGATCGTCGGCGACTTCATCAAGTGGGCCAAGAACAATGGCTGCCCGGTGGGCCCGGGTCGGGGTTCGGGCGCCGGCTCGCTGGTGGCCTATGCGCTGAAGATCACCGACCTCGACCCGCTCGAATACAACCTGCTGTTCGAACGTTTTCTGAATCCCGAGCGCGTCTCGATGCCCGACTTCGACATCGACTTCTGCCAGGGCAACCGGGACCGGGTGATCGACTATGTCAAGGACAAATACGGCCGCGACGCGGTGAGCCAGATCGCGACCTTCGGCACCATGGCCGCGCGCGCAGCCATTCGCGACGTGGGCCGCGTGCTCGACATGAGCTACATGTTCTGCGACGGCATCAGCAAGCTCATTCCGAACAAGCCGGGCCAGCCAGTCACCATCCAGTACCCGCCGAACCCGAAGGTGGAGGGCGACAAGAACAACTACGCGATCGAGATGGAGCCGCAACTCGCGGCGCGCATCGAAAAGGAAGAAGAAGTCCGCATGCTGGTCGAGCTCGCGCAGAAGCTCGAAGGCATGACGCGCAACATCGGCATGCACGCCGGCGGCGTACTCATTGCGCCCGGCAAGCTCACCGACTTCTGCCCGCTCTACCAGCAGCCCGGCAGCGACTCGGCCGTGAGCCAGTACGACAAGGACGACGTGGAGGCGATCGGCCTCGTGAAGTTCGACTTTCTGGGCCTGGCAACGCTCACGATCCTGGAGATCGCCAAGGACTTCATCGTCGCGCGCCACAAGGGCCAGGAAAAGTTCGCGTACGAAGACATCAAGCTGGACGATGCGGCCACCTACCGGCTGTTTGCCGACGGCAAGACCGAGGCGGTGTTCCAGTTTGAAAGCCGCGGCATGCAGGGCATGCTGAAGGACGCGCGGCCGACGCGGCTGGAAGACCTGATCGCGCTGAACGCGCTTTACCGTCCCGGCCCGATGGACCTGATCCCGAGCTTCGTCGCGCGCAAGCACGGCCGCGAGCCGGTCGAGTATCCGCATCCGCTGGTGGCAGAGATGCTCAGCGAGACCTACGGGATCATGGTCTACCAGGAGCAGGTCATGCAGACCGCGCAGATCCTGGGCGGCTACTCGCTCGGCGGCGCCGACCTGCTGCGCCGCGCGATGGGCAAGAAGAAGCTCGAGGAGATGGCCGAGCACCGTGCCATCTTCCGCAAGGGCGCCGCGGTCAACGGCATCGAGCAGGACAAGGCCGACGAAATCTTCGACCTGATGGAGAAGTTCGCGGGCTACGGCTTCAACAAGTCGCACGCCGCGGCCTACTCGCTGCTGGCGTACCACACGGGCTGGCTCAAGGTTCACTACACGGCCGAGTTCTTCTGCGCCAACATGACCGTGGAAATGGACGACACCGACAAGCTCAAGGTGCTGTTCCAGGACGCGGTGAAGAATTTCGGCCTGACCTTCGAGCCGCCGGATGTGAACCGTGGCCGCTACCGCTTCGAGCCCGTAACCGACAAGGTGATCCGCTACGGCCTCGGCGCCATCAAGGGCACCGGTCAGCATGCCATCGATGCGATCGCGGCGGCGCGCGAGGAGGGCGGCCCGTTCAAGAGCCTGTTCGACTTCTGCGTGCGCGTGGATCGCACCCGCATCAACAAGCGAACGGTCGAGGCACTGATCAAGGCTGGCGCCTTCGATGCGTTGCAACAGAACCGTGCATCGCTGAGCGCTTCGTTGGACCGTGCCTTCGAGTTCGCGAACGCCACGGCGGCCAACGCGGCGCAGGTCGACATCTTTGGCGACAGCGAGCACGGCTCGGCCACGCAAGAGCCCGACCTGATCGACGCCACGCCCTGGGGCGTGAAGGAACGCCTGACCTACGAGAAGACGGCCATCGGCTTCTATCTTTCCGGCCACCTGTTCGACGAGGTCGCGCACGAGGTGCGCCGCTTCTGCAAACGCGAGATTGCCGACCTGCTCGACGGCCGCGAGCAACAGGTGATCGCCGGCATCGTGAGCGACCTGCGCGTGATCAACGGGCAGCGCGGCCGGCTGGTGTTGTTCAAGCTCGACGACAAGAGCGAAGCCATCGACGCCACCGCCGACGAGGCCGTGTTCAACGCGAATCGCAACGTGCTGAAGGATGACGAACTGGTGATCGTCAGCGGCAAGCTGCAGCCGGGCCGCGGCGGCTTCGAGGCGCGCTTCAACGTCACCCAGGTGTGGGATCTGGCGGCGGCGCGCTGCCGCTTCGGCAAGTTCCTGCGCGTGGCAGTCAACGGCAAGGCGCCCGACATCGCTCGTATCGCTCGCGACTTTCCGCCGCGCATCGAGAGCAGCGAGCATGGGGAACTGCGCCAGGGCTTGCCGGTGCGCTTGTCGCTCGCGCGGGGCGGCGCGCAGGTGGAGTTGCAGTTGGGTGAAGCCGCGCGCTTCTTCCCGACCGATGCGGCGCTGGCCAGCTGGACGGCGCAGGCCGAGGCCGGCAAGGCGGCCGTTATCTACGAATAACGCGCGTCAGCGCTTCGGGCGCAGTTCGACGATCAGTGACGGAAAAATACGACCGTCGGTGTCGCGCGGCAGTTTGTCGGTCTTGCGCAGGCCGCGCTCGGCCGCGTCGTCCCAACCGGGAATTCCGCTCGACTTGCGCAGCTTGACGTTCACGATAGTGCCGTCGGGGGCCACGCTCACATCGAATTCGGCGGCAGGGTTGCCGCTCACCATGTCCGCATCGGGGAAGGTGATGTTGGGGCGCACCGCGGCCGCAATTCGGGCGCCATAGCCGCCCGAGGGCCCGGACGACTTGAGCGCAGTGCCCTTCGAATCGTCGGCGCCGCTGGCGCCGGCCAGGCCCTGCATGCGCTTGAGCGTGGCGGCACGGTCTGCTGCGGCCAGTTTGGCGGCGTCGGCCTTGGCTGCCTCGGCTTTCTTCGCGGCCTCGGCCTTCTTGGCCTCTGCTTCGTCACGCTTTTTCTGCTCGGCCAGCTTCTGCTGCTGTTCCTGCTTGCGATCGGCCTCGTCCTCGGCGCGTTGCTTCGCTTCGCGATCCTTCTTTTCCTGTGCCTTCTTCGCGGTGAGTTGCTGCTGCTTGAGCTTGTCCTGCCGGTCTTCTTCGAGCTCGCGCTCGCGTTCCTTCTGTTCTTTCAGCTTTTTCTCGCGCTCGAGCGCGATGTCCGGCGCCTTCGGAACCGGCGTCGGATCCGGCGGCTTCACGGCCTGCGGTGGGGGCGGCGGAGGAGGCGGGGGCGGTGGCGCGGGCGCCGGCGGGGGCGGCACAGGCGTCGGCGGTGCAGACAGCCGCGGTGCGGCCTGCTGCACGGTGGACGACCAGAGCTCGGCCTCGACCGCCTCGTCCTCGGCCTCGCGCTTCCAGTGCACGCCCCAGGTCAGCGCCGCGATCAGCAGCGCGTGCGCGAACAGGGCGATTGCCACGGCACGCGGCGTGCCGCGCTGCGGCGGCGGGGCGAATTCGGGGCGATCAGCGGCCAGCGACATGCGTTACTTGCCGCCCGTGGTCGTGACCGAAAGGCCAACGCGCTCGACACCGCTTTTCTTGAGCTGGTTCATCGCCTTGACCACGGTTTCGTACTTGACCGACTTTTCGGCGCTGATGACGACCGGGCGCTGCTCGTCGCCACCCTGGGCAGCTTTGGCCGCGGCGCCGATCTGCGTCATCGGAATCGAGGAGCCGCCGCTGCCGGTCGAGGGATCCTTCTTGATCTGCACCTCGTCGTCGCTCTTGATCACGATCTCGACCGGCTTGTCAGGCTGCTTGTTGGCCTTGTCGACGGTGGGCAGGTTGATCACGCTCGGCGTGATGAGCGGGGCCGTGACCATGAAGATGATCAGCAGCACCAGCATCACGTCGATGAACGGAACCATGTTGATCTCGTTGATCGTGCGGCGGCCGCGGCCGCGGGATGACATGGCGGGCATGCTGGCCTCCGTTCAACGGCCCGTGGCCGAAACGCCAACCGGGTTCGGCGGCAGGTTGGCCGACAGGTTGCGCTGCAGAATGTTGGAGAACTCCTCGATGTAGGTCTCCAGCGCAATGGCGATCTTGTCGATTTCGCGCGCGAAGCGGTTGTAGGCCACCACGGCCGGGATGGCTGCAAATAGGCCGATGGCGGTGGCGACCAGCGCTTCTGCAATGCCGGGCGCCACGGTCGCCAGCGTGACCTGTGCCAGCGCGGCCAGGCCGGTGAAGGCATGCATGATCCCCCAGACCGTGCCGAACAGCCCCACGTACGGCGAGACCGAACCGACGGTGGCCAGGAACGACAGGTTCTGCTCCACTGCGTCGAGTTCGCGCTGGAAGCTGGCTCGCATCGCGCGGCGGGCGCCGTCCAGCAGCGTGGCTGCGTCGGAGATGTGGCGCTCGCGCAGCTTCTGGTATTCGCGCATGCCGCTTGCGAAGATGCGTTCCATCGGGCCTGCGAGCTTGGCATTCTGGGCCGCCGAGGCGAACAGTTCGTTCAGGCTGGTGCCAGACCAGAACTCGCGCTCAAACTCGTCGTTGAGGGCCCGCGTGCGCTTCAGCGAGAAGTATTTGCGGAAGATGGCGGCCCAGCTGGCGATCGAAACGACGATCAGCAGCAGCACGACCAGCTGCACGGGCAGGCTCGCATGAATCAGGAGTGTGAGGATCGAAAGGTCTTGGTTCATGGCTTGAGAGGTTGAGACATGGAGCCTCGATGGTGCTCGAGGGTTCCCGAAACTTGGGCCGGAATGCGTGCCGGGCGCAAAGTGGCGGCGTCCACCCAGCCGATGCGGATCGTGCCTTCGCAAAGCAAAACGCCTTGCTCTGTTTTTGATAGCACGCGCTGTCCGATTATCAGGGACGCCGTACCGATTTGCTGCACATCGGCTGTAACCAGCAGTTCGTCGTCGAGCCGGGCCGGGCGGTGGTATTTCAGCGTGGTTTCGCTCACCACGAACTGGCCGCCGGTCTGCTCCCGAAGGTTGCGCTGCTCGACGCCGAGCGAGCGCAGCCATTCGGTGCGGGCACGCTCCATGAACTTGAGATAGTTGGCGTAGAACACGATGCCGCCGGCATCGGTGTCTTCCCAGTAGACGCGAACGGGCAGCTGGAAGCTCATCCGGCCATCGCCTTGAGACGCTCGATGGCCTCATGCAGGTGCGCCATAGAGCTGGCCGTCGAGAAGCGCACGAAGCGGCTGGTTTCAGCGGTGCCGAAGTCGCGGCCGGGCGTCACGGCGACGTGGGCGCGCTTCATGGTTTCGAACGCGAAATCCCAGCTGCCCTCGATGCCGAGCTTCTGCGCGAAGGCATTGCAATCGGCCCAAGCATAGAAAGCGCCATCGGGCACCACCGGCACCGTGAGGCCCAGCGCGTTCAGTTGCGGAATGAACCAGTCGCGCCGCGCCTTGAATTCGGCCCGGCGCCGTTCGTATTCGGTGATGCTCTCGGGCTCGAAGCAGGCCAGCGCCGCGTACTGCGAAACCGTACTGGCGCAGATGAACAGGTTCTGCGCAAGGCGCTCGATCACCGGCACCAGCGCTTCAGGCACCACCAGCCAGCCGAGGCGCCAGCCGGTCATGTTGAAGTACTTGCTGAAGCTGTTGATGCTGATGACGTTGTCGTCGATGGCGAGCGCGGTCTGGCCGAAGGCATCGTCGTAGGAGAGGCCCAGGTAGATCTCGTCGATGAGCGTGATGCCGCCGCGCCGCGACACCACTTCGTGGATGCGGCGCAGCTCGTCGGGCGCAATGGACGTGCCGGTCGGGTTCGAGGGCGAAGCCAGCAGCACGCCGCGTGTCTTGTCGGTCCAGGCCGCTTCGACCTTGGCCGCACTGAGCTGGAAGCGCTCGGCCGCGGTGGTGGGCACCAGCACCGCCTTGCCGTCCGCCGCGCTCACGAAGTGGCGATTGCAGGGGTAACTCGGGTCGGGCAGCAGGATCTCGTCGCCGGCCTCGATCAACGCCAGGCAGGCCAGTTGCAGCGCGGCCGAGGCGCCGGCCGTCACCACGATGCGGCGCGCCGGCACGTCGACGCCGAAGCGCTGCGCGTACCAGGCGCTGATGCGCTCCCGCAGGGCGTCGAGTCCCGTGGCCTGCGTGTACTGCGTAGCGCCGGCGCGCACTGCGCGCGCAGCGGCTTCCTGCACCAGCGGAGGCGCGGTGAAGTCGGGCTCGCCGATGTTGAGGAAGATCATCGGCCGCTCGGTGTTCGCGACCTCGCGGGCGAGCGTGGCGGCGGCCTTGGCGACCTCCATCACGTAGAACGGCTCGATGCGCTCGGCGCGCGCCGAGATCCTCATGGGAGCGTTGTCCCCACGCTCGGCACCGGCGTGTTCTCCCGGCCCGGGTCGGCGCTCATTTCACCTTGCCTTTGGCGCGATCGGCCTCGACTTCGGTGGCGCGCAACTTCGGCGCCAGGCCGTTGAGCACGGCATTCACGTACTTGTGCCCGTCGGTGCCGCCGAACTCCTTGGTGAGTTCGACGCACTCGTTGATCACCACGCGCCACGGCACGTCGAGGCAGTTCTGGAACTCGTAGACACCAATCCACATGGCCGCATGCTCGATCGGCGAGATCTCTTCCATCTTGCGATCGAGCAGCGGCAGGATCAGCGCGTCGAGGTCGCCCGCATGCTCGATCGAGCCGTGCAGCAATGCGTCGTAGTGCGCAGCGTCGGCCTTGTGGAAGCCAGCCAGGTCGCGCGTGAAGTGGTCGATGGCGGTCGCGTCGTTGCGCCCCACCAGGTGCTGGTAGAGCGCCTGCAGCGCGAACTCGCGGGCCCGGCTGCGGTTCGACTTGGCCGAGGCCTTGCGCGCACCGGTGCTGGTGACGCCGGTGCGCGATTGGCGCGGTGGTTTGCTGGATTGGGGTTCGGTCATGAAAGTTGCGCGAGCAGTTGCGCCATCTCGACGGCCACGCGGGCCGCGTCGCGGCCCTTGTCGGTTTGTCGGGCCACGGCTTGCGCGAGGTTCTCGGTGGTGATGATCGCGTTGGCGACCGGAATGCGGTAGTCGAGCGACACGCGGCTCACGCCCGCGCCCGACTCGTTGGCCACCAGCTCGAAGTGGTAGGTCTCGCCGCGGATGATGCAGCCCAGCGCCACTAGTGCGTGGTAGCCGCCGCGTTCCGCCAGCGCCTGCAACACCACCGGCACTTCGAGTGCGCCGGGCACGAAATGGTGGTCGATGTCGCTGTCGGCCACGCCGAGCGCGGCCAGTTCGGTCAGGCAGGCGGTGGCCAGCGCGCCGGTGATGTCTTCGTTGAAGCGCGCCTGCACGATGCCGATGCGCAGGCCCTTGCCGTCGAGCGCCGCGGCGGCACCCTGGTTTGCATTCAGCATGTCAGTCCTTGTGGCTGTAGCCGACGATCTCGAGGCCGTAGCCGGGTGTCATGCTGGGCATGCGGCGCGGGTTGGCCATGAGCGTCATCTTGTGCACGCCGCAATGGCGCAGGATCTGCGCGCCGACACCGTAGTTGCGCAAGTCCATGCGGCCGCGTTCGGGCGCCTGCGCCGGCCGCGCGGTGCCATCGAACTGGCTCAGCAGTTCGGCGGCCGACTCGCCGCAGTTGAGCAGCACCGCCACGCCATTGCCTTCGGCCGCGATGTGCGCAAGGGAAGCGTCCAGGCTCCACGAATGCAGCGAGCGGTTGACTTCAAGCGCGTCGAGCACCGAGAGCGGCTCGTGCACGCGCACCGGCACCGCGTCGTCGGGCGCCCAGCTGCCGCGCACCAGCGCCAGGTGCACGCCGTGGCTGGGCTTGTCGCGGAAGGCGTGGGCGGTGAAAGAGCCCCAGGCGGTCTGGATCTCGCGGCTGCCGACTTTTTCGACCAGCGTCTCGGTCTGGCTGCGGTGCTCGATGAGCGCGGCGATGGTGCCGACCTTGAGCCCGTGTTCGGCGGCGAACAACTGCAGATCGGGCAGGCGCGCCATGGTGCCGTCGTCGTTCATCACTTCGCAGATCACCGATGCCGGCGAGCAGCCGGCCATGGCGGCGAGGTCGCAGCCGGCTTCGGTGTGGCCCGCGCGCATCAGCACGCCACCGTCGACCGCCTGCAGGGGAAAGATGTGGCCAGGCTGCACCAGATCGGCCGCGACCGCATTGCGCGCGACGGCCGCCTGCACGGTACGCGCACGGTCGGCCGCGGAGATGCCGGTGGTCACGCCTTCGGCCGCCTCGATCGAAACAGTGAATGCGGTCGAATGCTTGGCCCCGTTGCGCGCCACCATTGGTGGCAGTTGCAGCCGTTCGCACATTTCGCGGGACAGTGTCAGGCAGATCAGCCCGCGGGCATGGCGTGCCATGAAGTTGATGGCTTCCGGTGTGACGTGGTCGGCCGCGATCACGATGTCGCCTTCGTTCTCGCGGTCTTCCTCGTCGACCAGGATCACCATGCGGCCGGCGCGCAGATCGGCCACGATCTCGTCAACCGGGGAAATGGGGGCGGGAGGGCGCCCGTTGCGGGACGCGCCGATCGGCGTGACGGAAGCGTTCATGGCTGGTTGTTCTGGGTGTTGAGGGGAAGGGCGCCGGCCTGGAGCATGCGCTCCACGTAGCGCGCCACGGTGTCGATTTCGAGGTTGACGCGGCTGCCTTCGACCAGCCCGCCGAGCGAGGTGTTTTCCACGGTGTGCGGGATCAGGTTGATGCTGATCTCGGCACCCTCCGGAACGTCGCTCACGCTGTTGACGGTCAGGCTCACGCCGTTGACGGTGATCGAGCCCTTGTAGGCGAGAAAGCGGGCCAGGGCAGGGGGTGCCAGCACGCGAAGTTCCCAGCTTTCGCCGACCGGGGCGAAGCGGCTCACCGTGCCGATGCCATCGACGTGGCCCGAAACGATGTGGCCGCCGAGCCGGTCGTGAGCGCGCAGGGCTTTTTCGAGATTGATGCGGGCGGCCGGCTCGGCGAGGCCCGCTGTCTTGTCGAGTGACTCGGCGGAAATGTCGATCGTGAACTGGCGGGCGGCCGCATCGAGCGTGGTGACGGTCATGCAGGCGCCATTGAGCGCAATGCTGTCACCGAGCCCCACGTCGTCGAGATAACCATCGGGCGCGGCGATGCTGAGTCGCTTGCCGTGGGACGAAGAGCTTCCGAGGTCGTGGATGGCGGCGATGCGCCCCACGCCGGTGATGATTCCGGTGAACATCCGCGCATTTTCGCAGACTATTCAACCGGGGTCGGGGTCAACCCTGGAACCGGTCGCGGCCTGCCACGCGGGCGACGATGCGCAAGTCCGGGCCGATCCGGTCGACCGAGCAGAATTCGAGCGGCAGGGCTGCGGCGAGTTCGGTCAGCGGCCCGCCCGCCTGCGGCTGGCTGGCCATGCCCATGCCGCTGCCGATGAACTTGGGCGCCAGATACACCAGCAACTCGTCGACCAGCCCTTCGCGCATCAGCGAGCCATTGAGCTTGTGCCCGGCTTCGACGTGCAACTCGTTGACTTCGCGGCGAGCGAGATCGGCGAGCATCGCGGCCAGGTCGACCTTGCCCTGGGCATTCGGCAGGTAGGTGATGGTGGCGCCCCGGGCCTTGAGTGCCGCTTCCCTTTGGGGGTCGGCCGGGGCCGCTGCATAGATCCATACGGCGCGGCCTGCGATGAAAAGGCGGGCATCGGGCGGCGTCTGGAGCTGGCTGTCGACCACCACCAGATGCGGCTGGCGCGTGGTTTCGACCAGGCGCACGTCGAGCCGCGGGTTGTCTTCGAGCACCGTGCCGACACCCGTCAGCACCGCGCTGGCGCGCGCCCTCCAGGCATGCCCGTCGGTGCGCGCCGCTTCCGTGGTGATCCACTGGCTGGTGCCGTTTTCAAGCGCAGTCTTGCCATCCAGCGAGGCTGCGACCTTGAGGCGCACCCAGGGCGTCTTGCGCACCATGCGGCTGAAGAAGCCGATGTTGAGTTCGCGCGACTCGACTGCACCCGGGCCGACCTCGACTTCGACACCGGCGGCGCGCAGTCGGGCAAAGCCCTGGCCGGCGACGAGCGGGTTCGGATCGGCGATCGACGCCACGACCTTGCCGATACCTGCCGCGATCAGCGCATCGCAGCAGGGGCCGGTGCGGCCGTGGTGGGAACAGGGTTCGAGGGTGACGTAAGCGGTGGCGCCGACGAGCGAATGGCCGTGGGCCGCCGCGTCGCGCAGCGCCATGATTTCCGCGTGCGGGCCACCGACGGGTTGCGTGTGCCCCTGGCCGAGAACCTTGCCGGCAGCGTCGGTGATGACGCAGCCGACCCGGGGATTGGGATCCGTCGTGAAGCGGCCCTGCGAGGCAAGTCGTTCGGCGTCGGCGATATGCCGTGCGTCTGCGGGTGAGGTGGGCATGGAGCGAAGCAAGGTACTCGGGGAACGCGCGGGCGGCCTCAGAAGGGCGCGCTGCGGCTGTCGAATCATACGAGCGGTGCCGTGCGGTGGCTTGGAGGACGACACACTCCACCGCCGACGAAACGAATGTCAACCAATTGTCTGTTTGGCGAAATTCCCCTCGATTCGTGACCTAGTTCCGTGTCAGACGGGGTGACCGCATTCAGAATCGCCGCGGTCTCCAAGAGCCACCGGTCGCTGTCACACCGGTTCTTGGCGCGCTGTTCGATGGTTTGAGGCGCCGCGATGCTCCGCGCGGCTGCTGGTATTTCGAGGGAGAGCACAAGAATGAACAAGAACCTCTACCGCATTGTGTTCAATGCGGCCCGCGGTATCCGCATGGCCGTTCAGGAAACGGCCATGAGCGCCGGCAAAGCCAGCGGCGCCACCTCTGCGGCAGTCGGCATTGCGCTGGCTTCACTGTTGTCCTTGTCGCCGGCCTCGGCGCAGCTTGTCGCCAGTCCCACGGCACCTGGATCTCTTCGCCCGACCATACTGGTCGCACCGAATGGCGTGCCCCTCGTCGGAATCACCACCCCTTCCGCTGCAGGTGTCAGCCGGAATATTTTTTCCGATTTCAACGTTGCGCCAAACGGCGTGATTCTCGGAAACAACCGCAGTTCGGTACAGACCCAACTCGGTGGCTGGATCGTTGCGAACCCGAACCTGGCCACGGGCCCCGCGCGCATCGTGCTCGTCGAGGTCAACTCCGGCAACCCTTCGCAGCTGCGCGGCTACATCGAGGTCGGCGGTTCCAGAGCGGAAGTGATCATTGCCAATCCGGCCGGCATCAGCGCCGATGGCGGTGGCTTCATCAATGCAAGCCGCGCGACCTTGACCACCGGCACGCCGCAATTCGGCGCACTCGGCAGTCTCGACAGCTTCCTCGTTCGAGGCGGCACGGTCACCATCAATGGTGCGGGGCTGGACGCCAGCACCACCGACTACGCGGCCATCCTGGCACGCGCAGTCAACGTCAATGCGGCGATCTACGCAACAGACCTCAAGGTTGTCACCGGCGCCAACCAGATCAGCGCCGACCACAGCCAGATCACGCCCACGGCTGGTACGGGCCCGACGCCCACCTTCGCACTGGACGTCTCCAAGCTTGGCGGAATGTACAGTGGGCACATCGTCCTCGTGGGCACTGAAGCCGGCTTGGGAGTGCGCAACGCTGGCAGCATCGGTGCGAGCGCGGGCAACTTGGTCGTCACGGCCGCAGGCCGTTTGGAGAACACCGGCACCCTCGAAGGCCAGAGCGTTCAACTCGCCAGCGCCGCCGACATCGACAACCGAAATGGCACTATCCGCCAGACCAGCTCCGCGGCGCTGACCATCGCAGCGCCCACCCTGAGCAACACCGCGGGTGGCTGGATCGGCACCGAGCCGATCGCCGCCTCGACGGGCAGCGGCACGGGTACGACAGGAAGCACCGGCACCACCAGTGGCAGCACTGGCGCCACGTCGGCTACCAGCACGACAGGCGCCGGCACCACCAGCACAGGCACGAGCACAGGCGCGAGCGCAGTTGCCGCTTCCACCCCACCCGCACCCGGCGCCATCACCGCAGGCGGCGCGCTCCTCAACGACGGCGGCAAGATTTACGCAGGCGGCCCGATCACCTTGCAGACCGCCAACCTCGTGAACAACGGCGGCACGCTCAGCGTCGCCAGCATGGCGCTCAACCAGCCGAGCTTTTCCAACAGCGGCGGCACGCTCAATGTCTCCGGCGCCCTGACTGCCAACCTGGGCACTTTCAGCAACGATGCCGGAACCCTGCATGCCGGCAGCCTGGACATCACCACGTCGGGCGACTTCAGCAATCAGGACGGCGTTTTGACAAGCGATGCCGACGCCCACCTCACGGTCGGAGGCGCCGCCAACAACACGCGTGGCACCATTGCGGCCACCGGCGCACTGACAGGCACTGTCACTGGCGCCCTCAACAACACGTCGGGCACGCTTGCCTCGAATCAGAGCCTCACCCTCGCCACTCAGGCCCTGAACAACAGCCAGGGCAATATCTCGTCGGCCAACGGCAACGTCCAACTCACCGTCGGGCAGCAGCTCCTCAACACCGATGGCCACATCGCCAGCGGCGCCAACGTCACCCTCCAGACCGGCAGCCTCGACGGCACCCAGGGCCACCTGCAAAGCACCGGCGACCTGACAGTCACCGCTGCACAGGCCCTCACCGCCACCGGCAGCAACATCGCCGGCGGCAACGCCACACTGCAAGGTGCCTCCGTCGATGTCTCCGGCAGCCAGACCGGCGCGGCGAACATTGCGATCGCCGCAACGCAGGGCAACGTCACCACCAGCGGCGCCACTGTTGCCACGCCGGGCACGCTGGCCATCACCGCCAACGCCCAGCCGTCTCAGGTGCTTGCCAACAGCGCCGGCACCCTCAATGCCGGTCAATTGCAGATCAACGCCTCCAACGTCGCCAACACCAACGGTGGTGAGATCGTGCAGACCGGCGCTGGCGCCACGACGATCAACGTCGCAGGCGCCTTGAACAACAACGCCGGCACGATCGCCAGTGCGGGTGCCATCGCCGTCCACGCAGGTTCCATGACCAACCAGGGCGGCAAGCTGCAGGCGGCTGGCACCTCCAGCCTGAGCCTCAGCGTCGCCAATCAACTCGACAACAGTGCGGCCGGCCAGATCCTCGCCGGCGGCAACAGCACGCTGAGCGCCGGCAGCCTCGTCAACGACGGCGGCACCATCACCGCCGTGGGCGATCTCGCGGCGACCGTGACGGGTGCGGCCAGCAACCAGGGCGGCACCCTGGCGGCCAACGGCAACACCACCGTCACTGCGGCCAGCTTCAACAACAACGGCGGCACGGCCGCCGCGGTCAACGGCAAACTGAACGTCACCACCATCGGCGCGACCACCAACAACGCTGGCACCTTGCAGGCCGGCGGCGCCACCACCTTGAGCAATGGCGGCCTGAGCAATCTTGGCGGCAAAGTCTTCGGCAACAGCCTGTCGGTGGACACCCACGGCTACGCCCTCGACAACAGCGGCAGGGGCACCCTGGCCGCGACCACCACTGTCGCCATCCGCTCGGGCGCGCTCGCCAACGACACCGGCCTGATCCAGTCCGGTGGCGCGATGACGATCGACACGAACGGCCAGGCGCTGGCCAACACCAACGCCGCAGGCTACGCCAACGGCCAGGGCGGCCTCGCCAGCGCCGACACGCTGACGCTCAACGCCGGAGCGGTCAACAACAACGCAGGCTTCATCGGCTCGAAGCGGGCCTTGGTCGCCAACACCCAGGGCTTCTCGAACACCGGCGGCGGTCTCGTGGTGGGTCAGGCCGAGGTGTCGATCAACTCCAACGGCGCCACCTACGACAACGCGGGCGGGCAGACCCAGGCCGTGGGCGCTCTCTCGGTTACCGCCGGCGGCGTGCAGAACACCAGCGGGCTGATCCGCGCAGGCGGCACCACCACGGTGAACGCCGGCACCCTGATCAACGCCAGCACCTCTGGCGCCAACCAGGGCATCGAAGGCACGAACGTCGCCCTCAACGTCGGGAACTTCAACAACCAGGCCGGCGCGGTGCGGGCCGACCAGAGCCTCACCGTGACCAGCGGCGGCACTGTCGACAACTCCGCAGGTGGATTGCTCTCCGCAGGCGACACACTCAAGGTCATCGACCCGAACGCCGCCAACCCGGCCGCCAAGACCCTCAACCTCGTCAACACCAACGGGACTCTGGTCGCCAACAACAGCGTCCAGATCGACGCAGCGACCTTCAGCGGCGACGGCACGCTGGTCTCCGGCAAAGACCTGTCGCTGGCGCTGACGCAAGACCTCGTGAACAACGCCGAGGTCATCGCCAACGGCAACCTGAGCTACGGCACCGCCGGCAACCTGACCAACAACGGCAAGCTGATCGCGGGCAACACCCTCACGGTCAGCGGCAATGTGGTGACCAACACCGCGAACGCCGAGATGTCGGGCGCGAATGCGACGGTCAATGCAGGTACGCTGACCAACCGAGGCTTGATCGACAGCAGGGGCCTGACCCGCATCAACGCCGGCGCCGTCAACAACGTCGGCTCCGGCCGCATCTACGGCAACCACGTCGCCATTGCGACGGGGACGCTGACCAACGACGTCGAGACGGTCGGCGGTGTGACGCAGGCAGGCACCATCGCCGCGCGTCAACGGCTGGACATCGCGGCCAGCACGATCAGCAACCGCGAGCATGCGCTGATCTTCAGCGGCGGGGGCATGGGCATCGGCGGCGCGCTGGATGCCAACTCGGTGGCGGTCGGCAGCGGCGGCACGCTCAACAACCTGAGCGCCCGGATCGAATCGCTGGGCGATATGTCCGTCGCGATGGGCCAGATCAACAACCTCGACACTCACATCCAGTTGGGGCCCCAGACCACCACATCGAAGGTCGTGACGACCATCGCGCCAGTGGGCGGCAGCGGCATGTACACGACGGATGAGGTTGTCGTCATCCCCGGCCAGCCCTTCGTCTGGGCGCGCAATCCGGACGGCTCGACGGGTGCGCTGCTGTACAGCAACGGCTACGGCATCTGGAACACCACCTTCACCACGACCGCCGACACGGCGGTCAACGCCGATCCGGCGGCCATTGTGTCGGGCGGTGACATGACGCTGAACGGTGCGGTGCTCAACCGCGACAGCAAGATCGTCGCCGGCGGCACTCTGATGGCGAACAACGTCACCAACACGGCGCTGCAGGGCCAGTACCGCACCACGAGCCTGGCCGTGGTCGTGAACGACAAGGGCCAGATTCAGCCGCTCGTCGTCGGGCCGACGCAGGCCGGCACGACCAATGTGGGTGCGTTCGAGTACGTCGACCATGTCAATGGCACCTCTGGCGCCGGGATTGGCGCAGCGGCAGGCGGCACGGCGAGCGCGAGTGGCGGCGGCGCGGGCACTGCAAACGGGGGCGCTCACACCGGCACCATCGTCGAGGTGGCGGCTAATGTGGGGATGATCGCCACGACCGGCGGCGCGGGAACTGGCGGCTTGAGCGGCACCAGCACTCAAAGCAGCCAGACCGTCCCGACCGTGGTGCGCACCAGCACGCCGACGCTTACGCTGCCGCAGGCCAGCCTGTACCGCACCAATGCGGGCAACAGCCATTACCTGATCGAGACCGATCCACGCTTTGCGAACTACAGGAAATGGCTCAGCAGCGACTACCTGCTGAACAACCTCGGCCTCGATCCGAACAACACCCTGAAGCGCCTTGGCGACGGGTTCTACGAGCAGCAGCTGATCAACCAGCAGATCGCGCAGCTCACGGGCTACCGCTATGTCGACGGCTACGACAACGACCAGGATCAATACACCGCGCTGATGAACAACGGCGCGACGTTCGCGAGGCAGTACGGCTTGACAGTCGGCATCGCACTTACGGCGGCGCAGATGGCGCAACTGACCAGCGACATCGTCTGGCTGGTGGAGCAGACCGTGACCCTGCCCGACGGCAGCACCCAGCGCGTGCTGGTGCCGCAGGTCTATGTGCGGGTACGGCCGGGGGACATTGATGGGTCGGGGGCATTGCTGAGTGCGGACGCGACTGTCATCAAGAGTTCGGGCGATCTGGTCAACACGGGCACCATTGCGGGCCGCTCGCTGGTTTCGATCAACGCAGACAACGTCAACAATCTGTCGGGGGGACGCATCGCCGGCGGCAGCATTGGCATCAACGCCAAGAACGACATCAACAACATTGGCGCGAGCATCACGGCAGCCGATGCTGCAGTGCTCACCGCTGGCCGCGACATCAACATTCGCACCACCACCGGCTCGGGCTCAGTTGGCAACAACAACATCGACCGCATCGCAGGTGTCTACGTCAGCAACCCGGGCGGTGTGCTGATCGCTTCGGCCGGAAGGGATGTCAATCTCATCGCGGGCATCATGAGCAGCGCCGGTTCTGCCTCCGTGGGCGCCGGCCGCAACATCACTCTCGGTACGGTCACCGAATCGGGCACGGGTTCCGCCTTCGGCCAGGGCATTGCCGGCACGGTGAACTGGAGCCGCGAGGTCGGCTCCGTGATCCAGGCCAACGACAACGTGCGGCTCGCCGCAGGCAACGACCTCAACATCCGCGCCAGTGCAGTCCAGAGCAGCAACGGCGCTCTGGTCGCCACGGCCAAGAACGACATCAACATCACCGCTGGACAGGCCACATCGAACGTGGCAACGGCTTCCGTGCATTCGTCTGGCTCCCTGATGCGCAGATCCAGCACCAGCACCTTCGACAGCACCAGCACGACGGACGTCCTATCGAGCAGCCTTAGCGGCAAGACTGTAGCCCTGGTCGCCGGCAATGACATCAACGCCCAGGCCGCGCAACTGAGTTCGCAGGACGCCATGAGCCTGTCGGCGGGTCGGGACATCAACTTCACCACAGCCACCAGCAGCAGCACCGACCTGCACGCCAGCCAGACCAGAACCAGCAGCACCGGTCTGTCCAGGGCCTGGGCACTGGCTTCCGATGCCGGCGGCCCCGTTGGCGGCTACGGCAACCGCCAGAGTTCGGGCAACAGCACCAGCGCCGACATCCGGACCCAGGCTGTCGGCACCACCGTTTCGGCCGGCAGTCTGCAGACCGTGAGCGGACGTGACACGACCTTGCAGGCCGCCACCGTCGTGGCCGACGGTGACATCACCATGCTGGCCGGGCGCAACCTCACCATCGAGAGCGCCCAGAACACCGAAATCAGCACCAGTTCCTCGGCCAATTCCAAGAGCGGCTTCATCGGCTCATGGTCGTCCCCTGGGTTGGGCCACATCAAGGACTTCGGAGCCCAGACCGCCAGCCGCACCACCCAGCAATCCAGCCAGGTGGCCAGCCTCACGGGCGATGTCACCCTGGTGGCCGGCAACGAATACCGCCAGACCGCCAGCAGCGTGCTGGCTGCCGGGCAGGCCGGCCCGCTCGTGGGCGGCGACGTGAACATCCTCGCGAGGAACGTCACCATCAACGAGGCCTACGACACCGAGCAGACGGTGGGCGTCAGCCGCTCCAGCAGCACCAAGCTGGGCGGCAGTGCCAGCTTCATGGGGGTGAGCACCGACAACATCCGCAACGCCCAGAGCACCGTGCGGGCCATGGGCGACACGAGCGGCAACACCCGCATGCAGGCGCTGGGCGTGATGAACCTTGCGATGGCAGGCAAGCAGGCCTATGGCGCCGCCAGCACGCTCTCCGGCGCCCTGAACGGCAGTGGCCCCAGCCTGACCAGCATGAGCGAGATGGGGACATTGAGCTACGGCGTGAGCGTGAGCCTGAGCCGCAACACCGCCCAAGGCGCCAACTTCAGCAACAGCAGCACTGCCGTGGGCTCCAGCGTGGTGGGCTCCAACAACGTCAACATTGTTGCCACTGGCGGTGGGGCCGCCTCCAACATCCATGCGGTGGGCTCCACCATCGCGGCCGGCAACACCGTCAACCTCGCTGCAGACAACGACATCACGCTGGAAGCCAGCCGCGACACCGCGGTGAGCGCCGGGCGGAATTCGAGCCATGGCGCGAGCGTGGGCGTGACCTTCGGCGCCGGTGCGCAGAACGGTTTCAGCATCCAGTTGGGCGTGCAGAACGGCCAGGGCCGAGACAACCAGAACGACATCACATACAACGCCACCCAGGTCTCCGGCGGCAATGCGGTGAACATCTCCAGTAGCCGCAACTTGACGCTCAACGGGGCGACGGTCGAAGCCAACCGCGTCACCGCGGACGTGGGCGGCGACCTGAACATCACGACCCTGCAGGACGTGAGCGTGGGCCAGAGCCGGCAGTCCAGCAACGGCTTCGGGGTGAGCCTGTGCATTCCGCCGATCTGCTACGGGGCCGTGGCCACCGTGAGCGCGAGTGCGGCCGGGGCCAAGGCAGATGGGGTCTTCGTCAGTCCGAACACACAGTCGGGGATCAAGGCAGGGGACGGAGGCTTCAATGTCAACGTCGCAGGCAATACGAACCTGACAGGCGCTGTCATCGAGAGCACGCAGGCGGCCATCGACGCGGGTAGGGACAGATTCGCGACCGGTGGCACGCTCACGATGAGCGATCTACAGAACGTGAGCCAGTCCGGCGGCAGCAGCTACTCGGTCAGTGCGTCGGCAAGCGCGGGCCAGACCACCAACCCCAATGCCACGCCGCAGCAGCAGCAGACGCAGAACCAGCTGTCGCAGCCGGGCATCAAGCCCGGTGGCGCGGGGGTGGGCAGCTACAGCGGCAACAACCAGAGCAGCACGACCCGCAGCGGCATCTCGGGAATTGCCGGAGATCAAAGCGTCAGAACGGGCAACAACGCCAGCGCAGGCACGCTGGTGCGGGACTGGAACACACAGACCATTCTGCAAAACGTGCAGGCGCAAGCGCAGTTGACGCAGCAGTTCAACCAGAACGTGTCTAGGGAGATAGGCACGTATGCGGCCAACCAGGCAGCGCAACTCCGCGACCAGGCCAGGACGGAGGCTGATCCCGACAAGCAACAGGCCCTCCTGAACGAAGCAAGCATGTGGGACGAAGGAGGCGTGTATCGGGTGGCGCTTCACACGGCTGCCGGCGCTTTGGGCGGTGGTGCAGCGGGCGCAGCTGGAGCGGCCGCGTCATCTGCCAGCGTGCCGTACATTGCTGCAACAGTGAACGCGACAGGATTGCCCGACGGTGCACGTGAACTGCTCATTGCAACGGCCTCGACGGCTTTGGGAGCCAGCGTTGGTGGTGGTCTGCCTGGTGCTGCGGCGGCTTTTAATGAAGTCATCAACAACTGTTTGGCAAGCAGCTGTCTTTCGATCCAATGGGACAAGGATGCGCCGGGGTATCACGCATATGGGCCAATTCGCAGCCCCACCTTGTGCAATGTTGCGGAGGCTGGCTGCATGGATGCGGTTCAGCAACAGCTTTCGTGCAACTCTGCTCCGGGTCAGCCGGGCTGCACTTCTACCGGCGAGACAAGAAGAGATATTTCGCTGAGTCTCGGTAATCAAATCTCGCAGTATCTGTCGCCGAACGGTCAAGTGGTCATCAACGGTACAAACGAGGGACAGCACATGCTGGACAACGGCTACGTGATGCGTTGGATCAGCACCGATTCCCAGGGGGGCGTAAGAATCATGACGTACGGCGAGGGGGTAAACATGTCTTGGTACGGCATTCCCGGGGCGGTTATGGGTGGCGTCAACACGGTGCTTGGCCCCGGTATATTTACCAACCTGGGTGTCCAGAATCAAATCGGGGTTCGCGACTCCCTGCTTAACAGGCCTCGCTAGAGCATCGCTATGCGCAAGTTTTTCAAGTGGTTAATTTGGTTCGTGCTTGCTTTTCTGGTAGCTGCAGTCTTAGCGGTCGTCGTCGTGCGCGTGATTTACCAATATGCGTGGACGGCTACCGGCAATTCTTCTTGCGTCATTTATGCCTTCACTCCGTCTTTTGATTCATTCGAATCAATTCAACTCGCCGCAGCAGTCATAACAAGGCGTCACGCACTTGAGGAGCTGGAGCCGCGACTCGACACGGTTCTGTACAAGCAATGGGGCCCGGCACGACGGCTTCTCGGGAACAGTAGGCCGCAAATCGCCGTTACGCTGGAGGCATATCCCCGGGATCAAACTGATGCGCGAAAGATGGATGGCCACATGTCTGTTTGCACGGTTGAGGCCGACAAAACCGAAGAGTGGAAGACATTGGCGCAAGAGCTTGAAAAGACACTCTCCCCATTGGTTCAGTTCAAAGATGCTCGTGCTCAACTCGATCCTCGCGTATTTGGCTTCTGCGCTTCAAAGGAACGCCCGCAGCGCCTTGATACTGTTTGCTCGATTCAACTCAATGTTCCCGTTGACTTCGATCGCCTTAGTTCGGACATTCTGTACCCACGTGCCGTCGAGGCTGCACAACAAAAGTAATCGTGAAAAGCTCCGACCTAAAGCCGTTCTCAGCCGATTTCGTGAAAATCACCGGCGAGTATGCAGTTGTACTCCGTAGAGCTGCAATTGCAGAGCGAAGCATAGAAATCAACGCGGTACTCTCGGCCATGGAGGTGAATGAAATTTCTCATCAAAGCCCCACATTTATTGCTTTCAGCCCGATTTTTGGTCAAGAAGCGTTGCAAGAATTATCCGACCGCCTTGTAAATTTGGGATTGATTTATTTCGACGACTTTTTTGAGTATGCCGGGACAGTTCCTTCTTGGTGTCAAGTTGCTTTTTTCCCATCTCCTTAGAAGAAAAAACCTATTGATGAAATTTAGATCGACGATCTCATTCAAGCGAATCGATTTTTGAGGCGAATTTTTGCCTGCCCTATATAAATAGACAGAGGGAGTAGTCACTTTGAAATGCCGTCTGCTGGCAGCCGCCGCGCTGTCTGCTCCGTTGCTGGGAATCGCCCAGCAATCCCCCACCACCCCCCCACCCTTCGTCGAACAGCAACGCCAGCAAGAGCGCGAACGCGCCCTGCGCCAGCAGAACGAGCGCACCATCGACGAGCGCCTGCAGGCCGCCCCCGCACCGCCTGCCACACGCATCCCCGAGTCCGAGGCCCCGTGCTTTCGCATCGACCGCGTGCTGCTGGTCGGCGAGCAGGCCGACGCATTCCAGTGGGCCGTCTCCGACCTCGCAGGCCCCGAAGGCAACGATGCCCCGATCGGCCGGTGCCTCGGCACTGTCGGCGTCAACGTCGTGCTCTCTCGGGCGCAGGCGGCCCTGATCGCGCGCGGCTGGGTCACCACCCGCGTGCTGGCCGCGCCGCAGGATCTCTCCACCGGCACCTTGACCCTGACCCTCGTGCCCGGCCGCATCGCCGCGATCCGCCTGACTGCCGATTCGTCGGCGCCGCTGCTCGGTGGCGCGACCCTGCTGGGCACCGCCATCCCGGCCCGCGTGGGCGATCTGCTGAACCTGCGCGACATCGAGCAGGGCCTGGAGAACCTGAAGCGCGTGCCCACCGCCGAAGCCGACATCCAGATCGAGCCGTCCACCGCCCCCGGTGCCCGCCCCGGCGACAGCGACCTGGTCGTCAAGTACGTGCAGAACCGCAAGCTGCGCGTTTCCTTGAGCCTGGACGACAGCGGTACCAAGGCCACCGGCCGCTACCAGTCCGGCGCCACGCTCTCGGTGGACAACCCCTTTGGCCTGAACGACCTGTTCTACGTCAACGCCAGCCACAGCCTCAACGGCCACTGGTTCGACGATCCTGCCCACGGCACCGAAGGCCAGACCGTTCACTACTCGCTGCCCTACGGCTACTGGCTGCTCGGCTTCACCGCCTCCAACAGCCAGTACCACCAGAGCGTGGCGGGCCTGAACGCAAACATCATCTACGCCGGCAAGACCAACAACGCCGAGGTCAAGCTCTCGCGCCTGATCTACCGCGACCAGAGCCGCAAGACCACGGTGGCGATCAAGGCGTTCCGGCGCGAGTCGCGCAACTTCGTGGACGACAGCGAGATCGGCGTGCAGCACCGCGTGGTGGGCGGCTGGGAGGGCAGCCTGAACCACAAGGAGTTCATTGGCGAAGCCACGCTGGAGGGCACGCTGGCGTACAAGCGCGGCACCGGCGGCTACGGCTCCATTGCGGCGCCGGAAGACCAGTTCGGCGAAGGCACTTCGCGCCTGAAGCTCTACACCGCCGAGATCAGCCTGAACGCGCCGTTCAAGCTGGGTGACCAAAAGCTGCGCTACTCCGGTTTGATCCGTGCCCAGTGGAACCGCACGGCACTGACGCCGCAAGACCGCTTTGCGATCGGCGGGCGCTACACGGTGCGTGGCTTCGATGGCGAAACCAGCCTGCTAGGCGACCGCGGCATGCTGATTCGCAACGACATCGGCTGGGCGCTGGGGCAGAGCGGGGCGGAACTGTATGTCGGCGCCGACTATGGCCAGGTGGGTGGCCGCTCGACCGCCGATCTGCTGGGCCGCCATCTGGCCGGCGCCGTCGTTGGCGTGCGTGGCCAGTGGAGCAAGCTGAGCTATGACGTGTTCGTCGGCGCGCCGATCTGGAAGCCTGAGGGCTATCGGACGGCCAAGGTGACCGCTGGCTTCAGCTTGAACGCTAGTTTCTGATCCACCAGCCCACAGCGACCGGCTATTGATCCCTGAGTCACTCCGATTCTTCGCCCACAACGCCTTTCCACGCTACTAAGTACCGCGAGCTTCCTTATGACCGTTGTTGGCATCGACCTTGGCACTACGAATAGCCTGATCGCACTGTGGCGGAACGGCAAATCCGAAATCGTGCCGAATCCCCTTGGGAAACCGCTCACTCCTTCGGCTGTCAGTATTGATACCGACGGAACAATTCTTGTTGGCGAAGCGGCGCGTGAGCGCCTGCAAAGTCATCCCGACCGCAGCGTCGCGGCTTTCAAACGCGCCATGGGGTCAAGTCATCTCTTCCGAGTCGCAGATCGAGTGTTTCGCGCTGAAGAGTTGTCCTCGTTCATTCTGCGCGCGCTCAAAGCCGACGCGGAAGTGACGCTGGGCCTCGTCGCAACTCAGGCAGTCGTGACCGTCCCCGCGTATTTTTCCGAAGCGCAGCGCCATGCGACTGTAGAGGCGGGGCTTCTCGCCGGATTCGAGAAGATCACCCTGTTGAACGAGCCCACCGCAGCCGCATTGGCCTACGGATTGCACCAGAAGAAGGCAGAGACACAGTTCCTTGTTTTCGACTTTGGCGGTGGCACCTTCGACGTCTCGATCCTCGAAATGTTTGACGGCATCATGGAGGTGCGTGCGACCGCCGGCGACAACCGTTTGGGGGGCGCCGACATTGATGAAATTCTGTCGAAACGGCTGCTCGCCCAGTTGTCCACAGCTGATCAGACCAGCTTGGGACAGACTGGCCACGCGCAATTGCTTGCACGGGTAGAAGACGCAAAAAAGCAGTTGGCAGACCACGAGGTCGTGCAGATGGAGATGTTGGTGGGCCAAGGCGTTCATCACTTTGAACTCGACCGGGCGACCGTTCAACGCGACATTGAACCCATCCTGATGCGGCTGCGCACCCCTGTTGAGCGCGCCATGAGCGATGCGCGAATCTCGGTAGAGAACCTCGATGCGGTCATCCTGGCAGGCGGAAGCACCAGGCTGCCTGCGGTACGCCAACTGGTCACTCGCATGTTCGGGCGCTTTCCGGAAACCAGCCTTGACCCTGACCAGGTCGTGGCGCATGGTGCTGCGGTGCAGGCGGGTTTGCGGATGCGTGACTCGGCCCTGGCAGAACGCGTGATGACGGACGTATGCCCTTACACGCTGGGTATTGAAACGTCACGTCAGTTGCCAAACGGCCAACTCGCGGCGGGTTACATGGCGCCAGTGCTCGAACGCAACACCGTGATTCCTGCGAGTCGATCCAAGTCCTTTTCGCCCGTACGAGATTTCCAGACGCGGCTGGCAGTCAACGTTTATCAAGGTGAGGGCCGTCGCGTTTCAGACAACATCGCTTTGGGCGGATTTGAGTTGACGTTGCCCGCCGGCAAATGCAATGAGGTGTCGGCTGAGGTTCGATTCACTTACGACGTGAACGGATTGTTGGAGGTCGAGGCGACACCCATGCGCCATGGCGCAAGCACCGGAGAACCGCGTCGTTTGGTGATTCGGCATGCGCAGGAGAGGCGAACACCGGAGCAGATCGCCATCCGGCTAGCCGAGTTGAGCGCCCTCAAAATCCATCCGCGAGATCGACTGGAAGCAAGAACGCTCTTAGCGCGTGCCGAGCGTCTGCATGGTCAAACGCTCGGTGCGGCGCGTGAGCACATCGCACATGTGCTAACCGCCTACGAGTTCGCCCTCGAAAGTCAAGAGGAGGCAGCGATCGGGCACGCGCGATCTCAAGTGCAGGCGTGCTTGTCGCAGGTCGAGCGTCACGTAAATCTCGACCTTGTCGACCCTTCTTGAGCCGCGGGATCAGCCATGAACTTTCTGGAGGCTTTTGCCTATTTGGGTCTTGAGTCAGGGGCTGATCGCCGCAGCATTCAGAGGGCATACGCCGCTGCGGTCAAAGCCATCGACCAGGAGACCGAACCCGAGCGATTCGCACACATCCGTGAGGCCTACGAAATAGCGTTGCCTTGGGCCGGGACGGTCTTCGATTTGGGACCCGCGTCGCCCATTGCATTCTCATCAGCAGACGCAGACGCACTAGGGGAAAAAGCATCAGGCAAGGTAGACGACGAAACGAAGAGTGACGGCGAAGACGCCGCACTCGATCACGAGTTCGAACCCCAGCCGAGGGAGCCGCTGCAGAGTCTTCAGCCCAACCCGATCCCTGTGCTCGAACCGCTCGATGATCTGGAGCAGCGAGCCAGTTTTGCAAGTGACGACGTTGACTCGGCGCAGGTCGCACTCGAAGCGGTGCTGGCAGGCGATGCGCTGGTTGCACTTGGCCCGCGGGCTTTCTTCGAGGAGCAACTGGCTCTCGCGCTGCAGCAACGCCGATTTGGCGCGCATAACGGCGTGCTGCTGACAGTCGCTGCGCGCCATTTTGGCTGGATGGATGCCACGTCCGGCCGACGGCTTCCTCTTTTGCTCCAACACCATTGGGTTCTTGCGCTGGATGAACTGGCAACCATGTCGCCAGCACTTCTGCGAGAACTCTTGAAGCTCGCGGGTGAGCCCGATCCGTTCGTTTTGCTTGAGTGGGTAGACCGGGTGGCCAATGTCGATCGCTCGCACCCGCTAATTGCCATGATCTTGCCCGCGAAGCAGGCCGGTACGGCGGACCACTTGCAGCGATGGCGTCAGCTAGCGAAGCGCCCGCCTTTCCATCACCAGCTTTGGAAAGCCTTGACCGCCCCTGGTTACGCACCGGGCATTTTCAGAGGCGCACTTCTGATCGTTGTGTTGATCGGTGTACTGCTGACCGTGGGCACCCGCATCGAACAGAAAGAGCAGGTACGCGCTGTGTCGGCGTGTGATGGTGTCTTCACACAACTTCGGTTGGGGCCTGGCCGGTGGGAGCACGCCAAACTTCGCCAGATGATGTTCTGCGTCATCAATGCACCGCCAGCGGATTGCCCTACGCGTGGAGCGTTACTTGAAGTGGCGAGGACGGTGCGCCAGTTGAACCCTGACGGGGCGAACTGGGAGCTTGTCCCGGACGGTTTGGTCATCAGTCCCAATCGGTCTCCCGTGTATGAAATGTCGACCTCGTCCGCCTGTGCGTCGATCCTGGATTTTGCAGAAAGGTGGAACTGGCTCGGCATGGGCGACCTAGAGGCCGCCCGTGCGTTCACTCATGTAGTCGCAAAGTGCGCCAACACACCGGAGGCCCGTCGCCATCCAGCGTTGATCAAATTGTTGGCGTCCACTGATGGATGGCCTCAGCAACATATCGACTCGAAGAGCAACAACATAGAAGCCGCTGCCTCCGCGCCGAGAACATCGTTGCAGTCGCTCGTGACGCCCACGCCAACGGTCGATCCGATGGCTGTCTTCAAACTGAGCAAGCCGTGGCCCGCTTGCACTCCCACACAGTGAAGAAGGGGGACTGCGAACCACCAGACCCAAATGCGCGCTTCTGAGGTGGAGCCATAGCGGCACTGTGCGAATCTTCTGACTCAGTTGCCCGTTCTTACAACAAATCAGGGAAGTCAAATGCTCAAAATTATCGCCGCCGCGACGGCGGCTGCAGTGCTGGCAGGCTGCGTCAACCCCACGTCTTACCGCGTAGCCGGCGCGGACGGCAAGCCCTTCGGCTACAGCAGCAGCAAGCTCTCGGAGCCGATCTACCGCGTGCGTTTCCAGGGCAACGGTCGCACGCCCTGGCGATGGATCGACGCGTTCCTGCTCTACCGTGCGGCTGAAGTCGCCCAGGAAGCTGGCGCACCAGCGTTCAAGATCATCGAAGGCAAGGTGGATGCCACGGTGCTCACCGAAGAGGATGTCTTCGGCTCGGTTGATTCCCAGGCCGAGTTGACGGTGGTCACGGTGCACCGGCGTCCAGCGCCCGAGAGCGATGTCGTGGTCGGTCGCACCGAGGCTGCCGCCAACATACACCGCACCGCCGGCGCCATGCCGGTGTTCCGGATGCCGCCACCCGCGCTGCCCAAATACCAGCCGCCGGTCTACATCTACACGCCCGGCTATGCGGTGCCCATGTTGCCCGACCGCTCCATCCTGATCGAGTTGCGCGCCGACCTCAAGGACAAGGACGTTTTCGACACTGCAGACGTATTGCAGAAGCTGGGGCCGCGCATCAAGCGCGCAGTGCCGACACCGTCCGCAACCCCAGGTGCTACACCGCCGGCCACGCTGTGAGTGGAGCTTGGACGACCTCAACCAACCCGACAAGAATCATGAAAACGCCCCGCCTCGTCTTTCCGCTTCTCCTGGCCACGGCCTGCACTGGCACCGTCGCGCAGACCAAGCCACCGACGCCCGAGTGCCGTACCCTGCAGGTCGAGCAATCGAAGGTCGAGATATGCCTGGTTCGCGGCGCCGCGTTTCAGCACGACCGCTACATGCTTCGCGCCGACGGCGCCGTCATCTTCATGCTCACCGATGACTTCGTCGAGAAAGTCGAACTGGAGCACACCCTGCCAGAAGGCCCTTCTATCGAATATCCGTTGTCCAGGCAGGGCGCCAAGACAGTCAAGATCGTCGGCGGCTGCGTGCCCGAGAGCAAGGATGGCGCCGAAGTGGCCCGCATCTGCAACTTCCAATGGGGCAAGCACCAGGTCGTCAAGAACCAACGCTTCGAGTTCGAGTGACACGGGACGCATCATCAAAATATCACAGGGAAAAACAATGAACACCAGCAAACACCTCCTCGTCATCGCCGCGTTGGCGACCACGCTGCTTGCGGCATGCGGCTCCCGCCGCCCTGCCGTGGCCGAACCCGAGCCGCCGGAGCCGACGGCGAATTCCCGCAACGCCGTGATCCTGCCCGCCATCAGCTACGGCAAGACAGCCAAGGGCGTGCAACTGAGCAAGGCCGACGATTCGTGTGATGTCCCCGCCTCGCTGAACCAAGCCATCCAGGATCAGTTGCTGACGCCCTACGAATTCGTCGTGCCGTCACCATCGGCCAATGTGGCCGGTGCACCGACCCTGCGCATCGACATCACCGACATCCTGGCCAATGCGGGCGGACTCTATGGCGGCCCCAAGATCGTGCAATTGCATGGCGTACTGGATCGCCCCGGCGCGGCGCCGGCACAGTTCACCGCGCAACGCCAGATGTTCATCTACTTCGGCATGCCACGCAGCACCTGCAGCATGGTCGGCGTGGTGACATATGGGCTCGGTGGCGACATCGCCAAGTGGCTGCAAAAGCCGGTGGACGGGGCCAAGCTCGGAGAACTGTGAAGCGAATCATGCAGTTGAACCGCTGAACTATTGCGCACACGCCATCGAACACAAAGCAACGCGCCCATCCGGCCGTTGAGCACCCCGGCGGCTTGGGCGGCTTGGACGGAAGTTCCCTCGCCCATGCTTTGAATCTAAACTCCGGCATCGACCGCGCGGGAATCGCTCCTGCGGGTCGAGGTTCAGGGAGCAGAAAAATATGGCGCAATCCAGGCGCAAAGCTGCGGGCTTTTCTCTTCTCGAGGTGCTCGTCTCGATCGTTGTTCTCAGCATGGGACTGCTGGGCGCGGTGGGCATGCTGATGACAGCAGTGCGAACCACCAACGAGTCAGGCTCGTTCACTACGGCGGTCAACCTCGTGCGCGAGCTTTCGGAAAAAGCGCGCATCAACAAGAACATCGCAGCCCGCAACGGCGTCGGGAACGCCTACGTTCTCGACGACTGGAGGAGCAGCCGCGACGCCCTTCCAGGTGTCGACAGCGCGACCGCCTGCACAGGTGTCGCGGCCGCCTGCAGCCAGGCGGAGCTCGCAGCCTGGGATCTCCGCAACTGGCTCCAGCGCGTCAAGACGAGCTTGCCGGAGGCCCGCGTCGCCGTGTGCTTCGACGATGCACCCTGGGACGCGGCCAAGAACGCGCACGCGTGGGGTTGCAGCAGCAAGGGCCGCAACCTGGTGGTCAAGCTCGGCTGGGCCCCGCGCCTTCGCAGCGACGACGAGAAGGATGCCGACAGCCGTCCTCCGCGCGTCGTCATGCAACTCATCCCCGGACAGGACTACGATGGCTACAGCCCCGTTGCCTTCTGAAACGGGCCTGCGCGCGCAGCAGCGCGGCGTTACGTTGGTGGAACTCATGGTCGCCATGGTGATCGGGCTCGTGCTGGTGCTCGCAGCCTCGGCGGCATTCCTGGCGGGCAAGCAGCTCTTCAACACAGACGCCGAGGTTCAGGCGGCGCAGGATTCGTTGCGCTTCGCGCGCTACATCGTGCAGGGCGTCGTCCGCCAGGCCGGCTATGCCGACTACGCGCCCGACCGTCTGACCGACGGCATCGGCGTCATCGCCAGCAATGCCAACCTGCTGGCCGGTTCCGTCGATCAGCGCGACCTGAACATCGGCGGGGCGACCAACACCACGGTGAGCAGGACGGACGACAGCTTCGGCGCCAACGACACCGACACCCGCAACCAGAACGATTCGCTCATGGTGCGCTTCTTCGGGCGAAGCACGGCCGAAGCCGACACGCCCGACAACACCATGATCGACTGCCTCGGTCATCCGCAGAAGGGGCCCGCCGCGATCCCGTCGGCCGCCGATCGTGCCTGGAGTTTTTTCTACGTGGCATTGGCCTCCGACGGCGAACCTGAGCTCTATTGCAAGTACGCGACGGAGGCTGGCAAGTTCACTGCGGAGCCGCTGGCGCGCGGTGTGGAGAAGTTCAAAGTTGTCTATGGCTACGACAGCAATGGCGACAGCGTTCCCGAAGCGTGGCTCGATGCGAAGGGCATCGCAGCCAAGGCGCAGGCCACCGGCGGGCCGATCAATGCCGAATGGCGCAAGGCCGTGGCGGTGCGCATCGGCATCGTGGTTCGCAGCGCTCGCCCCGCCGGCGACCTGAAGCAGGTGAGCGGACATGACTACCGCCTTTACCCGCTGGGCGAGGAGTTTAAGAGCAGCGTCTATTTCGACCCGCCGGACGACGGGCGATTTCGAAGCACGGCGACTTTCACGCTCATGCTGCGCAACGTCGCACGGGATCCGACATGAGCGCGCGTGCCTTGACGGGGCGGGGCGTCCTCGCGAACCGCGGTTTCTCGCTGATTGTTGTCTTGCTGCTGCTGGTCATCGTGACCGTGCTGGGTATCGGTGCGGCGCAGCTCTCGCTGGTGAACGAGCGCAGTGCGCGCAACGACCGGGACAGCGAGATCGCGCTGCAGGCTGCGGAGGCGGCATTGACGGATGCCGAACTCGATGTGCTCGGCCCCAACCAGGCCGCGTCTGCGCGCCTGTGCCTCTTCAACAACAAGGACGTTGCACCCTTCGTCGCGGGCTGCGGTGGCGCCGGATCCAGCTTGGGTCTTTGCGCGCCGAACGAGCCGGGCACCACACCGGCCTGGATGCAGGCCGATCTGTCGCCCACGAGCAAGACCGCAGTCGCGTACGGCACCTTCACCGGCCAGAAGTACGTCACAGGCCAGGGCGCCACGCCGGCTGCCTTGCCGCGCTACATCGTCGAGGTGATCCGCAACAACGGCGGGTGGCAGGCCAACCGGCTCGAAAGTGCCAGCGCCGGCAACGCCACCAACATCTTCCGGGTCACGGCGATCGGGTTTGGCGTCGAGAAGGAAACGCAGGTGGTTCTGCAAACCAATCTGTACAAGCCAACGGTCAGCGCAGGCTGTCCGTGAGGGAGAACCGGGCATGCTGAAAATTCGACAAGGCGATCTGAAGGGCGCGGCCATTGCACTCGCGCTGTATCTGGCCACAGCAACCGTTCTGTCGGGCGCAGTGGAAAAGATGCCGGTGCTGCCGCCCGATGCGGTACTGGCCGACGAGCCCCTGTTCTCGACGACCTCCCGCGTCAAGCCGAACATGGTGCTGGATCTGTCGGTCGAGTTTCCGACGACAGGCGCGGCCTACCGGACGGGCTTCGACATCACCAAGTCCTATGTCGGCTACTGGGACTCGATGGGCTGCTACGACTACGCCATCGCAGACGGCTACTTCAGGCGCACCGCCAGCGCGACGGTGTCGGCCGGTGAAATCGTCTGCGCCGGCAAGTGGAGCGGCAACATGCTGAACTGGGCTGCGTCGTCGGCCATCGACATGCTGCGCTATGCCATGACCGGCGGAGACCGCGTGCTGGACACCGCGGACACGACCGTGCTCCAGCGCGCAGTTCTCCAGGACAATTTCTACAACGCCGGCCACAACTTTCCGGCGCGGGTGTTGAGCGGCAATCTCGACAAGCTGACGCCCCTGTCCGGTGCCCTTGGCGCTGGCGGCACCGTGCGGATTGCCAACTGCCGCGACCGCCTTTTCATCGGCTCGACTGCGTCGGGCAGTTGCGCCGATCCGGGAACCGATCAGAGCTACGGGCCGGGCGGCGCTGCGCCGTATTTCGCGCGGGTGCATGTCTGCTCGGCAGACGAAGGGCCGATTCGGCGCGACCTGTGTCTGAAGCAACCCGCCGGCAACTACAAGCCGGTCGGCACCATCCAGACCTATTCGGCCAGGATGCGCTTCGCCGCCTTCGGCTATCTGATGGACAACACCAACGCGCGCTATGGCGGTGTCCTGCGCGCGCCGATGAAGTTCGCGGGGCCAACCGCAGAAAACGCAAAGTTCGAAAAGATCGCCAACGAGGCCGCCGAGTGGGATGCCAACACCGGCGTCTTCGTCGCCAATCCGCTGGCCAGTACGGAGGGCTCGAGCGGCGTCGTCAACTACCTCAACCAGTTCGGCCGGACGGGGCCTGTCCCCGGCACCTACAAGACCTTGGACGCGGTGGGCGAGATGTACTACGAGTCGCTTCGCTATCTGCAAGGCCAGGCGCCAACCGACCAGGCGACTGCGGGCATGACGAATGCGATGAAGGATGGTTTTCCGGTTTACAACCAGACAGAAAAATGGGGCTCCGGAGCGCAAAGCACATGGGATCCGGTCGTGGCCAGCTGCCAGAAAAACTACATCCTGGCCATTGGTGACCTGAACACCCACCACGAACATTCGCTGCCGGGTCTCAACAACGATGCAATCGATGGCTGGCCGTCGGGTTTTCGGGCCGCGGATCTTGCCAGGCTGGAGCCCGACACGGCGGCCTGGGCCAGCCTTGTCGGCGCATTCGAGAACAGCGAGTCCCTGGCGTACACCCACCCGTCCGGCAAGCCCGGCCTGACGACGCGGGGAAATTCCGACGGGCCGCGTGCCTTCGCCTACAACAACGGCACCCGCATCACGTCGTCCAACGTCGCGGCGCTGGACACCGGGGCCGACCGCGGTTCGCTGGCATGGAGCGGGCTGGCCTATTGGGCCAACACGCAGAAGATACGCCGCGACTATCCCGATGTCCGGGTCAAGACCTACACCATCGACGTCGACGAAGGTGGCGATGGCACGATCCGCCAGGGCAAGCGTGGGAGCGCGTACTACCTCGCTGCAAAGTACGGCGGTTTCGACGACAGGAACAACGATGGCAATCCGTTCGTGACCGCCCTCGGTGCGAGCAATGCAGAGAGCGTGTCGAATTCCGAGTGGCAGTCGGCGGTGGACGACGACGGACAACCCAGGCCCTCCAACTATTTCCTCGCGAGCAAGCCCGAGGAGATGATCGCCGCGATTCGCCAGATCTTCGCGAAAGCCGGTGCGGCAAGCGGCACCATCGCCGGCGGCGCGCTGTCCGGCACGCGCATTGCCTCGAGTGGCACCCACGTCTACGTTCCGCAGTTGGACAGCACGCGCTGGTCCGGCTCGCTGTTGGCCTACCCCCTGACCTATGACGTCACGCTGGGCGCGGTGAACAAGGGCAACACGCCGACCTGGAGCGCAGGCGCGTTGCTGACCGCCGCGGACAAGCCGGCAGCGGCAGCCCGGAAGATCTTCACGCAGCTCAGTTCCAGAGCCGGCGCGGAGTTCCAGTGGACAGCCGTGTCAGGCGACAAGGTGCTGTCGGATCTGCTGAATGCGGAGCCGTTTTCGCAAGTCGGCGCCAGGGACGAGCTCGGTGAGGGCCGCGTCGCCTATCTGCGTGGCGATCGCACCGGCGAGGCCGACAAGAAGGGCGGTGTCTTCAGGACCCGTGATTCGGTCATGGGCGATGTGGTCAATTCAACGCCGCTGCTGGTGGGCGCGCCCAGTTCGACGGTTCAGGGCAAGGACTATGACAAGTTCGCGGCGGCCCACAAGGATCGCCCGCGGGCCGTCTACGTCGGCGCCAACGACGGCATGCTCCACGCGTTCGCCGCCGACACGGGGGCCGAGCTCTTCGCCTACGTGCCGCGTTCCATGTACGCCCGGCTCGGTGCCTACACCTCGCCAGACTACGTTCATCAGCCTTACGTCGACGGCAGCGCGGCCGCGGGTGAGATGCAGTCGGCCGAAGGCCACTGGCGCACCGCGCTGGTTTCCGGCCTGGGCGGCGGGGCGCGCGGTGTCTTTGCGCTCGACGTGACCAACCCGGCCACCTTTTCGGCGAGCAATGTGCTGTGGGAGTTCACCGGTGAGGACGATGCCGACATGGGCTACGTGACGCAAGCGCCGCGGATCATGAAGTTCCGCACTGCGGTGGCCAGGGACGGCAAGCCAGCCGTCTACCGCTGGTTCGCCGTCGTCCCCTCCGGCTTCAACAACGGGAACGCGAAGAAGGCCGCAGCGCTCTTCCTGCTCTCGCTGGACAAGCCGCCCGCCGCCGCATGGGAGCGGAACCGCAACTACTACAAGATCGTGCTGCCGAATCCCGCGGACACGGCCGTGGCCAATGCCTTGGGGCCAGTCGGCGACCATGCCGCGTCCGACAACACGGCCCGCCTGCTGTACGCGGGCGATACGCAGGGCAATTTGTGGAAGTTCGATTTCAGCAAGAGTGCGCCATGGAGTGAAGCCACGGCACTGCCGCTCGGGAGCGCACCCTTGATGGTGGCGAAAGACGCCGACGGGAACCGGCAACCGATCACGATCGCACCGGAAGTGGGGGCCGGGCCGAATGGCGGCGCCATCGTCCTCTTCGGCACCGGAAAGTTCGTCGAGGTCGACGACCTGGGCAGCCGGCGCGTGCAGACTCTCTATGGCGTCTACGACACCAGGTCCGCAATTCCGGCGGATCAGGCGCGCACCCAGCTTCAGTCGCGCACCGTCACGGCCGACGACCAGGGCCGGTTCACCATCGCCGGCAGTGCCTTCGTCTACGGGCCCTACGACAGCAAGACCGCGCAACGCCGCGGCTGGTACTTCGACCTGCCGCAAGCGACCGACAACGGCGAGCGGCAAGTCTCGCGCATGCTGCTCAGCGATGGCTTCCTCCTTTTCAACACGCTGATTCCGAACCCGAACGCCTGCGGCGCGGGCGGCGGCGGCCACAGCTGCGGGGTGAATGCGATGTCGGGACTTTCCGTGGGCAGCACCTGCATTCCGTCGACCATCGGGCTGCTCGCCTCGCCGCTCGTCATTCAGGAAGGCGAGGGCGCCTTCACTTCGACCGATTCGTTCGGACGACGAACTGAAACCAGGAAAGTGGCGGTGATCAATCTGGGCACCGGCACTGGCAACGGCCCCGGCGTTTCCATCACGCGACCGATCGAAGGCGGCAAGGTGTCCCAGGTGGCCGGTCGCTTGAACTGGCGTCAGGTCATCAACTACAAGGATCTCAGGCAATGAGCCGTTCCCATGCCGCATCCGGCCAGCATCGCGCGGCATGCGGCTTCACGCTGATCGAACTGATGATCGTCGTTGCCATCATTTCGATCCTGGCGGCGATCGCCTATCCCTCGTTCATGGATTCCGTGCGCAAGGGATGGCGGGCGGAAGCGCGCACAGCCCTCATGCAGGAGATGCAGCAGCAGGAGCGCTTCTACACCCGGACAGCAAACTACAAGTCGGACAAACCGTTCAAGAGCGATTCGGGTGATACGCCGGCCGGCAGCAAGTACGACCTGGCTGTGGCGCCTTGCGATGGTCAGGCCGACGCGAAGACATGCATCAAGCTGACGGCCACCCTCAAGCAGGGCTACCTGGATCCCCAGGTGAAGGAGATCTGGATCGACAGCACAGGCGTCAAGAGTTGCACAGGCGACCACAAGGCCAGGTGCTGGCAATGAAGGTGACGGCCGTCTCCAGCCTGCGCACGCGCGGCTTCACGTCGATCGAAATGCTTGTCGTCATTGCCCTGGTTGCGATCTTGGGTGCCATCGCCGTACCCAGCTTTCGCGACCTGCTGCAGAACCAGCGACTGGCGTCCGCCACCAGCGATTTCGTCGCCGCCTTGAGCCTTGCCAGGTCGGAAGCCATCAAGCGCTCGCAGACCGTCACCGTGAGTCCGCAAGGGCAGGGCTGGGGCAGCGGCTGGAAAGTGCGGGTTGCAGGCGACAGCGCCGCGCAGCCCCTGCGCACCTTCGACGCGCTCCGTGGCGGGGTGACGGTCGACACCACGCTAAGCAACGGGTTCGACACGCTCGTCAGCTATGACGGAAACGGCTTCTCGGGCGCAGGCAACAGCTACAAGGCAGGATGCCTGGCACTGAAGGCCGAGACGGGGCGACGCAGTGCCATCGTGATCCCGATGTCGGGGCGTCCCAAGACCTGCGACCCGGATCGGAAGGGCGATTGCGGTTTCGGGAAATGCAACGCGGCTGGCGGCTGACCGCTGCGGCTGGCGGCTCAGATATCCCGCAGCAATTGCCTGAACTCGTCCACGTCTTCAAAGCTGCGATAGACCGACGCAAATCGCACGTAAGCCACCTTGTCCAGCTTCTTGAGCTCCCGCATGACGAGCTCGCCGACCTTGTTGGACTCGAGCTCGCGCAGCCCGCTGGCCAGCAGTTCTTGTTCGATGCGCAGCAGGGCGCCATCGATCTGTTCGATGCTCACCGGGCGCTTGCGCAGCGCCAGCATCATCGACGCGCGAACCTTGTTGGCATCGAAGTCGGCGCGGCTGCCGTCCTTCTTGACCACCACTGGAAAGTTGACGTCCGGGCGTTCGTAGGTGGTGAAGCGCTTCTCGCAGGCGCCGCACTGACGCCGCCTGCGCACGAAGTCGCCGTCTTCGGAAACGCGGGTCTCGACGACCTGCGTTTCCTGGTGGCCGCAGAACGGGCACTTCATGCTGTTGCCGCGTCCGGATTGTTGGCGGGCTTCAGCCGTAGACCGGGAAGCGGCTGGTCAAGGCGTGCACCTTGGCGCGAACGGTGGCCAGATTCGACTCGTCGCGCGGATTTTCCAGCACGTCGGCGATCAGGTTGGCGGTCGCCCGGGCTTCCTCGTCCTTGAAGCCGCGCGTGGTCATCGCCGGGGTACCGATGCGAACGCCGCTGGTGACCATCGGTTTTTCGGGGTCGTTCGGGATCGCGTTCTTGTTGATGGTCATGTGGGCGCTGCCCAGCACCGCTTCGGCTTCCTTGCCGGTGATGCCCTTGGAACGCAGGTCGACCAGCATGACGTGGCTTTCGGTGCGCCCGCTCACGATGCGCAGGCCGCGCTGCGTGAGGGTATCGGCCAAGATTTGCGCGTTCTTCACCACCTGCTGCTGGTAGCTCTTGAACTCGGGCGTCAGTGCTTCCTTGAAGGCCACGGCCTTGGCCGCGATCACGTGCATCAGCGGGCCGCCTTGCAGGCCCGGGAAGATGGCGCTGTTGATCGCCTTTTCGTGCTGCGACTTCATCAGGATGATGCCGCCGCGCGGGCCGCGCAGGCTCTTGTGCGTGGTGGAGGTCACGACGTCGGCGTACGGCACCGGGTTCGGGTAGCAGCCAGCGGCCACCAGGCCTGCGTAATGGGCGATGTCCACCATGAAGATCGCGCCGACATCCTTCGCCACCTTGGCAAAGCGCTCGAAGTCGATTCGCAGCGAGTAGGCCGAAGCGCCCGCGATGATGAGCTTGGGCAGGTGCTCGTGTGCCTTGCGCTCCATTGCGTCGTAGTCGATCGCTTCGTTGGCGTCCAGGCCATAGCTCACCACGTTGAACCACTTGCCGCTCATGTTGAGCGGCATGCCGTGGGTCAGGTGGCCGCCTTCGGCCAGGCTCATGCCCATGATGGTGTCGCCGGGCTTCAGGAAGGCGAGCATCACGGCCTCGTTGGCTGAGGCGCCGCAATGCGGTTGCACGTTGGCAGCATCGGCACCGAACAACTGCTTGACGCGGTCGATCGCCAGTTGCTCGGCCACGTCGACGTGCTCGCAGCCGCCGTAGTAGCGCTTGCCGGGGTAACCCTCGGCATACTTGTTGGTGAGTTGCGAACCCTGCGCCGCCATGACGGCCGGCGACGCGTAGTTTTCACTCGCGATCAGTTCGATGTGCTGTTCCTGGCGTGCGTTTTCGGCCTGGATGGCGGCCCACACTTCGGGATCGGTCTGTTCGACCAGGATGTTGCGTTGGTACATGGCAGTCCTTTGAAGACAAATGTCCTTGTTCAATCAAACAAGGGCTGCCCAGGCGAACGGCTGAACGCCCGAAGGTCGGGCGGCACGCTTCCCAGTGGTATTCCACGTCAGCACATGTCCCTGAAAAGGGTTGCGCCTATCGCCAGTCGCGTACCCGGCGAGTGTAGCCGAGGCGGCTCAGGAGCTGCCCAGCAGTGCCACTTTTTCGCCCGCCGGCTCCGCTGGCTCCGCCGACTTGGCGGGCTCGTTCGGCCGCGGCGAATTCTGCACACGCAAGGCGGGCGGGGCCACCGGAATGGCACGGCCACCAGCCACCTGGCGCAGCCGCTCGTGCTCGGCCAGCACCTTACCGGCGTACCCGCCGTCGTCGACGAGGTTCGCGGCGCCGACGTAGTAGCGCAGCCCCCCTTCGACGGAACCGGCGCGCGCGATGCATTCCTGCAGCACCTTGACGCCGACCCGCATATTGGTCACCGGGTCGAAGGCAGTCAGGGTGCCGCCTGCGCTTTCGTACTTGTCGCCATGCACGCGGGTCATCACCTGCATCAGGCCCTGCGCACCAACATGGCTCTGCGCGAAGGGGTTGAAGCTCGATTCCACGGCCATGATGGCGAGGATCAATGTGGGGTCGAGCTTGGTGCGCTTGCCGATGTCATAGGCCTCGGCCACCAGCACGCTGAGCGGTTCGGCCGCGACGCGGTATTTCTTGCTGAGCCAATAGGCGACCGCGGCCTGCTGCTTGGGCAGGTCGGTCGGACTCGCGGCCGTGGTGCGGTCGATTGCAGTCGGGTTGAGGTCGGTCGGCTCCGGCGCCGGCTTGCGCGACTGCAGCCAGCCCATCAACTGATCTTCACCCGACTGGCGCAGGTCGGGCCGTGCGACCAGCGCTAACGCGGCGAACACGATGGCCAGGCCAATCAGTGCAAAGCCGTTGTGCGTGATCTCGAAAAAGCCGTCTGCCACATCGGACGCAAAAGTCCGGAGCCCGCGGGCCGTGGCTTCCAACGCTTGTTTCATCGCTGTTCCTTTCGTGGACGGCACCTGGATCGCATGCGACGCGCAGAGCGGGAATGGGTCGGAGGCGACGTCGCTTGGATAAGTACGAATCAGGTCCGCGCGAGGAGGGTGGAGCGCGGCTGCCCGATCAAGCCGGTCGCATCAAGGCACTCGGCGGCGGATTCATGGAGCCCGGCTGCAAGCGGGCAGCACGGTCTACGCGGATTCTAGGAGGCGCTAAATACTCGGTCAAGAATAACGTCTAGGTTTGTTATTCTAATTTGGACTGAAGAAGAGGCGCCGAAAGTGCCTCAATCGGGTGGCCATAAGTCATTGAAAAAGCAGTTTGCAAAGCCCTGCGCGCGAGCGTAAGCTAACTTTGCCTGTGAATTCAGGTGCTCGCCAAAGACCGAGAACAGAGGGATTCCTCCCAGGTTCAACGTCAGAGGCACCCCCCGGTGGCAATCTCTTGCTGCCTGCAAGGCCGGAACCATTCAACTTCCGGCCGAGCGAAAAGATGGCATGGGTTTTGTGCCCGCCATCGAGCCCGGTGACAAGACTTCGCGTCGAGCCACCGGGCTTTCTTGCTTTTGGGAACGCCGCGGCGTTTGCGGCACACTCACACGCAAATGAATGCGACTGCGTTGAAACAAAACAAGTGGGTGCGGCGTGGGATCGCCGCGGTGTTGGTCCTTTTGGCGCTCTGGCTCGTGGCATGGCTTGCGGTGCCGCCGATCCTCAAGAGCCAGTTGCAGAAGATCGCCAGCGAAAGGCTGGGCCGCCAAGTCACCGTCGGCCAGGTCGACTTCAAGCCTTGGACGCTCGAGCTGACCCTGAAGGACCTGCGCATCGCCACAGCCGACGGGAAAGGCTCGCAGTTCCAGATTGCCCGCGTGTATGCCGATGCCGAGCTCCAGTCGGTATTGCGGCTGGCGCCCGTGGTCGATGCGGTCGCCATCGATCAGCCGGTGGTCGTGCTGACCCACCTGGCCGATGGCAAGTACGACATCGACGACATCCTGGCCAAGCTCGCCACCCCGGCGGACAAACCACCGGGCGACCCGCCGCGCTTTGCCATCTACAACATCGCGATCACGGGCGGCTCGGTCGATTTCGACGACCAGTCCGTCCAAAGCAAGCATGCGCTGCGCGATTTCGTGCTCAACGTGCCGTTTGTGAGCAATCTCGCGTCGCAGCGCGCGGTCAAGGTCGAACCCAAGCTGGCCTTCACCCTCAACGGCAGCAAGTTCGACTCGGCCGCATTCACTACGCCTTTCGCCGACGACCGCAAGACCGATGCCCGGCTCAGCTTCAAGGGGCTCGATCTGGCGCCGTACCTCGGCTACATACCGGGCGGGCTGCCTGCGCAGCTCAAGTCCGGCTCGCTCGATGCCGACCTGAAGTTCGATTTTCAGCGCGCAGCGACTGCCAGTCTGAAGATCAGCGGCACGATCGAGGCTCATGGCGTCAAGGTGTCCGATGCCCGGGCGCGCGATCTGCTGGCTTTCGATGGGCTCAAGTTGGACCTGGTCGATGTGCGTCCGCTCGAGCGCGTGGTTCACCTGGGCCAGGTGGCGCTCGCTGCGCCCACGCTCGCCGTGGCCCGCGATGCCGCCGGCAAGCTCAACCTGCTGGCCACCAACCCTGCCACCGGTGCTGCAGAAAAGGTAGTAGTGCCTTCCGCAGATGCGACGGGCGCTGCAACCCCCAAAACACCCGAACCCAAACCGTGGCAAGTACAGGTCGACAAGCTCGCGCTCAGCGGCGGCAAGATCGGCTGGCGCGACGAAACCACCCGCCCGGCCGCCGCCCTCGAGGCCAGCGCGCTCGACATCGACGCTGGCGCGATCCGCTGGCCGATGGACAAACCGGCCAGCTTCAGCGGCAGCACGTCGGTGGGAGGCGCGGCCCTCAAGTTCGAAGGCCAGGCCACGGACAAGGTGGCGACGGCCACGGTTCAGGTCGAGGCCCTGCCGCTGTCGCTGGCCGCGCCGTACCTGGCGCAAAGCCTCGAACCCACGCTCGACGGCAAGCTCGGCGGGCAGATCGACGTGGCCTGGAACCAGCCCAACCTCAAGTTGAAGGCGCGCAAGCTGTTTGTGGACGGCCTGGCGCTGACGCAGGGCAAGTCGGCGCTGGCAAGCGTCGGCCGTTTCGAGTTGACCGATGCCGAAGTCGACATGACCGAGCACAAGCTTGCCATCGGTACGTTCAGCGCCAACCAACCCAAGGTGCGGGTCGAACGCGACAAGGAAAAGCGCTGGATGTTCGAGCGCTGGCTCAGGGCACCCGCGGGTGGGGGCCAAACCGGAACCGAAGTTGCCAAAGCCGCGGCACCCAAGCCGGCCGAGGCTGGTGCCGCCCCTGCGGGCGCCAATACCAAACCCTGGGCGCTGACGATCGGCACGGTGTCGGTCGACGGGGGGGTCGTCTCCTATGCCGACCAGGCGGGTGCCGCGCCGGTGGAGGTCGAAATCACGGCGCTGAAGGTCAGTGCGCAGAAGATCGCGCCCAACACCGCCACCGTGTCGCCGCTGCAGGTTTCGGGCCGCATCGGCGCCGGCCGGGCTGACCCGGGCCGCTTCGACTACAAGGGCAGCATCGTGTTGAAGCCGATCGCGGCAGAGGGGCGGCTCGAGATCGGCGCGTTCCCGGCACATGCCTTCAAGGCGTACTACGCCGATACGCTCAATATCGATATCCGCCGGGCCTTTGCCAGCTACCGCGGCACGGTGAGCTATGCGCAGGCGCCGGCCGGCATGAGCCTGAAGTTGGCCGGGGACACGGCAGTGGACGATTTCCGCGCCAACAGCGTCTCGCTGACCCAGTCGCCCGGTTTCGACCGCAGCAACAACCAGCTGCTGCGCTGGAAAACGCTGAGCCTGCGGGGCATGCAGGTGGCGCTGGCGCCGACCGCACCGCTCGCGCTGGATGTGCGCGAAACCACGTTGACCGACTTTTTCGCCCGCGTGATCGTCGACCCGACCGGCCGTCTCAACCTGCAGAACCTGACGAAGAAGGGCGAGCAGGAGGGCGCGGCGAAAGCCGAGGCCGCAGCGCAGACCGGCAGCCGGCGCAGCCTTGGCGGCACCACCACCACGACCCGCGCAGCATCCGCGCCCGCTGCGGCGGGCGCGCCAGTGTCGGCAGAGCAGATGGTCGGCGGCGCGCCGGCTGCGGCCGTACCGGCGCCAGCCGCCGTCGCCCAGGCTGAAGACACCGGCCCCAAGCCGGTCATCAATTTCGGCCCGATGAGCCTGGTCAACGGCAAGATCGACTTCACCGACCTGTTCGTCAAGCCCAACTACTCGGCGGATCTGAGCGAGCTGACCGGCAAGCTCAGCGCGTTCTCGTCGAATCCGCCCAAGGGCTCGGGCGGGTCGCCCGCGCTGGCCGACCTGGAACTGCGGGGCAAGGCCCAGCAGACCGCGTCGCTCGAAATCACCGGCAAGCTCAATCCGCTGGCAAAGCCGCTCGAACTCGACATCACGGCGAAGATGCGCGAGCTCGATCTGGCGCCGCTGTCGCCGTATTCGGTGCGCTATTCCGGTCATGGCATCGAGCGCGGCAAGATGAGCATGGACGTCAACTACAAGATCGCGGCCGATGGACAACTGACCGCCACCAACAAGCTCATCCTGAATCAGCTCCAGTTCGGCGAGGCCGTGCAGGGCGCGCCCGCGAGCCTGCCGGTGCGTCTTGCGGTCGCCTTGCTGGCCGACCGCAACGGCGTGATCGATGTCGACCTGCCGTTGCGCGGCTCGCTCAACGACCCGCAATTCAGCATCGGGCCGCTGATCTTCAAGGCCATCGTCAACCTGATCGCCAAGGCGGCGACGGCGCCGTTCGCCTTGCTCACGGGCGGGCTCGGCGGCGGCAGCGGCGAGTCGAGCGCCATCGTGTTCGACGCCGGCAGTTCGTCGCTGAGTCCAGCTGCCAAAGAAAGCCTCGACAAGGTTGCCAAGGCGCTGGTCGATCGCCCGGCCCTGCGCATGACGGTGGTCGGCACCGCCAGCCTCGAACAGGAACGCACCGCCTACCAGAAGCAACGCCTGCGTCAGCTGGCCCAGGCAGAGAAGCGCCGCGGCGCGGCGCGCGGCGGCCAGAACGCGGCAGAGGTGGCGGCGTTGACCGATGCCGAATACCCCGAACTGCTCGCTGCGGTTTACAAGCGTGCCGACATCACCAAGCCGCGCAACATGGTCGGGCTGGCCAAAGACCTACCGACCAGCGAGATGGAAAACCTGCTGCTCGCGAGCGTTCCGGTCGACGAGGAGTCGATCCGCCAGCTCGCGGTGGAGCGGGGCGCCGTGGTGCGCGACTACCTGCTGGCGCAGAAGCTGTCGAGCGAACGGCTGTTCCTCGGCGCCGTGCGCACGCAGGCCAGCGGCAGCGACTGGAAACCGGGTGCCGAGCTCAAACTCGACACCCGTTAGGCCCCTTGCGGCCAGCGCCGGCAGACAGCCGGCCGCAGGTCTGTGAAAATGCGCGGTTGGCCGGCAATGCCGGCTTGTGCGCTTTGCTCTTATTTTTCAGACAACGACTTTCGCTCCGTGACCTCAAGCTCCACCAAAACCCCCGACCTCCAGGCCCTCGACACGCTCACCGGCGGCGCCTTCACCGCGCCGACTTCGGGCGAGCGCGCCCAGCGCATTCGCGATTGGCTCGCGGGCCGGCCCACGCCCGAGCAATTGCAGGATGTGTTCAAGGAACTCAGCGGCCGCGACAAGGGCGCCGCACGCCCCGTGCGCGAAAAGCTCGACGAACTCAAGCGCGCCAAGGGCCAGGAGGTGATCGCTGCGGAGTGGGCCCACAAGGCCGAACTGTTGTTGGCCCAATCCAAGCTCAACATTGCCGACGCATTGGCTTGGCAGCGCGATGCGGCCAAGGCCGGCGCGCCGCTGTCGCGCGAGCCGCTGGCCGGCTTCAAGGCCCAACTGGCCGAACGCGTGAAGGGCATCGAGGATCTTCAGCACCGCGCGCAGGTGCATCGCGAGGCAGCCGTGCTGCTGGCGCAGCGCTTCGAGGTGCTCTCGACCAAGGGCTGGAAAGACGCGCAAGCCGCCGACGAATCCCTGCGCGGTGATGTCACGCACTGGCAGCAGCAGGCGGACGAAATCACCGCCGACGCCAACTGGAACAGCCTGGACGCGAAGTTCGCACCGCAGCTCGAAGCCTCCCGGGCCCAGTTGCTCGTGGTGTCCGATGCCTTCCATGGCGCACTGTCGCAGGCCGTTGCGGCCGCGAATGACGCCGCCGCGCCGCTGCCGCCAGTGCCCGTGTGGGCCGACGAACTGCGCACCGCACGCGGCGAGGCCGTGGTGCCCAAGGCAGCGCCCGCCAAGCCGGCGCGTCCGCCGGTCGACCCGGCCGTGCGCGCAGCCGCGCAGGACGCGGTGCAGCTGGCGCTGGCGAAGCTCGAGCAGGAAACCGCCGAAGGTCATGGCAAGGCCAGCGCCGGCGCCGCAACCGCACTGCGCGCGGTGCTCAAGGAACACGGCAAGCTGGTCGAATCCGAACTGGAGGCGCGCGTGCATGCGGCGCTGGTCGCGGCCGGCGAACTCGAAGGCTGGCAGCGCTGGAGCGCGGACAAGGTGCGCGAAGACCTGGTCGCGAGGGCCGAAGGCTTGCTCAAGCGGCCCGAAGGCCAGGCGCTGGGCGGCCGCAAGATGCAGGAGACCCTGCGCGCCCTGCGCGACCAGTGGAAGCAGGCCGACCAGGGCGGCGTGCCGAACCACGCGCTGTGGAAGCGCTTTGACGAAGCCTGCAACGAAGCCCACAAGGTGGTCGAGTCCTGGCTCGAAAAAGTGCGCGCGGAGGCGACCGAGCACCGCGCGCACCGCATCGCGCTGATCGAGGAAGTCAAGGCCTGGGCGGTCGAGCATGCCGATGCCGCCGATCTGAAGGCGCACAACCGCGCGCTGCACCAGTTCGCCGACCGCTGGCGCGATGCCGGGCACGTCGGAGAGAAGATGTTTGCCGAACTGCAGCCACAGTGGAACGAGGCTTTCGGTGCCGCCCGCGCGCCGTTCGAGGCGGCACAGAAGGCCAGCGTCGAACGCCGCCAGGCCATGATCGCCGAGGCGGCTGAACTGGGTGCCCAGCCGATGTTGCGGATCGACGCCGTCAAGGCGCTGCAGCAGCGCTGGCAGGCCGAGGCGCAGGGCGTTCCGCTCGATCGCCGCCACGAACAGAAGATGTGGGACGCGTTCCGCGCCCCGATCGACGAAGCCTTCAACCGCAAGACGGCGGAGCGCGAGAAGGTGTCGTCCGCGATGAGCGAGCACGACCGCAACGTGCTGCTCGCCTCCAAGGCGCTCGAAGCGGCCAACGCCACGGGCGACGTGCAGAAGATTCGCGCGGCCATGAGTCAGCTCGAAGCGGCGATGCGCGGCGAGAAGATCAACCTGCCCGAGCCCGCGGCGAAGCCTGTTCTGAAGGCCGCCACGTCGCACGTCAACACCGCCGAAGACGCAGCGCCGGCGCAAGCCGCACAGGCGGCCGAAGCCGAATTCGCAGAAAGCGCCGGCCTGGCGCCCGCGACCGGTGAAGTCGACGAGGCAGTGGTCACGCCTGTGCATGCCCCCGCCCACGATCTGGTGGCGCCGGACGGCACTGCCGACGCTGCAGCGCTCGGCGACAGTGAAACCGATTCGCCGGCGGAGCCGGCCGCGGCGCCTGCGCCAGCGGCAGTTCCCCCCAAGCCGGTGGTCGCGATGCGCCGTGCCGACGACCGTCCCGGCATGCGCCAGGCCGAGCCCGCGATGGCGGGCCGCGGCGGCCGTCCCGGCGATCGGCCGGGCGACCGGCGCGACAGCCGCGGCCCGGGTGGCCCGGGCGGGCGTCCCGACCGCGCAGGCGGCTTCGGTGCCGGCTCCGGTGGCGACCGTGGTGGCCGTTTTGGCGACCGCGCCGCGCCGCGCTTCGAAGACCGCGGCCCGCGTCTCGGCGATGCTGCCTTCCGCGCCCAGCGCGACGCTGTCGAGCATGCCCAGGCCGCATTGCGCAAGCTGGCGGCGCAGGCGCACGGCGAAGCATTGACGCAGTTGCTCGGCGCCTGGGAAAAGCGCGATGGCGGCAGCGTGCCCAGCGTGCAGGAGCTCGGCCGCGCCGTGTCGCCCGCGGTGCGCGGCGCATGGTCGCAGGCGGTCGACGCAGCGCCTGCGGGCACTGCGTCCGACGCGTTGCTGCGGCTCGAGATCGCCGCCGAGGTGCCGACGCCGGCCGAGCATGTGGATGCGCGCCGCGCGATGCAGCTCCAGTTGCTCACCAAGCGCAACGAACCGGCGCCTGCCCAAACCTGGGGCCAGGATGCGGCCAAGGTGCTGGCCAGCGGACACGACGCTGCCACCGCGCGCCGGCTGCAGAACGTGCTCAAGACGCTGCTCAAGGGCGCATGAAGATGGCACGCAACCGCATCGCCCTGCTGCTGGCCGCCCTGGCCTTCGCCGCGGGCCTGAGCGGCTGCGGCATCTTTCCGTCGACCCCCAAACCGGCGGAACCCGACGCCGCCGCGCTGCCACCTGCGCAGGAGCAGGCCAAGGCAGCGCTGCCCGAGTCGGCGCGTCGCATCTCCGCGCAGACGCCGACCGTGCGCGCCTACCGCAAGACCGGGGCGCGCTACATCTACACGCGCTATGCCGACCGCATCTACAAGGGCAAGATACCGCCGCTGGTGTATGCGGTCGCGACGGTGGAAACGCACATCGACGCCAAGGGCGAGGTGGAGGCCGTGACCTTCATGCGCGCCCCTTCACACGCGCCCGAGGTCAGTGTGCAGATTGTCGAGCTGATCAAGAAGGCGTCGCCTTTGCCCGCCCCCGGTCGTATCGGTGCCCACACCTACGTGGAAACCTGGCTTTGGGACAAGAGCGGCAAGTTCCAGCTCGACAGCCTGACCGAAGGCCAGCGCAGCCGCTAGGCGCCGTCAGGCCCGATCCGGCCTGAAGAACTCGTCGAACAGCCCGGGCAAGTCGGGAAACTCCTCGGCGAAGCGCGTCCGGTTCACGAAGTAGGCCTCGCAGGCCACCGCAAAGAACTCGCCGATCGATTCGGCGCCATAGGCGTCGAGCCAGGGCGGCTCGCCGCCAAAGCGGTCTGCCACGATGGTTTTTTCGCGAAAGCCTTCATAGGCGGCCTGCAGCACCTTCAGCCAGGCGGCACGCGCTGCAGCCCCCGAGGCCGCGCCCGCGAAGCCGGGCGGCAGCGGCGGGCAGCCATCGACCGCGCCGTCGCGCATGTCGAGCTTGTGGGCGAACTCGTGAATCACGACGTTGTAGCCATCGTCGGCGGTGATGCTGCTGGCCAGCACGTCCTGCCAGCTCAGCATCACCGGCCCGTGCTCCATCGCTTCGCCGGCGATCACCTCGTCGTACTCGTGCACCACCGCGTCCACGTCGGTCACGCGGCGGCGCGCGACCACCTCGCCGGCATGCACCACGATGCCGACGAAATCGTCGTACCAGTTCAATCCGCCCGGCAGATGCAGCACGGGCAGTACGGCCTGCGCAGCGATGGCCAGTGCGACTTCATCGGTGATCGTGAATTCGCCCGCGCCATGGAAGCGCTTGTCCCGCAGAAACAGCGCAGCGAGCTCGCGCAGACGCACGCCATCGGCAGCGGGCAACGCGGCCAGGAAGCGGTAGCGCGCCAGCGTGGCCTGCCAAGCGGCATCGGGAATCTGCGGCCCCGCGCGCAGGCCACGCAGCCAGCGGAGCATCAGCGCAGGTCGACGCGTTGCGCGCCGGCGACGGAAAGGCAGAGCAACTGTGCGCGCGGCGGGTGCGCCGCCATGTCCCAGTCGCTCAGCACGATGCGGCGCAGGCCGTCGCCAAGATCGTGCTCGGCGGGCCGGTGCGTGTGACCGTGGATCAGCGTGCGCGCATCCGCGCGGCGCAGCCATTCGCGCGCCGCGTCAGCGTCAACATCAGCCCAGACCATATCGGGGCTGCGTTTGCGGTCTTCGCTCTGGGCGCGCATCGAGCGCGCGAGCGCGCGGCGCTCCTCGAGTGGCCGCGCCAGAAAAGCCTGCTGCCAATCCGGCGAGCGCACCTGCGCACGGAATTGCAGGTACTCGTGGTCTTCGAGGCAGAGTTCGTCGCCATGGCTCAACAGCCAGCGCTCGCCGTGGAGCACCAGCACGGTCGGGTCGGTCAGCAAGGCAATACCGCAGGCGGCCGCGAAGGCCGGCCCGAGCAGAAAGTCGCGGTTGCCGTGCATGAAGAACACCGGCCGGCGTTGCGCCGTGCTGCGCAACACCTCGGCGCATTGCGCCTCGAAGCCGGACAGGGCGGCCGCGTCGTCGCCGATCCACACTTCGAACAGGTCGCCGAGGATGAAGATCGCGTCGGCCGGCGTGGTTTCCATGTACCCGCGCCAGGCCTCGAAAGTGGACGGCTCTCCGGCTTGCAGGTGCAGGTCGGACAGCAGGTCGACCGTGCGCCAGCCGGCAGGCGCGGCCAGCTCGGCGAACGGGGTCATTCCGTCGTGACGACGGCCTTTTCGATGATCACGTCTTCCAGCGGCACGTCGTCGTGGAAGCCCTTGCGGCCGGTCTTCACGCCCTCGATCTTGTCGACCACGTCGGTGCCTGAAACGACCTTGCCGAACACCGCATAGCCCCAGCCCTGCGCCGACGGCGCGGTGTGGTTCAGGAAGCCGTTGTTGGAGGCGTTGATGAAGAACTGCGCCGTGGCCGAGTGCGGTGCGTTGGTGCGCGCCATGGCGACCGTGTACTTGTCGTTCTTCAGGCCGTTGTTGGCCTCGTTCTCGATTTCGGCACCGGTCGGCTTTTGCGTCATGCCCGGTTCGAAGCCGCCGCCCTGCACCATGAAGCCCGGGATCACGCGGTGGAACACCGTGTTGTCGTAGTGGCCCTTCTTCACGTAGGTGATGAAGTTCTCGACCGACTTGGGCGCCTTGGCGCGGTCGAGTTCGAGCGTGACGACGCCGTGGTTCTTGATGTGGAGTTCGACTTGGGGGTTGCTCATGGTGCTGTCCTTGTTTTACTTCGCCACGACGGTGGCGGACTGGATGGTGATGGGTTCGAGCGGCACGTCGGCCATGCCGCCCTTGCTGCCTGTGCGTGCGGCGCGGATCTTGTCGACCACGTCGGCGCCTGTCACGACCTTGCCGAACACGGTGTAGCCGTGGCCGTCGGGGTTGGGCGCATTCAGCATCGCGTTGTCCTTCACGTTGATGAAAAACTGCGCAGTGGCCGAGTTCGGGTCGCTGGTGCGGGCCATGGCGATCGTGTACTTGTCGTTCTTCAGGCCGTTGGCGGCTTCGAGCGGCACCGGCGGGCGCGTCGCCTTCTGCTTCATGTCGGGCGTGAAACCGCCGCCCTGGATCATGAAGCCGTCGATCACGCGATGGAACACCGTGCCGTCGTAGTGCTTGTCCTTGACGTACTGCAGGAAGTTGGCGACCGTCTTGGGCGCCTTGGCCGCATCGAGCTGCACCACGATGTCGCCCATTGAGGTGGCGATCTTCACGCGCGGATCGGCGCCCTGCGCCCAGGCAGAAGAAGTGGTCAACAGCGCGGCGGCGCCCAGGGCGAGTGCCGCGCGGCGTGTGAGGGCAGGAATGTTCAAGTGAAGCTCGCTTTCAATGGCAGTGCCGCCGGCACCGCCGGAGCAGCGCCATGGGCGGGGTTACTTGCGGGTTCCGGGCTTGGTCGCCTGGGGAATGGCCGGTGGCAGGGTGCCTGCAGCCTTCTCGGCGGCCGGCGTGAAGATCTGGCGCAGCAGCGTGAGCTTGGGGGCGACGCTGGCATTGGCCGTGGCAAAGCTCTGCGCCTTGCCGTACGACTGGGCCGCGAGCCGCACGTACACATCGCCGAGGTTTTCGTGCGCCGTGGCGTAGTTCGGGTTCAGGCGGATGGCCATTTCGAGCGCGACGCGCGCCTTTTCGAACTGGCTTTGTGCCGCGTAAAGCGCGGCCAGATTGTTGTAGGGCTCCGGCAGCTCGGGGAAATCTTGGGTGAGCTGCGTGAAGGCGGTAGTCGCGTCGGCCTGCTTACCCTGTTCGGTCAGGATCACACCGCGCAGAAAGCGCATCTGCGGGTCGCGCGGCTTGCCGGCAATGTAGGTGTCGGCCTTGGCCAGCGCTTCGGTCGGCTTGCCCTGGCGCAGCAACTGGTTGACGTCGGCGTATTCGTCGGCATAGGCAGCGCCCAAGGACAGTGCGAGCGCCAGAACGGAAACGATGCGGGAGAAAGGGAGCAGGGGGAACGCGGCGTGCTTCATGAAGCCTCTGGAAAAAGGGCAGGATGCGGGCTCTACCAACACCCAAAAATGCCCATCGGGGGCCGTTTATACTGCGCTGGATTGTAGCCGAGGGGCCATGTCCCGCCCCTCGTCGCCACAGCTCCAACACCCCTGAAATCCGCGCCCGGGTATTGCTCCCGCAATGCCCCGGCGCGAACGACTGCTTTCCGAATTCCATGAGTCTGCGCATCTACAACACGCTCTCGCGTGAACTGGAGAAGTTTTCTCCTTTGCGGCCCGGCCATGTGGGCATATACGTCTGCGGCATGACGGTGTACGACTACTGCCACCTTGGCCATGCGCGCTCGATGGTCGCGTTCGATGTGGTCGTGCGCTGGCTGCGGTCGAGCGGCTATGCGGTGAACCATGTGCGCAACATCACCGACATCGACGACAAGATCATCCGCCGCGCGGTCGAAAACGGCGAGAGCATCCGCGCGCTGACCGACCGCATGATCGGTGCGCTGCACGAGGATGCGGACGCGCTCGGCATCGCCCGGCCGAGCCATGAGCCGCGAGCGACCGACTATGTTCCGCAGATGCTGTCGATCATCGGAACCCTGGAGCAGAAAGGCCTGGCCTACCGCTCGGCCAACGGCGACGTGAACTACGCCGTGCGCAAGTTTCCGGGCTACGGCAAGCTCAGCGGCAAGTCGCTCGACGAGTTGCGCGCCGGCGAACGCGTGGCCGTGTCCGACGGCAAGGACGATCCGCTCGACTCGGTGCTCTGGAAAAGCGCCAAGGCCAGCGAGCCAGAAGAGGTCAAGTGGGCCAGCGAGTTCGGCCCCGGCCGGCCCGGCTGGCACATCGAATGCTCTGCGATGGCCTGCGAGTTGCTTGGCGACACGCTGGACATTCACGGCGGCGGCATGGATCTGCAGTTTCCACATCACGAGAACGAAATCGCACAGAGCGAAGGCGCGACCGGCAAGCCCCTCGCCAACTGCTGGATGCACAACGGTTTCATCAACATCGACAACGAGAAGATGTCCAAGAGCCTGGGCAACTTTTCGCTGATCCGCGATGTGCTGAAGTCCTTCGATGCCGAGACCATCCGCTTTTTCATGGTGCGGGCGCACTACCGCAGCGACCTCAACTACAGCGACGTGCATCTCAACGATGCGCGCAATTCCCTCAAGCGGCTTTACACCGCCCTCGATCTGGTGGCCCCGGCCGCGGTGGAAACGATCGACTGGGCCGCGCCGTACGCAGCACGCTTCAAGGCGGCCATGGACGAAGACTTCGCCACGCCCGAAGCCGTTGCGGTGCTGTTCGATCTGGCGGGCGAAGTCAATCGAACGCAATCGGCCGAACTGGCCGGCCTGCTGAAGGCGCTCGGCGCCTGTCTCAATGTGTTGCAGGGCGATCCCAAGGCCTTCCTGCAAGCCGGTGCCGCGCTCGATGAGGCCTCGATCCAGGCGTTGATCGAGGCGCGCGCGGCTGCCAAGGCCGCGAAGAACTTTGCCGAGGCCGACCGCATTCGCAAGGATCTGGCCGACCAGGGCATCGTGCTCAAGGACTCGCCCACGGGCACCACCTGGGCTTCGGCGCAGTGAATCGGGACTGAACATGCCGTCGCCCAAAAAGACAACCGTTGACATCTTCACGCCCGACTACTGGGAAGAAGCCTGCAAGCACCTGTCCCGCAAAGATCGGGTCATGAAGCGGCTGATTCCGCAGTTCGGCGACGTCCGCCTCGAATCGCGCGGCGATGCCTTCACCACGCTGGCCCGCAGCATCGTCGGCCAGCAGATCTCGGTGAAAGCGGCCCAGACGGTCTGGGACAAGTTCGAGGTGCTGCCGCGCCGGATGACGCCGTCCAACGTGCTCAAGCTCAAGGTCGACGACATGCGCGCCTGCGGCCTGTCGGCACGCAAGGTCGAATACCTGGTCGACCTTGCGATTCACTTCGACACGCAGGCGGTGCACGTCGATGCGTGGAACGACATGGCCGACGAGCTCATCATCGAGGAACTGGTCGCGATTCGCGGCATCGGCCGCTGGACGGCCGAGATGTTCCTGATCTTTCACCTGATGCGGCCCAACGTGCTGCCGCTCGACGACGTGGGCCTGATCAACGGGATCAGCCACAACTATTTTTCCGGCGATCCGGTGAGCCGCAGCGACGCCCGCGAGGTTGCGGTGGCGTGGGCGCCGTATTGCAGCGTGGCGACTTGGTATATTTGGCGCTCGCTCGACCCGGCACCGGTCGCGTATTGAACAACTGGAGAAGAGTTTGGCCAAACGAACCTTCCTCGACTTCGAGCAGCCCATCGCGGAACTCGAAAGCAAAATCGAAGAACTGCGCTATGTGCAGACCGAATCGGCAGTCGATATCTCGGAGGAGATCGACCAGCTCGGCAAGAAAAGCCAGCAGCTCACCAAGGACATCTACAGCGACCTGACGCCCTGGAAGATCACCAAGATCGCCCGGCATCCGGAGCGCCCCTACACGCTTGACTACGTCAACGAACTCTTCACCGATTTCGTCGAACTGCACGGCGACCGCCATTTCTCGGACGATCTCTCGATCGTCGGCGGGCTGGCGCGCTTCAACGGCACGCCCTGCATGGTGCTCGGCCACCAGAAGGGCCGGGACACCAAGGAGCGCACCGCACGCAACTTCGGCATGAGCAAGCCCGAGGGCTACCGCAAGGCGCTGCGACTGATGAAGACGGCCGAGAAATTCAAGCTGCCGGTGTTCACCTTCGTCGATACGCCCGGCGCCTATCCCGGCATCGATGCGGAAGAGCGCGGCCAGTCGGAAGCCATCGGCCGCAACATCTTCGAGATGGCGCAACTCGAAGTGCCGATCATCGTCACCATCATCGGCGAGGGCGGCTCCGGCGGCGCGCTGGCCATTTCGGTCGGCGACCAGTTGCTGATGCTGCAGTATTCGATCTATTCGGTGATCAGCCCCGAAGGCTGCGCCTCGATTCTCTGGAAGACCTCCGAGAAAGCGCAGGAGGCGGCCGATGCACTGGGCATCACCGCGCACCGCCTGAAGGCACTCGGGCTGGTCGACAAGATCGTGAGCGAACCGGTCGGTGGTGCGCACCGCGACCACCGGCAGATGGCTGCGTTCCTGAAGCGCGCCTTGAACGACGCGTTTCGCCAGGTCAGCGACCTCAAGGTCAAGGAACTGCTGGACCGCCGCTATGACCGGCTGCAGAGCTACGGCCGCTTCAACGACACCAAGGCCGACATCAGCAAGTGATCAGACGCCGGCGCGCGCCGTACCGAAGCGGCGCTCGATCTGCGCCTTGAGCGCGGTGTGCACGTCGGGCGGCAGGAAGCGCATGGCCAGCTGGATCAGCAGCATGGCCACCACGCCGTCGTCGATCCAGCCCAGCACCGGAATGAAATCCGACACCAGGTCGATCGGACTCAGCACGTAGAGCACCGCGAGCAGGGCGGTCAGCTTGGCCGCCTTCGGCGCACGCGGATCGCGCAACACGGCCCAGACCAGTGCCAGCTCCTTGCGCAGCAGCAGCCACAGCTTGCCGAGTTTCCACATACCGACTCCTTTGCAGGCCGACGAGGCCCAAGTCCCTAACGTGGGTCGTCTCGATCCGATGACAAGGGCCGGTCGCACAATCGCCCCATGAATTTCGATCAGGCCATGGCCGCTTTCGAGCCCGCGCTGCCGCTCGCCGTGGCCTACAGCGGCGGCGCCGACTCGACCGCGCTGCTGGTGGCCTGCGCGGCGCGCTGGCCGGGGCAGGTGGAGGCCTTCCACGTGCACCACGGCTTGCAGGCTGCGGCCGATGATTTCGAGCGGCACTGCGCCGCGGTGTGCGAGCGCCTTGGCGTGCCGCTGCGGGTGCAGCGCATCGACGCGCGGCACACGCCCGGCGAGAGTCCCGAAGACGCGGCGCGGCGTGCCCGCTATGCATCATTTGCGGCGCTGGCGACCGTCGGGCGGGCGCAAGGTGCGATCGAATCCATCGCACTCGGGCAGCATGCGGACGACCAGGTCGAAACGGTGGTGCTGGCCCTGTCGCGCGGTGCCGGCCTCGCAGGCCTGGCGGCGATGCCCCCAATGATGGAGCGCGACGGGCTGCGCTATCACCGGCCGCTGCTGGGCGTGCCGGCCGCGGAGATCCGAGCCTGGCTGACGGCGCGGGCGGTTCCCTGGATCGAAGACCCGAGCAACGCCGACTCGCGCTACACCCGCAACCGGATCCGTGCCGAACTGCTGCCCGCACTGGAGCGGGCGTTTCCGCAGTTTCGCGCCACCTTCGCGCGCAGCGCGCGCCACGCGGCGCAGGCGCAGGTTCTGCTGGCCGAACTGGCGCAGCAGGATCTGGCAAGCGTTGGCAGCCCGCCGGACATCAAGGCGCTGCAGCAGCTGTCGCGCGCCCGTCAGGCCAACGTGCTGCGCCACTGGTTGCTGCAGGCGCATGGCTGCACGCCGAGCACGGTGCAGCTTGATGAACTGCTTGACCAGATCGCCGCCTGCACCACGCGCGGGCACGGCCTGCACATCAAGCTCGGTGCCGGATTTGTCGAACGGCAGGGCACCGTGCTCGGTTGGTACAATTCCGCGCCCCCGACAAAGCCTTTGCGCTGAACGTCAAGGGCGCGCCGCCTCCGGGGGCACCCCCGGGGCCGGTTTCATCTCTTTCCCATATTTCACCCATGGCATTGATCGTTCACAAATACGGCGGCACGTCGATGGGCTCGACCGAGCGCATCAAGAACGTCGCCAAGCGCGTCGCCAAATGGGCGCGTGCCGGCCACCAGATGGTGGTGGTTCCAAGCGCCATGAGCGGCGAAACTAACCGCCTGCTGGGCCTCGCGAAAGAACTCTCGCCCAGCAAACCCGGCGACGCCACCAACCGCGAACTCGACATGCTCGCGTCGACCGGCGAGCAGGCTTCGTCCGCGTTGCTGGCCATCGCACTCCAGGCCGAAGGCATGGAAGCGGTGAGCTATGCCGGCTGGCAGGTCTCCGTGCGCACCGACAGCAGCTATACCAAGGCCCGCATCGAAAGCATCGACGACGCGCGCGTGCGCGCCGACCTCGAGGCCGGCCGCGTGGTGGTCATCACCGGCTTCCAGGGCGTCGACGACGAGGGCAACATCACCACGCTGGGCCGTGGCGGCAGCGACACCTCGGCGGTGGCAATCGCGGCCGCGATGAAGGCCCACGAGTGCCTCATCTACACCGACGTGGACGGCGTCTACACCACCGATCCGCGCGTCGAACCCGACGCGCGCCGCCTGACCACCGTGAGCTTCGAAGAGATGCTCGAAATGGCGAGCCTCGGCTCCAAGGTGCTGCAGATCCGCTCGGTGGAATTTGCGGGCAAGTACAAGGTGCCGCTGCGTGTGCTGTCAAGCTTCACGCCGTGGGACATCGACATCAACGAAGAAGCCAAGTCCGGCACGCTGATCACTTTCGAGGAAGACGAAAACATGGAACAAGCCGTCGTATCCGGCATCGCGTTCAACCGTGACGAGGCCAAGATCTCGGTGCTGGGCGTGCCCGACAAGCCCGGCATCGCGTACCACATCCTGGGGGCGGTCGCCGACGCGAACATCGAGGTCGATGTGATCATCCAGAACCTGAGCAAGGACGGCAAGACCGACTTCAGCTTTACGGTGCATCGCAACGAATTTGCCAAGGCGGTCGACCTGCTCAAGGACAAGGTGCTGCCCACCCTGGGTGCGGCCGAGGTGGTCGGCGACGCGAGGATCTGCAAGGTCAGCATCGTCGGCATCGGCATGCGCAGCCACGTCGGCGTTGCAGCCAAGATGTTCCGCGTGTTGAGCGAGGAGGGCATCAACATCCAGATGATCTCCACCAGCGAGATCAAGACTTCCGTGGTGATCGACGAGAAGTACATGGAACTCGCCGTGCGCGCATTGCACAAAGCCTTCGATCTCGATCAACCGGCTGCCTGAAGCTGGCATAATGCCGGTTGATTTCAAGGAACTGTGACCGAGTGGCCGAAGGTGCTCCCCTGCTAAGGGAGTATGGGGTGTAGAGCCTCATCGAGGGTTCGAATCCCTCCGGTTCCGCCAGCATATGGAGATCTCTCCAACAAAAAAGCCACCTTCGGGTGGCTTTTTTGTTGGAGGCGCCTGCCCCGGGAGACCGAGGCGCTCAGCCGAATGGCACGATGCGGATCGACGAGCCGTCGGTGAACTGGCACTGGATGGCGCCGCCATCGCCCGAGATGCCGGCAAGCTGCTGGCCATAGTGCGAAGCGCGCGAGCCCGTGCGGCTCTCCTGCACCTCCATGCCTGCGCCGCGCGAGCGGAACCGCAACGTGCTGCCGTCCTTGAACTGGGCCTCGATGATGCCGCCGACCGCACTCACGGCGTTTAGGAGCTCGCCCTGCATCGCATCGGCGGTGTGGGCTGACGTTGCTGCCGGCGGCGCGGGCAAGGGCGGGGCCGGGTCGGGGTAATCAAACTGATTCGGTACTGCCAGGCACGAATACGAAAACGACAGGCTCACGTCGAGCGACGCCACCTGGTGCCACCAGCCCAACGGCAGGAACATTGTCTCGCCAGGCTCGACCACAACCTCGAGTACCGTCGCATCGGCGAAGGCCGGGAATCGCGCCGGGTCGGGCCGCTCAAGATCCACGTCACTGAACACGTTGCGAAGGTTGTAGACACGTGACCATTCGAGTGGAGACACGAATCGCCAACGCTTGCGTCCGACCACCTGGGTGTGGAAGAGCATCAACGTGTCGTGGTGCAGCGGGGTCACGGTGCCGGCCGGGCCAAACCAGAACGAAGAGCGGTTCGTCAGCTGCGAACGGTCGCACAGCGGCGGCAGGCTGCCGATGTCGTCGAGCAGCGGCGCGAATTCCGGCCGGCGCAGCAGCTCGTTGTTTGCCGTCAGGTAGTAGTCGTTGGTAGCGCCGCCCTGCACCACCCGGTCGACGAAGGCGCCGAGGTTCAGGCGCTTCGTCAGCAGCAGCTTGTTCTGCTCGTAGTTCGGGTCGGCGTGGCGCTCGGACTGGACGTCCACGTCGAGGTGGCCGAAGCGCCGCTTCAAGTCCTCGGGCGACCAGCGCCGCATGGCGGGCCAGTCGCGCGTATGGCCGGTGAGCACCACGGGCCGACAGCCGCGCACATAGCGCGCCGCGAATTCCTCGTCGGACAGGTTGGCGCGCTTCTCCACCGTGCGGTACTGCGGGTCGGACGCCCACAGCCGCTGCAGGTTGAGCGCCACGGCGTCGAGCTTTCGAAGCCGCTGCTTCTGGCTCAGCGCGACCGCATACGCAGGGTCGTCGTCGAGCGCCGCAATGGCTCGCTCGGCATCAGTTCGCGCAAGACCGGCGCCCTGCATCATCTGCAGCATCGACTCGACGGCGCTGCCGCCCAGGCGCTGCTCGACGATCCAGCGCCGCCACGAGGCGTCGATCTGCCGGGGAAGTGGTGCGGGGGGTATCGGCGCGGAAGGGGATGGCATGGCAAACGTACTCCTTGACCACTCAACGGGCTTCGCGAGCAGGGTGCTGCTCGATTTCGGCGGCGACGCCGGGATTGATCCAGCGCAAGGAGGGGCGCGGCCTCCTGCCCAAGAATGACGGCATGAACATCACGTTGAACGGAACCCTGCAATGGCTGGCTTTCAGCATGGCAACGCTCCTGGCGACCGGCATTCTCGTGCTCGCCGGCTTGAATGAAAACGGCCTTGCGGAGAGCCACCAGGCATCCATTTCATTCGCCGCGAAAAATCCACGATAAACCCCGATGGGGCTCGCAGCCCCTGACCGATCCGGCCCTTTATGGGCCGTTCTGCTTTGTGCCCTGCAGCGCCTTGTTACGGGGCGGGGCCCGAAGTTTGTCCAGATCCACCCGCAAATCCGCAATCGTCACCAACCGCAGCGCCGGTCAGTTGCCGGATGTTTTGGGCTGGTGTGCTGCCATTTCAGCTTCGATGTCGGCCAGGTCGGCGCGCGTTTCGGTCAGCTTTTTCTCGAGCTTCTCGCGGCGCGCCACCTCCTGCGCTAGCGCCTGGCTCACGTCTTCGAGGTCGTCGGCACATTCCTGCACCGCTTCTTCGAGCGCATCGTGCTTTTCGAGCGCCTGCGCCACGTCGCCGGTGCGCGCGTCGGCCGGCAACTCCTGCTTGAGCACTTCCTTGATGACGAACAATTCCTGCGCGCCGCTGTTCAGTCTGGCCTGCACATCCTGCGTTTGGGCGAGCGCTGCATCGAGCGGCGCGGTGGTTTCGGGGGAACGGGTCGGTTCGGTGGCGGTCACGCTGCAATTCCTCGGGATGCCAAAGGGCAAACCCCGAAGATACTCCCCCGCGGCCGCCGCGTCCCCGTCATTCGACAATCAGCCCTTTAAGCGCTGGGTTGGGCGGCGGTGCCCGGGACTTCATGTCACGCAGCGTTTTCACTAGAAGGCGCGCAATCATGAGGTTGCGATGCAGCTTGCTGTCGGCCGGTATCACGAACCAGGGGGCGTGCGCGGTCGAGGTCGCAGCCAGCGCCTTTTCGTAGGCGCGCTGGTAGGCGCCCCATTTCTTGCGCACGACCAGGTCGTCCAGGCTGAATTTCCATTGCTTGTCGGGTTCGTCGATCCGGGCCTGCAGCCGTTCGCGCTGTTCGCCCAGGCTGATGTGCAGCATGCACTTGACGACGACGGTGCCGGTTTCGGCCAGCAGGCGTTCGAAGTCGTTGATCTGGGAGTAGCGGCGCCTGGCCGCTGCCTTGTCGATCCAGCTCTCGACCACCGGCACCAGCACGTCCTCGTAGTGGCTGCGGTTCCACACGGCGAGTTCGCCGGTGCGCGGCACCACGGCATGGCATCGCCAAAGGAAGTCGTGCGCCAGTTCGTCGGCCGAGGGCGCCTTGAAGGCCGCCACCCGCACGCCAAGCGGCGAGGTGCGGGAGAACACCCAGCGCACCGTGCCGTCCTTGCCGCTGGTGTCCATGCCTTGCAGCACCAGCAGCACCTTGCGTTTGCCTTCGGCGTGCAACAGGTTCTGCAGCACGTCGAGTTCCTTGGCGAGCTGGTCGAGCTGTTCGCGCTGCGCTTCCCCGGAGCCCTTCAGAAAGGGGGTGTCGGCCGGGTCGATGTGGGCCAGGCGAAACTTGGGGCCAACGCGGTATGGGTCGAAACGGGTCATGTGCAGATCCTTGGTCAGTCGGCCTCTGGGTCGATGGATGCGCTCCAGCGGCTGTCCCAGTCGCCGCGGCGGGCGCCGTCGAGCTCGCGCCGGTCGCGCTTGGTCGGGCGGCCCTGCTCGATGCTGAGAGCCGGCTCGCTGCCCATGCGGCGCTGCTCGCGCACGGCGGCTTGCGCAGCGATGCTTTCGGGCGTTTCTTCGTAGAGCTGCTGCGCCACCGGTGCCGGGCCGCGCTGGCCGCTGATGCCGAGCACCCGCACCACGCGGGTGACTGCGCCCAGCCGTACCGTGACCGTGTCGCCGATCTTCACCTCGCGCGAGGCCTTTGCGATGTCGCCATTGACCTGTATGCGGTTCTTGCCGATCTCGTCCGCGGCCAGCGAACGGGTCTTGAAAAAGCGCACGGCCCACAACCACTTGTCAATGCGGAGTTTGTCCATCAGGTGCCATTGTCCAGCGGAAGCCGCACCGTCGCTGTGAGACCGGAGGCACGGCGACTGTCGGCCGACCGGTTGTCCAGCGCGATGCGGCCGTCGAGCGCCTGCACGATCTCGCGGCAGATGGCCAGCCCGAGGCCCGAACCGCTCGCCACGTCGCCGGCGGAGAAGGGCGCAAACAGGCGTTGGCGCAGCTCGGCCGGGATGCCCGGCCCGTCGTCCTGCACGCTCAGCAGCGCCTCGCCCGCGTCTGCGCGAATCGCCACCGACAGCCGAGCGCTGGGCGGGCTGTGCTTGATGGCGTTGTGCAGCAGGTTGCGCGTGAGTTCCTGCAGCATCCAGCGGTGCGCGCGTACCGGCGTGGCGGCGCCATCGAACTCGAAATCGAGCGCCTTGTCGGCCACCAGCGGCGACACGTCGAGCGCCACCTCGCGCACCACCTGTGCCCAGTCGACGCGCTCCGATTCGGGCTGCTGGCGCAACTGCTCGACCTTGGCGAGCGACAGCATCTGGTTGGCCAGCATGGTGGCGCGTTCGACCGTGTCGCTGATCTCGCCCAGCGCCTGCTCGGCCGGCATGTCGCCACGGCGCGCCGACTGCACCTGCGCCTTGAGCACTGCAAGAGGCGTGCGCAACTGGTGCGCCGTGTCGCGCACAAAGCGCTTCTGATGGTCCAGCAGGCGCTGCAAGCGGCCCATCACCTCGGTGGTGGCCGCGACCAGCGGCTGCAACTCGCGCGGCGCGTCCGGTGCCTCGATCGGGCTCAGATCGCCTTCAGGCCGTTCTGCCAGCCGCGCACTGACGCGGCGCACCGGCAGCGTGGCGCGCTGTACGACCCAGACCACGAGCGCGGCGATCACCGCCATCAGCAGCAGCTGGCGCCACAGCGTATCGACCAGAATCCGGCGCGCCAGTGTTTCGCGCAGCTCCAGCGTCTCGGCCACCTGCACCACGGCCATGCCGCGGCCGCGTTCGCTGGCCACCGGCTGCAGCAGCACCGCGACCCGAACCGGTTCGCCGCGGAACTGCGCATCGTAGAAGTCGACCAGCGCCGAGTAGGCGCCGCGATCCGGGATGCGGCCACGCCAGAACGGCAGTTCGACAAAGCCCGACACCATCTCGCCGTCGAGGCTCGACACCCGGTAGTACATGTGGCTCTTGTTGTCGGCCTCGAAGGCCTCGAGCGCGGAGTAGGGCACCTTGGCCAGCAGTACTGCCCGATCGTCGTAACCCACCACGTCGAGCTGCTCGCCGATGGTCTTGGCCGAGGCCAGCAGCGTGCGGTCGTAGGCCAGCGTCGCCGCCGCCAGGCTCTGCCGGTAGAGGCTGATCGAGTTGATCACGATGAACAGACCCACCGGCCCGAGGATGCCGATCAGCAGCGTGCGGCGCAGCGAGGCTGGTCGGCTCACACGCTCTTTCGTGGAACACGGCGGAACCGGCTCTGCCGGGCCGCTCGTGTTGCCCCCGGCCAGGGGGTTGGCGGAGCGGACACGAAGTGCCGCGCAGACTGGGGGCGAGTCATGTCGCGCGGAGCAGGTAGCCGAGGCCCCGCATGGTCATCAGCGCCGCGCCGGTGCCGGCCAGCTTCTTGCGCAGCCGGTACACCACCACCTCGATGGCCTCGTACTGCACATCGGCCTCGCCGGGGAACACCAGTTCGAACAAGCGCTCCTTGGTGACCGCATGGCCCGGCTTCATCATCAGTGCCTTGAGCAGCGCCAGCTCGCGCGGAGTCAGTTCCAGCACTTCGGCCCGGTGGTAGATCGCGCCGCTGTCGACCTCATAGCGCAGTGCACCCACGTCCTGCGGCCGGGCCCGGCCGTCCGCATCGGGGTTCTTCTGGTGGCGCCTGCGCAGCGCGCGCAGTCGCGCTTCGAGTTCGTCCAGGTCGAACGGCTTGGGCAGGTAGTCGTCGGCACCGGCGTTGAGGCCCACGATGCGGTCACCCACCGTGCCGCGTGCCGTGAGCAGCAGCACCGGCGTGCGCAGCCCGGCGGCACGGGCCTGGGCCAGCACCTGCAGGCCGTCGAGGTTCGGCAGGCTCAGGTCGAGCGCCACCACGTCGGGTTCGAGCTCGCGCCACTGCGCCACCGCGAGGGCGCCGTCGCCGCACACGCGCACGTCGATCTGGCGGCGGCCGAGCGTGCGCTGCAACGTGGTTTGCATCGAGGGATCGTCTTCGACGAGCAGCAGTTTCATTCGGTGTTTTCCCCAAGCCGCCGGACAGCCAACTGACAGCAGGGCGGCGCATGATAGCGGGGTTCAGGTTCTGATCAGCTTCTTAGTCACTGGAGACACATACATGCGTCGCGATACCTTTCTGAAGTCACTGGCCGCACTGGCCGCCTCCGGCGCGCTGCCGATGTCGGCCTGGGCCGCCGCCAACGTCAAGATGATGATCCCGGCCAACCCCGGCGGCGGCTGGGACACCACCGGCCGCGCCCTCGGCAAGGCCATGACGGACGCCAAGCTCGCCGACACCGTGAGCTACGAGAACAAGGGCGGCGCAGCCGGCGCGTTGGGCCTGGCCCAGTTCGTCAACGGTTCCAAGGGCGACGCCAACGCGCTGATGGTCATGGGCTCCGTGATGCTCGGCGGCATCATCACCGGCAAGCCGCCGGTCAAGCTCGAGCAGGCCACGCCGATCGCGCGCATGACCACCGAGTACAACGTGTTCGTGCTGCCGGCCAACTCGCCCATGAAGACCATGGCCGACGTGGTGGCCCAGCTCAAGAAGGATCCGGGCAGTGTCAAGTGGGGCGGCGGTTCGCGCGGCTCCACCGAGCACATCGCCGCGGCCATGATCGCGCAGAAGGTCGGCGCCGACCCGTCCAAGATCAATTACGTCGCGTTCCGTGGCGGCGGTGAAGCCACGGCGGCCATCCTGGGCGGCAATGTCACGGTCGGCGGCAGCGGCTACAGCGAGTTCGCACCGTACATCGCCGACGGCAAGATGCGCGCCATCGCCGTCACCTCGGCCCAGCGCCTGCCCGGCATCAACGTGCCGACGCTCAAGGAGCAGGGCATCGACGTCGAGATCGGCAACTGGCGCGGCGTGTACGGCGCCCCCGGCATCACGCCCGAACAGCGCAAGACGCTCACCGACCTGGTGCTGGCAACGCTCAAGTCCCCGGGATGGGCCGAATCGCTCAAGAAGAACGACTGGACGCCTGCCGTCCTGTCGGGCGAGGCTTTCGCCAAGTTCGTCGACGACGACTTCGCCAGCCTGCGTGCGATCATGATCAAGTCCGGCATGGTTTGAGGCCTGCGCGTTTCGCTCGAGAGCACGTCAGCGACGTGCTTTTTTTCCATCCGGCATTCCGATAACAACACAGCCAAAAAGAACGAGGCACTCCATGGAAGCGAACCCTTCATTGACAGACGGCCCACCGCCGCAACCTCCGGCTTTGGCCGCGGCGGTGCGGATGCAGACGCTGGTGGGCGTCGGTGTGCTGCTGGTCGGCCTGGGGCTGGCCTTCGGCGCCATCAGCATCCCCGCCGAGGCCGGCTATGGCGGCGTCGGCCCGAACTTCCTGCCGTGGGTGTGCGCCATCGTGCTCACGCTCTGCGGGGGCTGGATCATCTGGGAAGCCCGCACGGGCGGTTTCCGCGAAATGGACGCGCCCGACGAGAGCGCCGATCCGGCCTACTGGTCGGGCTTCGTGTGGTTGTCGGCTGGCCTGCTGCTGAACGCCGCGCTGATCACCGTCATCGGATTCATCCTGAGTTGCACTCTCTGCTACGTGCTCGCGGTGCAGGGCCTGCGCCGGGCGGGTGGCCAGGCCGCGGTGAACCAGCCGCGCACCTGGTTGATCGACCTGGTCACCGGGCTCCTGATTTCGGCGCCGGTGTACTGGATGTTCACCAAGTTCCTGGCCATCAACCTGCCGGGCCTCACCGCCACCGGCTGGCTCTGAAAGGCGTTTGACATGGACATCCTCAACGCGCTCATGCAGGGGTTCGCAACCGCGATCACCCCGGTCAATCTGCTCTGGTGCCTGTTCGGCTGTGCCCTCGGAACCGCCGTCGGCGTGCTGCCGGGCATCGGCCCGGCGGTGGCCGTGGCCATGCTGCTGCCGATCACGGCCAAGGTCGAGATCACGGCCTCGATGATCTTCTTCTCGGGCATCTACTACGGCGCCATGTACGGCGGCTCCACCACCTCGATCCTGCTCAACACGCCCGGGGAGACGGCCAGCATGGTGACGGCCATGGAGGGCAACAAGATGGCCAAGAGCGGCAGGGCGGGCGCGGCGCTCGCAACCGCGGCCATCGGCTCGTTCGTGGCCGGCAGCATCGCCACCGTGATCGTCACCCTGTTCGCACCGTTCGTGGCCGAGTTCGCGGTCAAGCTCGGGCCGCCCGAGTACTTCATGCTGATGCTGCTGGCCTTCACCACGGTGAGCGCGGTGCTCGGCAAGAGCACGCTGCGCGGTATGACGGCGCTGTTCGTCGGCCTTGCTGCCGGCTGCGTCGGCCTCGACCAGATCTCGGGCCAGGGCCGCTACACCGGCGGGGTGCCCGAGTTGCTCGATGGCATCGAGATCGTGCTCGTCGCGGTCGGCCTGTTCGCAGTGGCCGAGGTCATGTACGCGGTGATGTACGAAGGCAAGGTGGTCGAGGGCCAGAACAAGCTCAGCCGCGTGCACATGACAAAGCGCGACTGGAAGCGCTCGATTCCGGCCTGGCTGCGCGGAACGGCCATCGGCACGCCGTTCGGCTGCATCCCCGCAGGCGGAACCGAGATCCCGACCTTCCTGAGCTACGCGATGGAAAAGAAGCTGGTGAAGAACCCCGAGGACAAGGCTGAGTTCGGCACCAAGGGCGCCATCGAAGGCGTGGCCGGTCCCGAGGCCGCCAACAACGCCACCGTGACGGCGGCGCTGATCCCGCTGCTCACGCTCGGCATCCCGACCAGCAACACCACCGCCATCCTGCTCGGCGCATTCCAGAACTACGGCATCCAGCCGGGCCCGCAACTCTTCACCACCTCGGCCGCGCTGGTGTGGGCGCTGATCGCCTCGCTCTACATCGGCAACGTGATGCTGCTGGTGCTGAACCTGCCGATGGTGGGCCTCTGGGTCAAGCTGCTCAAGATCCCGAAGCCGCAGCTCTACGCAGGCATCCTGATCTTCGCGACGGTCGGCGCCTACGGCATGCGCCAGAGCGCGTTCGACCTGTTCCTGCTGTACGGCATCGGCCTGCTCGGCGTGGTGATGCGGCGCTTCGACTTTCCGACCGCCCCGGTGGTGGTCGGCATGATCCTGGGCCCGCTGGCTGAAGCGCAGCTGCGCAACGCCATGTCGATCGGCGAGGGCAGCGCGGTGGTGTTCTTCCAGCGCCCGATGTCGCTGGCGCTGATCATCATCGTTCTCGCGGTGCTGATCCTGCCGCGCCTGGCCAAGCGCATGAGCGAGCGCAAGCGGCTGCGGCTCGCGCAACTCGACGCCTGACGCTGCGCACCACTGCTGGCGGTCAGCGCGGTGCGGTGGTGGTGCTTTCGGCCGATGGCACGACGATCGCGCGGCCATCGCCCGAGGGCCGCGCATCCGCGCCACCCGAACTCGGCACGGTGCCCTCGGGCGCCACCACCGTGGCGCGGCCGTCGCGCGACGTCACGGCCGCTGCCGGCGGCGGGCCGCCCTCGACGCGATCCAGCAAATTGCCTGCCGCACGCACGCAGGCCTCGCGCGCGGGTGCGGCCAGGGTGCCGTCGTTGCAGCGAGCGATCTGCTGTTCGTAGCGTTGCTGCGCTGCACCGGGCTGTGCGGCGGCCAGCGATGTACCGCCCGCCAGCAAGCCGGTCAGGAAAAGAGTGCGAAGACGTTGTGCGCTCATGATTTCATTGTGCGAGCGCAGGCCTTCGGCGGTGTGCGAAGCGGCTGTGTCAGGCGGTAGGCAAAGGGCCCGTCCGGCTCCTCTTCTAAACTGATCCTCTTTTATTTGATGAGGTGTCGATGATGCGGTTTGCATGGAACAGAGGCGGGGCTTCTGCCCGTTGGGTGCGTTGCCTGTCGATGGGACTCGCGGCGGCGGTGTGTTCGTCGCAGTTGCTGGCCGAGCCCAACAAAGACGTCTATGACCGCGCCACGAGCTACAAGGACGAAGCGTTGCTCCTGCTGGAGCGGCTGGTCAACATCGACTCCGGTTCGGCCAATACCGCGGGCCTGGAGCGCGTGCGCGGCGTCGTGGTCGAAGAACTGCAAAAGCTCGGCGGGAAGATCGAAACCTTTCCGGCCACGCCGCACCCCGGCACCAACGTGACCGCCACTTTCGAGGGAACAGGCACCCGGAAGATCCTTCTGATGGCGCACATCGACACTGTGTTCCCGGACGGTACGGCCAAGAACAAGCCGTTCTACATCAAGGATGGGCGCGCCTACGGGCCCGGCGTGATGGACAACAAGGGCGGCGTGGTCGCCGGCCTCTATGCCATCAAGATCCTGAAAGCGCTGAATTTCAAGGACTACGCCCGCCTCACCTTGCTGCTGGACACCAACGAGGAGGTCGGCTCCGTGGACACCTCCGCCCTGATCCGCCGTGTGGCCAAGCAACACGATGTGGTGCTGAACCTGGAGCCCGGCCGGCCGGCCGACGGTTTGGTGCTGTGGCGCAAAGGCAGCGCGACGGCGCTGGTCGAGGTGAAGGGCCGGGCCGCACACGCCGGCGTGGCCCCCGAGAGCGGCCGCAATGCGGCCACCGAAGTGGCCCACCAGGTTCTGCAGCTCGGCAAGCTCGGCGATGCCGAAAAGCTCACTACGATCAACTTCACGGTGCTGACGGCAAACGGGGCGACCAACGTGATTCCCGAGAACGCATCGGCCAAGGGAGATGTTCGCGCGGCCACACGGGAGGAGTTCGATCGCATCGAACGCGACCTGGCCCGTGTTTCGCAAAACAAGCTGATCCCCGACACGCAGGTCAAGACCACGCTATCACGCGGCCTGCCTCCCATGCCGCGGACGCCTGAGGCCGAGGCGCTGGTCAAGACCGCCGAGTCGATCTATGCGGAGATCGGTAAAAAACTGACGATCGAGGGTTCCGGCGGCGCTGCCGATGCGAGTCTGGCGGCCGATGAGGGCGTGCCCACGCTCGACGGTTTCGGCATCGTCGGCGGCGGCATCCACACGCCCGAAGAATATGCGGAGGTCGCCAGCGTGGTGCCGCGCTTCTATCTGCTGACCCGCATGGTGATGGAGCTCAGCAAGAAGCCTTGAGCCCCCGCGGCCCGCGCGGGTTGCGCACCGCGCGGTGGCCTCAGCTGGTCGACGCCTTCAGGTCGTCGTCGATGTGCGGGTCGGCCGGCTGCCCGCGCAGCTTGCGCACCGTGCGCCGCAGCCAGTGCTCGATGTCGTCGATGTAGGTGAACACGGCCGGCACCACCAGCAGGCTCAGCACGGTCGAGGTGATGAGCCCGCCGATCACGGCCACCGCCATCGGCGAGCGGAAGCTCGAATCCGCCGCGCCGAAACCGACCGCGATCGGCAGCATGCCCGCGCCCATCGCGATGGTGGTCATGATGATCGGCCGCGCGCGCTTGTGGCAGGCGTCGCGCAACGCGTCCCAGCGGCTCATGGCGTGGTCGCGGCGCGCGACGATCGCGTACTCCACCAGCAAGATCGAGTTCTTGGTTGCCACGCCCATCAGCATGATCAGCCCGATGAGCGATGGCATCGACAGCGCCTTCTGCGCCACCAGCAGCCCGACGAAGGCGCCCCCCAGCGCCAGCGGCAGCGCGCACAGGATCGTCACCGGGTGCAGGAAGTCCTTGAACAGCAGCACCAGCACGATGTAGATGCACAGCACGCCGGTCAGCATCGCCAGGCCGAAGCTTGCGAACAGCTCGGTCATCACTTCCGCATCGCCGACCTCGGCCACGCGCACGCCGGGCGGCAGGTTGGTGATGGAGGGCAGCTTCATTGCCGCATCCTTCGCGTCGCCCAGGCCCACGCCCGACAGCTCGATCTCGAAGTTGACGTTGCGCGAGCGGTCGTAGCGGTCGATGACGGCCGGGCCGCCTTCCATGGTGAGCTTGGCCACCTGGCCCAGCATCACCGGGCCGCGCGCACTCGGCACGCTCAGCCGCTCCAGCAGCGACAGATCCTGCCGCGCCGAGTCCTCCAGCTTCACCACGATCGGCACCTGCCGCTGCGCCAAGTTGAGCTTGGGCAGCGACACGTCGTAGTCGCCCAGCGTGGCGACGCGCAGCGTCTCGGCAATGGCCGAGCTCGTTACGCCGAGGTCGGCCGCGCGCGCAAAGTCGGGCCGCACCGCGATCTCGGGCCGGATCAGGCTCGCGGTCGAGGTGATGTTGCCGAGGCCGGGAATGGTGCGCAGGTCGCGTTCCACCGCGCGCGCCGCGGTGGTCAACGCGTTGGGGTCGTCTCCGCTCAGCGCCAGGATGTACTTCTCGCCCGAGCCGCCCAGGCCGACCGTGCTGCGCACGCCCGGCAGCGTGTCCAGCGCAGCACGGATCTGGTTCTCGATGACCTGCTTGCGCGGCCGGTCGCCGCGCTCGTCGAGCTGGATGGTGAGCGTGGCCTTGCGCGTTTCGGGCGTGCCGAAGTTGGCGAACGGGTCGCCGCCGGCGCTGCCGCCGCCGACCGTGGTGTAGACGCTCTTCACGTGCTGCACTTCCATCACGCGCCGGCGGGTTTCCTCGGCCGTGGCCGTGGTCTGTGCCAGCGTGGCGCCCGGCGCGAGCGACAGGTACACCTGCGTCTGCGAGTTGTCGTCGGGCGGAATGAAGCCGGTCTTCAGCAGCGGGATCATCGCGAGCGAGCCGAAGAAGAACAGCGTGGCCAGCACCATGGTCATGAAGCGGTGCTTCATGCACCACCCGGCCATGCGCATGTAGATCCTGAGCCAGGCGGCTTCCTTTTCCTGCGCGACCAGCGGCTTGAGGATATAGGCTGCCATCATCGGCGTGAGGACGCGCGCCACCACCAGCGACGCGAACACCGCGAGCGACGCGGTCCAGCCGAACTGCTTGAAGAACTTGCCCGCCACACCGCTCATGAAGGCCGTGGGCAGGAACACCGCAATCAGCGTGAAGGTGGTGGCGATCACCGCGAGCCCGATCTCGTCGGCCGCCTCCATCGCGGCTTCGTAAGGGCTCTTGCCCATGCGCAGGTGCCGCACGATGTTCTCGACCTCGACGATCGCGTCGTCCACCAGTATCCCGACCACCAGCGACAGCGCCAGCAGCGAAATCACGTTGACCGAAAAGCCCAGCAGATGCATGCCGATGAACGCCGGAATCACCGACATCGGCAGCGCCACGGCCGTGACGAAGGTCGCGCGCCAGTCGCGCAGGAACAGCCACACCACCAGCACCGCGAGGATGGCGCCTTCGTACAGCAGGTGCAGCGAGCCGTTGTATTCCTCTTCCACAGGCGTCACGAAGTTGAAGGCTTCGTGCAGCGCGATGTCGGGGTGCTGCAGGCGCATTTCGCCCAGCGCCTTCTGGATTGCGGCACCCACCTCGACCTCGCTCGCGCCGCGGCTGCGCGCCACTTCGAAGCCGACTACCGGCTTGCCGTCGAGCAACGCGGCGGCGCGCGGCTCGGCGACGGTGTCGCTCACGCGGGCCACCTGGTCGAGCCGGATGCGGCGGCCGTCCGACAGCGCAATCTGCAGGTCGGCCAGTTCGGCCGCCGACTGCACCGTGGCCAGCGTGCGCACCGGCTGCTCGCTGCCGCCCAGGTCGGTGCGGCCACCGGCGCTTTCGGTCTGCACCTGGCGCAACTGGCGCGAGATGTCGGCCGCGCTCGCGCCCAGCGCCTGCAGCTTGGCCGGATCCAGGTCCACATGCACCTGGCGCGTGACGCCGCCCACGCGGTTGACCGCGCCCACGCCCGGCAGTGCGAGCAGCTTCTTGGTGATGTCGTTGTCGACGAACCAGCTCAGCGCCTCGGGGTCGAGCTTGTTCGATGCAATGGTGAAAGCCAGCACCGGTTGCGCCGCGAAGTCGAGCTTGGTGACGACCGGGTCGCGCACGTCGGCGGGCAGGTCGGAGCGCACCTTCTGCACGGCGGAGCGCACGTCGTCGACCGCTTCCTGCACCGGCTTTTCGAGGCGGAACTCGACGATCAGCGTGGCCGCGCCGTCCTGCACCTTGGTCGTGATGTGCTTCAGGCCCTGGATGGTGGCGATGGAATTCTCGAGCTTGCGCGCCACGTCGGTTTCGAGCTGCGAAGGCGCGGCGCCCGGCAGCGCGGCCGACACCGTCACGGTCGGCAGGTCGATGTCCGGAAAGTTCTGCACCTTCATCGCGTTGAACGACAGCAGCCCACCGAAGGTGAGCAGCACGAACAGCATCACCGCGGGAATCGGGTTGCGTATGGACCAGGCGGAGACATTCATGGCGTGCCTTCCTTACTTGGCCGCGACGGGGGCGCCCGCCGGCGCCGGGGCGTCCACCACGCGCACCAGGTCGCCGTCGTTCAGGAAGCCCGCGCCTTGCACCACCACCCTCGCATTGGCAGGCATCTTCGTCAGCACCTCGACGCGGTCGCCCACGCGCCGGCCGGTTTCGATCTTGAGCTGGGTCACCCGGTTGTCCGGCTGCAGCAGCAGCAGGAAGTTGAAGCCGTCGCGCGGCACGATCGATGCCTGCGGCACCGTCCACGCATTGCTGCGACCCAGCTGGAAGTCGCCGCGCGCGAACATGCCGGCCTTCAAGGCGCTCGTGCCCGTGTTCTGCAGCAAGCCGGGTAGATCCACGTACACCAGCGCCGCGCGTGTCTGCGGGTCGACCGTTGGAGCGATGGTGCGCACCTTGCCCGGCACCTGGGCGCCACTGGCGCTGACCACCACCACGGGCGTGCCGACCGCGACGCTCCCCAGTTCGGCCGAGGTGACTTCGGCGCGCCATTCGAGCCGGCCCTGGCGAATCAGCTTGAACAACTCGGTACCGGCCGAGACCACGCCGCCGACCGTGGCCGTGCGCGACGAGATCACGCCGTCGTCGGGCGCCAGCACCTGCGTGTTGCGGCCGCGCACCTGCTGTGCTGCCAGCACCGCCTCGGCCGCTTCGACCTTGGCCTTGGCGGTTTGCTCGGTGGTCTGGTACTGGTTGATCTGCTGCTGGCTCAGCGCGCCGGTCTTTTCGAGCGTGCGTGCGCGCGCGGCGTTGCCGGCCGCATCGGCCGCGTTGGCCCTGGCCTCGGCCAGCGACGCCTTCGCCTGCGCCACGTCGGCATTGATGGTCTCGGGCGCGAAGGTGGCCAGCACCTGGCCGCGCTTGACCACATCGCCGACGTTCACGCGCACTTCGGCCAGCCGCAGCCCGTTCGACTCGGAGCCCACGCTGGCCTCCTGCCAGGCGGCGACGTTGCCGTTGGCTGCGAGCGTCATGGTCAGCTCGGTCTGCTCGGGCTGCGCCACGGTGACGGTGAGCGTCGGCCGTGCCGGGGCGGCACCGGCCTTGCTGGCGGCCGCGGGCGCGCTGGCCGCGTCGGGCTTCTTCTTCATGACGAAGAAGGCGCCGGCGACGATGAGCACCAGCACGATGGCGGCGATGACGAGGGTAGAGCGTTTGATCTTGGTGTTCATGGCGACTTGGTCGTTGTCGTTTCTTGTTGGGTCATTGCGAGGGGTGCGGCAGCGCCGGGCCGGGCCCAGCCGCCGCCCATCGCGCGGTAAAGCGCCACCCAGGCCTCGGCCCGTTCGCGCTGCAGCGCCACGCGCGCCGTTTGCGCGGTGAGCAGCGTGCGGCGCGAATCTTCGAGCTCGAACAGGCTGGCCAGGCCGCTGTCGTAGCGCGCCTGCGTGGCGTTGAACGAGGCCTGGTAGTTCTGCACCGCCGTGTCGGCGTCGCCGGTGCGGCTGGCCGTGCTGTCGAGGTTGAGCAGCGCCTCCTCGACCTCGCGCACCGCCTGCCGCACGCTGCCGCGGTAGAGCGATGCCATCTCGTCGTAGCGCCCGCGGGCCGCTTCGGCATTGGCCTTGTACGCGCCGCCATCGAGGATCGGCACGGTCAGCGACACCGGGCCCACGCTCCAGGTGTCGAGTGTCTGGCGGGTGCCCTGCGTGCGGATCTGCAGCCGGCCGATCGAGCCCGTGAGCGACAGTCGCGGATAGCGCTGCGCTTCGGCCTCGCCGACATCGGCGCTGGCTGCCGCCACGTCGAGCTCGGCCGAGTACACGTCAGGCCGCTGCGCGAGTGCTTCGGCCGGTACGCTGGCAACCGACTGGATGGCCGGCAGTGCGCGGTCGACCGGCGCGGCGGCCAGCTTCTGTTCGAGCGCGCGGGCCTCGATGCCGGTCAGCGCGACCAGCCCGGCACGCGACACCGCGCAGGTGGCGCGCTGCTGCGTGAGCCGGCCTGCGGCATCGGCCGCACTGGCGCGTGCCAGTGCTGCATCGGCCGGCGCGGTGAAGCCCGCGCGCATCGACAGGTCGTTGAGCCGCGACGTCTCGGCCCGCGAGCGCGTGTCGTTTTCGGCCACTGCCAGTTGCCGCTCGCAGGCGCGTTCGCTGAAGTAGAGGTTGGCCGTGTCGGCCGCCACCGAGACGCGCGCCTGGTGCCACTTGGCATCGGCGCCCGCGAGCCGCAGCGACGCCGCATCGCGCCCGGAGCGCAGCTTGCCGAATAGGTCGATTTCCCAGCTCGACTGCAGGCCGGCCTGCAAGGTGGTCATCGGCGGGATCGACGCGGACGACGTGCTGCTGCTGCTCGTGGAGGAAGACGTGCCGGCGCTCGAGCTGCCGGATTGCGAATTGCTGCGCGTCGCCGACAGCGTGCCGCTCAGGCTCGGCAGCAGCGCGGCACCTGCCGCCACGCTGGTGGCACGCGCGTCGCCGATGCGCGCCGCCGCGCTCGCGAGCGTGGGGCTGGCGGCCTCGGCCGCTTCGATCAGCTCCACCAGCAACGGATCATCGAGCTGGCGCCACCAGTCGGCCAGCGCCGCCGGCGAGCCCGCATGGGGCAGGGCGGCCGAGCCGCCCGGCGGCGGCAGCGGCGCGTTCCATTGCGCCGGGATGGGGGCGGGCGCCGCCGAGGGCGGGCGCGTCAGGCTGCAGGCGCCGAGTGCCAATGGCACACAAACGGCTGCACCCAGCAGCTGGAATCTGCGAAGGCTCATGGGACTTGCTTCTTCTCTGTCTTTTTGCGGGTCGAAGGCGCCCGCTTGGGGTTGGAGGACGCGCGCTTCGTGGGCTGCGCAACCTTTTTTTCTTCGCTTCGGCGTTGTGCCTCCGAAGCGACCACGGCAAGAGCGTAACTGACCAGGCGGTCAGTCCATGTATCGATTTGCTGCCCCGATTGAAGCAGCGAGGGGCGCATGAAGTCGATTACCTCCTGCATAACGAACATCTGGATCGCCATGCCCGCCACCGAGAACGCAAGCCGGTGCATGTCGTCGTCGACCTTGGGCACCTGCAGGTGCCGGCACAGCACGCCCACCAGCGCCTCGTGCGGCGCCTGGATGTCGCGCTCCAGCTCGGTCTTCCACTGGCTCGTGGGCTCGATCATTTCCCGCATGTGCAGCCGCATGCACTGCCGCGCGACCGCGCCGTTCTTGAGCGGCGCGAGGTACCCCGCCATGAAGATGCGCAGCGCCTCTTCCAGTGAAATGCCGGGCGCCGAGAACCGCGCCGTCAGTTCGCGCGGATCGCCGCCCATCGGTTCGGTGAAGGTCGCGGCATAGAGCCCGGCCTTGTCGCCGAAGTAGTAGCTGATCGCTGCGATGTTGGCGTTGGCCGCCAGCGCAATCTCACGTGTGGAGGTCTTGGCGAAGCCCTTTTCGGCGAACAGCGCAAGGGCGGCGAGCAGGATACGGTTGCGGGCTTCGATGCCGTCGGCGCGGGTGGGGTGGGGTGGCGGGATGAAGGCGGGCATGGAACCGCATTGAAGCACATAAATCAATCGATTGATTGACTTAGCATGCTAAATCGCATGGATATTACGATCCCGCCATGCCTCCGCCCGTCGCACCCCCCACTCTCCCCCTCGACGCCGCCGCCATCCACGCGCTCGCCGCGCGTTCGATGTTCCATCTGTTCTCCAGCATCAGCCAGGGCATGTTCCTGGTCGATCGCAGCGGGCGCATCGTGTGGGTGAACGAGGGCTACAAGCGCTTTCTGCCGTTGCTGGGGTTCTCGTCGGTCGACCAGTTCCTCGGGCAAATGGTCGAAGACGTGATTCCCAACACGCAGATGCGGCAGGTGCTCGAAACGGGCAAGCCGATCCTGATCGATCTGCTCACCAACAAGGCGGGCACGTTCGTGGTCAGCCGCATCCCGCTGCACGAGGAACGCGAAGGTGACGAAGGCTACGTGCTGGGCGACGTGATCGGCGCCATCGGCATCGTGCTGTTCGACCATCCCGAGACCACGCTGCAGCCGCTCATCAGCAAGTTCGCGATGCTGCAGCGCGACCTGGATGACGCGCGGCGCGAGCTGGCCTCGCAGCGCGCCAATCCGCTGCTGCAGCACTCGCCCGACGGGCAGCGCCGCGCCAAGTACACCTTTGCCAGCTTCATCGGCAGCAGCCCGGCGGCGGTGGACGTCAAGCGCCATGCGCGCCGTGCGGCGCAGTCGTCGAGCCCGGTGCTGCTGCTGGGCGAAACGGGCACCGGCAAGGAGTTGCTGGCGCATGCCATCCACACCGCGTCGGCGCGGGCCAGTGGGCCGTTCGTCAGCCTCAACATCGCGGCCGTGCCCGACACGCTGCTCGAGTCCGAGTTCTTCGGTTTTGCGCCCGGAGCCTTCACCGGTGCCGACCGCAAGGGGCGCGAAGGCAAGTTCAAGCTGGCCGACGGCGGGACGTTGTTTCTCGACGAGATCGGCGACATGCCGATGGGCCTGCAGGCCAAGCTGCTGCGTGCGCTGCAGGAGGGCGAGATCGAGCCGCTCGGCTCCAACAAGCTGGTGGCGTTCGACGCGCGCGTGATCGCGGCCACCTCGCGTGACCTGGCTGCGCTGGTGCGCGACGGGCGCTTTCGCGAAGACCTTTACTACCGCCTCAACGTGCTGCCATTGCGCGTGCCGCCACTGCGCGAGCGGCGCGGCGACATCCCCGCACTGGTCGAGGCGCTGAGCGAAGACATGGCGCTGCGCAGCGGCGACGCGCCGCCCGAACTGATGCCCGACGCGCTGGCGCTGCTGGCCGCGCAGCACTGGCGCGGCAACACGCGCGAACTGCGCAACGTGCTCGAACAACTCAGCATGCGCAGCGACATGCAGCGCATCGACGCGGACGAGATCAAGCGCGTGCTGGCCGAAACCGGGCTGGAGAAGATCGCCGCGCCCGAGCCCCTCGCTTCTTCGGCCAGCGGTGCCGATGAAGCCGCCAGCCTGCTGCGCCCGCTGGCCGAGCAGATTGCCGAACTGGAGCGCCGCGCCATCGATGCGGCGATGGCGTCCACCGGCGGCAACAAGCTGGCCGCCTCGCGCTTGCTGGGCATCTCGCGCGCGACGCTTTACGACCGGATGACGACGACCGGCTGAGTGCCCCGCGGGGCGCTGGAAAACCCTGAACAAAGATCAGACAACTGTCTGGATTGAAGGCATTCCGACCGTCTGCAGGCCACACAAAGGCAGAGGGCTCCAAGGGAAATCCCTTTGAAATCAACAGGGTGGCGGTTGGCATGAACTGTGCAATATTCAGTCATTCCAACCAGGAGACACATCCATGATCCGTCGCCACCTCATCGCGGCCGCCGCCGTGAGCACGATTGCCGCTGCCGTACCGGCCCACGCGCAGTCCAACGAAATCCGTATCGCCCACATCTACAGCAAGACCGGCCCGCTCGAGGCCTACGGCAAGCAGACCGCGGTCGGCCTGCAGATGGGTCTGGAGTACGCCACGGGCGGCACCATGATGGTCAACGGCAAGAAGATCGTGCTGATCGAAAAGGACGACCAGGGCAAGCCCGACCTGGGCAAGTCGCTGCTCGCCGCCGCGTACTCGGATGACAAGGCCGCGCTGGCGATCGGCCCGACCTCGTCGGGCGTGGCGCTCGCGATGCTGCCGGTGGCCGAGGAGTACAAGAAGATCCTGATCGTCGAGCCTGCGGTGGCCGACTCGATCACCGGCGACAAGTGGAACAAGTACATCTTCCGCACCGGGCGCAACAGCTCGCAGGACGCGATCTCCAACGCCGTGGCAATCGACAAGCCGGGCGTCACTGTCGCCACGCTCGCCCAGGACAACGCCTTCGGCCGCGATGGTGTGAAGGCTTTCTCCAGCGCGATCAAGAAAGCCAAGCTCGCGCACGAGGAATACCTGCCGCCCGCGACCACCGACTTCACGGCCGGCGCGCAGCGCCTGATCGACAAGCTCAAGGATCAGCCGGGCCGCAAGATCATCTGGATCGTGTGGGCCGGCGCCGGCAACCCATTCAAGATCGTCGATTTGGATCTGAAGCGCTACGGCATCGAAATCGCCACCGGCGGCAACATTTTGCCGGCCATGGCGGCCTACAAGTCACTGCCGGGCATGGAAGGCGCGGCGTACTACTACTTCGGCATTCCGAAGAACCCGGTCAACGAGGCGTTGGTGGCGCAGCACTACCAGCAGTTCAAGACGCCGCCGGACTTCTTCACCGCCGGCGGATTCTCGGCCGCGATGGCTGCCGTCACTGCACTCAGGAAGACGAGCGGCGACGCCAGCGCCAACAAGCTCATCCCCGCCATGGAAGGCATGAGCTTCGACACGCCCAAGGGCAAGATGACCTTCCGCAAGGAAGACCATCAGGCAATGCAGTCGATGTACCACTTCAAGATCAAGGTCGACCCGGCGTTTGCGTGGGGCGTGCCCGAGCTTGTTCACGAGATCAAGCCCGAAGAGATGGACATCCCCATCAAGAACAAGAAATAGGCTCGCCCCCAGGCTGCGCGCACTTCGTGTCGCTGCGCCAACCCCCTACCGGGGGCAACACCAGCGGCCCGGCGAAGCCGGTTCCGCGGTGTTTCTTGAATGTTCATGCCGCGCCGGAGGAAGCGCAGCGCCATGTTCCGCCCCGGGTGGCCGCCGGGCGGAGCGGCAGCTTGCACCCTCGCGGCGCGAGCGCGGCGCCGCCAACGGCCGATTCGTCAGCAAGCAAGCGTTCGACATACCTACACGAGGAGACAGCGATGGCAGCGATGCGATGGAAAAGCTGGAAGGGATGGGCCGCGGCCACGGCGATCACGATGGCGGCGCAGTTCGCGACGGCGGCGGTGCCGCTGCCGGGGCTGGGCGCCAACCCGGCGGAGGTGAGCGTGTCCGGCCTGTCCGCGGGTGGCTTCATGGCGGTGCAACTGCATGTGGCCTATTCGGCCACCTTCAAGCGCGGCGCCGGCGTGGTGGCCGGCGGGCCGTATTACTGCGCCGAGGGCTCGGTGGTCAATGCCACGGGGCGCTGCATGACGCACAGCACCAGCATCCCGGTCTCGACGCTCGTGAGCACCACCAACAGCTGGGCCGCCAGCGGTGCGATCGACCCGGTGTCGAACCTGGGCGCATCGAAGGTTTACCTGTTCTCCGGCACCTCGGACAACACCGTCAAGCAGGCGGTGATGGACGACCTCAAGACCTACTACCAGAGCTTCGTGCCTGCGGCCAACACGGTCTACAAGAACAACATCGGTTCCGGCCACGCGATGGTCACCGACGACTATGGCGGCGCCTGCAGCACCACCGCCGCGCCCTACATCAACAACTGCGGCTTCGATCTGGCGGGCGAGATCCTGCAGCAGCTCTACGGGCCTCTGAACCCGCGCAACAACAGCACGCTGGGCGGCAGCTTCACCGAGTTCAACCAGTCGGAGTTCATCACCGGCCACGGCGTGGCCGCCACCGGCTGGATCTACGTGCCGCAGGCCTGCACCACGACCTCGTGCCGCGTGCACCTGGTGCTGCACGGCTGCAAGCAGAACTACACCGACGTGAGCGACCAGTACGTGCGCAAGACCGGCTACAACCGCTGGGCCGACACCAACAACATCGTCCTGATCTACCCGCAGACCAGCACCGCCGCGACCAACAGCTGCTGGGACTGGTGGGGCTACGACAGCGCGAACTACGCGAAGAAGTCGGGCCCCCAGATGGCGGCGCTCAAGGCCATGGTCGATCGCGTGACCGGCTCCGGCGGCGGCTCGTCGCTGCCGGCGCCGACCGGCGTGGGCACCTCGGGCGCGACCAGCAGCAGCATGGTGATCGGCTGGAACGGCGTCGCGGGCGCCAGTGGCTACAACGTCTATCGCGGCGGCAGCAAGGTCAATGCCGCGCCCGTCGCCGCCACCAGCTACACCGACAGCGGCCTGAGCGCGTCCACCACCTACAGCTGGACGGTGACCGCACTGAACGCCAGCAACGTCGAGGGTGCAATGTCGACCGCGGCCACCGGCGCCACCACCGCGGGCAGCGGCGGCGGCGGGGGAACCTGCTACACCGCCAGCAACTACGCGCACACGCTGGCCGGGCGCGCCTATGCGTTGTGGGGCTTCACCTATGCCTCCGGTTCGGCGCAGGCCATGGGCCTGTGGAACATCTACGTCACCACCACGCTGAAGCAGACCGGACCCGGCTACTACGTGATCGGCAGCTGCTGAGGCCACTCGCCGCCGACCCACTTTTGATTTTTTGCAAATGACCAACGATGCTTGAGACCCGAGACCTGACCATCCGCTTCGGCGGGCATGTGGCCGTCAACAACGTGAGCTGCGCCTTCGCGCCGGGCACGCTGACGGCCATCGTCGGCCCGAACGGTGCGGGCAAGACCACCTACTTCAACCTGATCTCGGGCCAGCTCAAGGCGAGCGCGGGCACGGTGCTGCTCGATGGGAAATCGCTTGCGGGCATGTCGCCGTCGGCGCGCACGCACGCGGGGCTGGGCCGCGCGTTTCAGCTGACCAACCTGTTCCCGAACCTCACGGTGCTGGAGAACGTGCGCCTGGCCGTGCAGGCCACGCGCGACGGCGCGCACCGGCGCGGCCTCAACCTGTGGAGCATCTGGAGCGATCACCGCGCGCTGACCGCACGGGCCGACGAACTGCTCGCGCAGATCAACCTGAAGGCGAAGGAACACGCCACCGTGGCGAGCCTCCCTCACGGCGACCAGCGCAAGCTCGAAGTGGCATTGCTGATGGCGCTGGAGCCCAAGGTGTTCATGTTCGATGAACCGACCGCCGGCATGAACGCGGCCGAGGCGCCGGTCATCCTCGACCTGATCCGCCAGCTGAAGCAGGACAAGACCAAGACCATCCTGCTGGTCGAACACAAGATGGACGTGGTGCGCGAGCTTGCCGACCGCATCATCGTGCTGCACAACGGCACGTTGGTGGCCGACGGCGAGCCGGCCGAGGTGATCGCCTCGCCGGTGGTGCAAGAGGCCTACCTGGGCATTGCGAAGGAGGCTGCATGAGTGCCAACCTGTTGGAGCTGCAAGGCGTGCACACGCACATCGGGGCGTACCACATCCTGCATGGCGTCGACCTCGCCGTGCCCCGTGGCCAGCTCACCATGCTGCTCGGGCGCAACGGCGCCGGCAAGACCACCACGCTGCGAACCATCATGGGCCTGTGGCATGCGTCGCAGGGCAGGGTGCGCTTCGGCCATGGCGCGGTTCGGGACATCACGGCCATGCGCACGCCCGACATCGCCGCGCTCGGCATTGCCTACGTGCCCGAGACCATGGGCATCTTCTCCGACCTCACGGTCAAGGAGAACATGCTGCTCGCCGCGCGCAGCGCGAAGAATGCCGATGGCATCGACGACACGCGGCTGAAGTGGATCTTCAAGCTCTTCCCCGCGGTGGAGAAGTTCTGGAACCACCCGGCCGGCAAGCTCTCGGGCGGGCAGAAGCAGATGCTGGCCGTGTCGCGCGCGATCGTCGAGCCGCGCGAGCTGCTCATCATCGACGAGCCCAGCAAAGGCCTGGCGCCCGTGGTGATCAACAACATGATCGACGCCTTCGCCGAGCTGAAGGCGAGCGGCGTGACGATCCTGCTGGTGGAGCAGAACATCAACTTCGCGCAGCGCCTGGGCGACACCGTGGCCGTGATGGACAACGGCCGCGTGGTGCACAGCGGCAGCATGGCCGCGTTCTCGGCCGATGCGCAACTGCAGCAATCGCTGCTTGGACTGGCGTTATGAAACTGGATTTCGACTGGAAGCCCCTGCTTCTCGCCCCCATCCTCGCGCTGGTCGCGCTGCCGCTCACGGGCTCGTTCTCGACCTGGCTCACCCTCACGGTGGCGGGCCTGGCGATGGGCATGATCATCTTCATCATCGCCTCGGGCCTGACGCTGGTGTTCGGGCTGATGGACGTACTCAATTTCGGCCACGGCGTGTTCATCGCGCTCGGTGCCTTCGTGGCCAGCAGCGTGCTCGGCCTGATGGGCGACTGGACGGGCTCGGGCGAGCTGTGGCGCAACCTGGTGGCGGTGTTCCCGGCGATGCTGGTTGCGATGGCGGTGGCCGGTGTGGTCGGCCTCGCGTTCGAGCGCTTCATCGTGCGGCCGGTGTACGGCCAGCACCTCAAGCAGATCCTCATCACGATGGGCGGCATGATCATCGGCGAGGAACTGATCAAGGTGATCTGGGGCCCGGCGCAGATTCCGCTGCCCTTGCCCGAAGCCTTGCGCGGCTCGGTGCTGGTGGCCGATGCGGCCATCGGCAAGTACCGGCTGCTCGCGGTGGTGGTCGGCCTCGTGGTGTTCGGCCTGCTGGCCTGGACGCTGGGCCGCACCAAGATCGGCCTGCTGATCCGCGCCGGCGTGCAGGATCGCGAGATGGTCGAGTCGCTCGGCTACCGCATCGGCCGGCTGTTTGTCGGCGTGTTCGTCGTCGGCAGCGCGCTGGCGGGTCTCGGCGGCGTGATGTGGGGGCTGTTCCAGCAGAACCTGGTGCCGCAGATGGGCGCACAGGTCAACGTGCTGATCTTCATCGTGATCATCATCGGCGGGCTGGGCTCGACCGGCGGGGCGCTCATTGGCGCGCTGCTGGTGGGGCTCATGACCAACTACATCGGGTTTCTCGTGCCCACGCTCACGCAGTTTGCGAGCATTTTCCTGATGGTGGCCGTGCTGCTGTGGCGGCCGCAGGGCGTGTACCCGGTCGCGAACCGCTGAAGAAGAGACCTCGACCATGTTCCTGAAACGCCTTCTCTCCAACGACACGCCGCGCAGCCGCCTGCTCGCGCTGCTGCTGGTCGTGCTGTTCATCGCGCTGGCCTTTGCGCCTTTCATCTTCCCGGGGGTCAAGGCGCTCAGCGTTGCCGCCAAGGTGCTGGTGTTCGTCGTGCTGGTGGCGAGCTTCGACTTGCTGCTGGGCTACACCGGCATCGTGAGCTTCGCGCACACCATGTTCTTCGGCATCGGTGCCTACGGCATCGCGATCTCGGCGACGCGGCTCGGCGCCGGATGGGGTGCGCTGCTGACCGGGCTGGGGGTGTCGCTCGCGGTGTCGCTGGTGCTGTCCTTCGCGATCGGGCTGTTCTCGCTGCGGGTGCGCGCGATCTTCTTCGCGATGATCACGCTGGCGGTGGCGTCGGCGTTCCAGACGCTGGCCTCGCAGCTGTCGGACTTCACCGGTGGCGAGGACGGCCTGACCTTCAAGCTGCCGGAGCTGATCTCGCCGAGCTTCGAGTTTGCCGACGAGCCGTTTCTCGGCGTCTCGCTCGACGGGCGGCTGCTGTGCTACTACATGCTGTTCGTGGTGGCCGTGGTGCTGGTGTTGGCGCTGCTGCGCATCGTGAACTCGCCGTTCGGCCGCGTGCTGCAGGCGATCCGCGAGAACGAGTTCCGTGCCGAGGCCATCGGCTACCGCGTGGTGGTGTACCGCACTACCGCCGCCGTGCTGTCGGCGCTGTTCGCCACGTTGGCCGGCGCGATGCTCGCGATCTGGCTGCGCTACAACGGGCCCGACACCTCGCTGAGCTTCGAGATCATGGTCGACGTGCTGCTGATCGTGGTGATCGGAGGCATGGGCACGATTTACGGCGCGGTGATCGGCGCCACCTTGTTCGTGGTGGCGCAGAGCTACCTGCAGGACTTGCTGCGGCTCGGCAGCGAGGCTGCGAGCGGGTTGCCATGGCTTTCTGCGCTGCTGTCGCCCGACCGCTGGCTGTTGTGGCTCGGGGTGCTGTTCGTGCTGTCGGTGTATTACTTCCCGACCGGCATCGTCGGCCGCCTGCGGGCGAGGGCGTTGGGGTCGCCGAGATGAACATGCCGTCATCGAACTACGTGCAGCTTCTTGGCCGCGAGATCCACTTCATGGATTGGGGCCCGCACGACGGCGAAGTCATCGTGGCCTGGCATGGGCTGGCGCGCACGGGGCGCGACATGGACGAACTGGCACTGCACTTTGCCGAGCGGGGCTTTCGCGTGCTGTGCCCCGACACCATCGGCCGGGGCCTGAGCCAGTGGAGCACGGCGCCTGACGACGAGTACCAGCTCTCGTTCTACGCGCAGCTCGCCGACGCGTTCTGCGAGCAGCTTGGGCTCGACCGCCTGCATTGGGTCGGCACCTCGATGGGCGGCGCGATCGGTATGGTGTGCGCGTCGGGGCTGGCGCAGCCGCGCATGAAGCAGCGCATCGCCAGCCTGGTGCTCAACGACAACGCGCCCGAGGTCGCGCAGTCGGCCATCGAACGCATCCGCTCCTATGCCGGCAGCCCGCCGGCCTTCGACAGCGTGATGGAGCTCGAAGCCTTCTTCCGCACCGTCTACAAGCCCTACGGCTGGCTCAGCGACGCGCAGTGGCGCCGCCTGACCGAAACATCGACACGCCGCCTGCCGGACGGCCGTGTGACGCCACACTACGACCCGGCGATGGTGCGGCAGTTTGTCGCGCATCCGGACGACTACAGAATCTGGCCGCACTACGACGCGATCGACGCGCCGGTTTTGTGCCTGCGCGGGATCGATTCCGATCTGGTGCGACCCGAAACCCTCGTCGCGATGCGCGGCCGCGGCCCCGGCGCGCGCGGCGGGCTGGAGGTGCTGGAGGTGCCGGGCTGCGGCCATGCGCCGGCGCTCAACGTGCCTGGGCATCTGGAGCCGATCGAGGCTTTCATTCGCGCCGCTGCAGGCTGAGCGGGTTCGCGCCACAATCGCGCGCCAACCACACAGCAGAAAAGCCAGCCATGTCCCTCTCGATGTACGACGCCTCCGTCACCGTCTTCCTGCACAACCTGAAGCAGCTCTCGCACCTGCTCGACAAGGGCCTGGCGCATGCGCAGGCCACAGGCATCGATCCGGCCACGCTGGTGCAGGCCAGGCTGGCCGAAGACATGCGTCCGCTGTCGTTCCAGATCCAGAGCGCGAGCGACGCGAGCAAGCTGGCCGTGGTGCGCCTCACCGGCGTCGAGGCGCCGAGCTTTGCCGACACCGAAACCACCTTCGAAGAACTGCAGGCGCGCATCGCCAACACGCGAGGCTGGCTGCAGAGCGTGCCGCGCGAAGCTTTCGAAGGCAGCGAAGAGCGCGCCATCACCATGAGGGCCGGCGCCACCGAACTCGCCTTTGTCGGCCAGTCCTATCTGCTGCACTTTGCGCTGCCGAACTTCTTCTTTCACGTGACGACCGCCTACGACATCCTGCGCCACAAGGGCGTGCCGATCGGCAAGCGCGACTACCTTGGCCGCGCCTGAGCGGCGCCCGCAGCCCCAGTGCGGGCCTCAGTGCCGGGTTGCTGGGGCGTCGCCAATATCGCGGAGTTGAAGAGAAGGATTTCAGCCAAGGCTGGCCGGATCGGCGTGCGCGGGCGATACGCTTTTTTTCGTATGCGCGGCTGATGGCTGCGTAGCGGCGCCCGGATGCACCAGCACCCAGAGAATGCGGCACTGGCCGACCAGCAACGCCGCCAGCAGCAGCATGCCGAGCGGCCCGAAGTCGCCGCGCACGCCCATGAATGCCTCGAACAACAGCGATGCGACGGCGCCCAGCGCGACGATGCAGGCGAGCAGGGCCAGGACGGTGACAGCAACCTTGAAGACGTGTTTCATGTACCGTGAGAATGGCGCCTCCGGCAGTCGCGGTCAATTCGCCGGATGGTGCAGTGCGACATCTTCCGTTCGCAATAGGCCACGCCGCCAAAGCGGCAGTTGCGTCGTCGACAGCACCTGCTTCAACACCATAAAGGTGCCCCAGGGTGAATCCGCCAGCGCCCTGATCATGATCATGAAGGTGCTGAACAGCGGGATCATCTGGGTGGGGTGCGTGCCATTGCGCAATGGAAAACCCCGAAAAAGACGGATTCCTGCATGGCGATCGATGGTCGCCTGCAGATTGCAGGAATGCTGCGCAGCCCACTGCGTAGCATCTGTCAACCCGATTCAACGCCCCTCGCTGGAGACCCACATGACCGATTTGTTCGAAAACCCGATGGGCCTGATGGGCTTCGAGTTCGTCGAGTTCGCCTCGCCGACGCCCAACACGCTGGAGCCCTTTTTCGAGAGGCTGGGCTTCTCGCTGGTGGCCAAGCACCGTTCCAAGGATGTCGTGCTGTACCGCCAGGGGGACATCAACTTCATCGTCAACCGCGAACCGAACAGCCCGGCCGCGTATTTCGCCGCCGAGCACGGGCCTTCGGCCTGCGGCATGGCGTTTCGCGTCAAGGATTCGCACAAGGCCTACGCCCGCGCGCTGGAACTGGGCGCGCAGCCGATCGAGATTGCAACCGGCCCGATGGAGCTGCGCCTGCCTGCCATCAAGGGCATTGGCGGTGCGCCGCTGTACCTGATCGACCGCTTCGAGGACGGTAAGTCGATCTACGACATCGACTTCGAGTTCATCGAGGGCGTGGAGCGCCATCCGCCGGGCCACGGCCTGAAGGTGATCGACCACCTGACGCACAACGTCTACCGCGGCCGCATGACCTTCTGGGCCAACTTCTACGAGAAGATCTTCAACTTCCGCGAGATCCGTTACTTCGACATCCAGGGCGAGTACACGGGCCTCACGTCCAAGGCGCTGACGGCGCCCGACGGCAAGATCCGCATCCCGCTGAACGAAGAATCGTCCAAGGGCTCGGGCCAGATCGAGGAGTACCTCATGAAGTTCAACGGTGAAGGCATCCAGCACATCGCCCTCCTGAGCGACAACCTGATCGACACCATCGACCAGATCGGGCTTGCCGGCGTTCCGCTGATGACCGCACCCAACGACATCTACTACGAGATGCTCGAGACGCGCCTGCCGGGCCACGGCGAGCCGATCGCCGAACTGCAGGCCCGGGGCATCCTGCTGGACGGCACCACCGAAGGTGGCCAGCCGCGCCTGCTGCTGCAGATTTTTTCGGAGACGGCGTTCGGCGGCCCGGTGTTCTTCGAGTTCATCCAGCGCAAGGGCGACTACAGCGACGGTTTCGGCGAGGGCAACTTCAAGGCTCTGTTCCAGTCGATCGAGCGCGACCAGGTGCGGCGCGGCGTGCTGCAGACCAGCTGACACCATGCTGCAGCAACTCAAAGAGTTGGACACCGACATGGCCAAGACGAAACATGGCCTGGCCGCTGGCGATGCGGCCCGGCCCGAACGCGCGGACTGGACCATCGACCAGGGCTGGGACGCCTACACCGGCGCCGAACACGGCGTCTGGAAAACCCTGTTCGAACGTCAGTCGAAATTGCTGCCCGGCCGCGCTTGCGACGAGTTCGTCGAAGGCATGCGCAACCTGCCGATCGGGGCCGACGAGATTCCCGATTTCCGCAGGCTGAGCGATGTCCTCATGAAAAAGACCGGTTGGCAGGTGGTGGCGGTGCCGGGCCTGGTGCCCGACGAGGTGTTCTTTGAACATCTGGCACACCGGCGCTTTCCGGCCGGCCACTTCATCCGCAAGCCGAACGAGCTGGACTACCTGGAAGAGCCCGACGTGTTCCACGACGTGTTCGGCCATGTGCCCATGCTCATGAATCCGGCCATTGCGGACTACATCCAGGCCTATGGCGAAGGCGGCCTGCGCGCGCAAAAGCTCGGCGTGCTCGACAAGCTCGCGCGTGTGTACTGGTACACGGTCGAGTTCGGTCTCCTCAAGCAGGCCGACGGCCTGCGCATCTACGGTGCCGGCATCGCCTCGTCGTTCACCGAGACGGTTTTCTCGCTGGACGACGCATCGCCCAATCGCATCGGCTTCGATCTTGAGCGCGTCATGCGAACCAACTACCGGATCGACGATTTTCAGGAAAGCTACTTCGTCATCGACAACCTCGATCAGCTGCTCGAACTCGCAAGGATCGACTTCGCGCCGCTGTACCAGCGCATCGCCGGGCAGCCCGACTACCAGCCGGGCACGGTGCTCGCGTCAGACGCCGTGCTCGCGAGAGGCACCGGCCGGTATCACGACGCCAAGCGCGCTGGCGCGAAAGCATGAGTCTTGTCTGGCAGCCATCCTCCTGGAGAAGTCACACCGCACTGCAGATGCCGTCGTACCCCGACACGGGTGCGCTGCAGGAGACGGAGCGGCGCCTCTCCGGCCTGCCGTCACTGATCTTTCCGGGTGAAATCTCGCAGCTGCGTGAGCGTCTCGCGGCCGTGTCCCGGGGCGAGGCCTTCCTGTTGCAGGGCGGGGATTGCGCCGAGAGCTTCGACGAATACGGCCAGGGGCCAGTGGAGTCCACCTTTCGCGTGATCCTTCAGATGGCCGTCGTGCTGACCTACGCCGCGGCCTGCCCGGTGGTGAAAGTCGGGCGCATTGCCGGGCAGTTCGCCAAACCGCGTTCCTCCGACACGGAAGTGCAGGACGGGGTGGCATTGCCCTCCTACCGCGGGGACATCATCAACGGCAGTGCGTTCACGGCGGACGCGCGGCAGCCTGACCCCACTCGGCTGCTGACGGCGTACTCGCATTCAGCGACCACGCTGAACCTGCTGCGCGCCCTGGCCCAGGGCGGCTTTGCCGATCTGCACGAAGTGCATCGATGGACTGCGGACTTCGTCCGCTCGAGTCCGCAGGGCGAGCGCTTCGAAGAACTCGCCGATCGCATCACCCAGTCGTTGGCGTTCATGGAAGCGTGCGGGTTCGACGCCCGCCGGACGCCGCAACTGCACGCGGTCGAGTTCTACACCTCGCACGAGGCCTTGCTCCTGCACTACGAGGAGGCGCTGACGCGCTTCAGCGAGCGGAGTGGCAGCTGGTACGGCGGCTCGGCTCACATGCTCTGGCTGGGCGAGCGCACGCGCCGGCTCGATGGTGCCCATGTCGAGTACTTGCGCGGCCTGGGCAACGCGATCGGTGTGAAGCTGGGGCCATCCGCCAGCCCGGACGATGTGCTTCGACTCATGGATGTACTGGATCCAGATCAGGAGCCCGGCCGGTTGGTGCTGATCACGCGCATGGGAAGCGACAGGGTGGCGGATCGATTGCCGCCTCTGCTGCGTGCCGTTCGCCGCGCCGGACGCACGCCCGTGTGGTGTTGCGACCCGATGCACGGCAACACCGTGACCTCGTCCAACGGCTTCAAGACCCGCGACTTCGAACGCATCCTCCAGGAACTCCGAGGCTTCTTTGCCGCGCACGGACAGGAAGGCACCTACGCCGGAGGCTTGCATTTCGAGATGACCGGGCAGGACGTCACCGAATGCCGCGGTGGCGCGCAGGAACTGACCGACGAAGGGCTGTCGGCACGCTACCGGAGTGCCTGCGATCCACGACTGAATGGGTCGCAGAGCTTGGAATTGGCGTTCCAGATTGCGGCCGTGCTCAAGGCTGCACGCAAGTAGCGCCCGACCGATGCGATCGAGTGGTGATCGGGGAGGAGCGGGCCCCGTTGAAGTCGGGCTGCAGAACTTCTAGGATGAGGCCATGAAAAAATCGGACACCAGCCAAGGCCAGTCGGCATCGCAACTCATCTCGAACAGAATCGCCGAACTTGGGGACTGGCGCGGTGAAGCGCTTGCCAGGATGCGCAAGCTCATCAAGGAAGCAGACCCGGGCGTCGTCGAGGAGTGGAAGTGGATGGGCACGCCGGTCTGGTCGCACGACGGCATCCTCTGCACTGGCGAATCCTACAAGGACAAGGTGAAGCTGACCTTCGCCAAGGGCGCGTCCCTGAAAGATCCGGCCCGTCTCTTCAACGCGAGCCTCGACGGAAACGCACGCCGCGCGATCGACATCCACGAAGGGGGAGAAGTTGACGAGTCCGCCTTCAAGGCGCTCGTTCGCCAAGCGATCGACCTCAACAGTTCCGGCAAGTCGAAACCTAGCCGCGATCGAACTGGCGAGCGTGTTCCACCGCGTACTTGATCAGCTCGGCCTGCCCCTTGATGCCTTCGTACAGTCGCCGCTCAGGCGGCGTGGGTCGGCCAGCCGGCCAGGTTGCGTTCGGCAACGGCGCATAGCGCCGTGATCCAGGCCGGGCTGTCGTTCAGCGCCGGGATGTAGTGAAACTCCTTGCCGCCCGCCTGCAGAAAGGCGTCGCGGCCTTCCATCGCAATCTCTTCGAGCGTCTCGAGGCAGTCGGCAGGAAAGCCCGGGCAGATCACGTCGACGCGGCCGGTGCCGCCGGCGCCGAGCAGGCGCAGCGTCGGCTCGGTGTAGGGCTCCAGCCAGGTGGCACGGCCGAAGCGCGACTGGAACGTCACGCGATGCTGGTCGGGCGACAGCTGCAGCCGTTCGGCCAGCAGGCGCGCAGTTTCGAGGCATTGCGTCTGGTAAGGATCGCCGAGCTGGATGTTGCGCGCCGGGATGCCGTGAAAGCTCATCACCAGCTGATCGGGCTTGCCGTGGTGTTGCCAGTGCGCGAGCACGCTTTGCGCAAGCGCCTCGATATAAAGCGGCTCGTCGTGGTACTGGTTGACGAAGCGCAGCTCCGGCAGCCGCCGCAGCTTGCGCGTCCAGTCGTTCACCGCGTCGATCACGCTGGCGGTGGTGGTGGCGGAGTACTGCGGGTAGGCCTGCAGCACCAGCACGCGCGTGACGCCTTCGGCCTTGAGCGCGTCGAGCTGCGAGGCGATCGACGGGCTGGCATAGCGCATCGCATCTCGAACAATCACGCGGTGGCCGCGCTCGCCGAGCCAACCGGCCAGCAGCACGGCCTGCCTGTGCGTCCAGACCTTGAGCGGCGAGCCTTCGGGCAGCCATACGCTCGCGTACTTGGCGGCCGATTGGGCTGGCCGCGTGCGCAGGATGATGCCGTGCAGGACGAGGCACCAGATGGCGCGCGGAATCTCGACCACGCGGTGGTCGTGCAGAAACTGCGAGAGGTAGGGCCGCACGGCGCGGGCGGTGGGTTCGTCGGGCGATCCAAGGTTGCACCAGAGCACGGCGACGCGCTCGTCGGCAGGAGAAACTGCAGGCGGTTCAGGGCGAAAGGGCATGCGGTATTCTGAGGCATGACCTCTGCCGGCCTGGCTCCCATGCTCGATGTGAAACGCATCGCCGCGATATCGCTCGATCTCGACGACACGCTCTGGCCGATCTGGCCGACCATCGAATACGCCGAGCGCACATTGCATAAATGGCTGGACACTTCGGCGCCGCGAACCGCGGCCTTGCTGATCACGCCGGGCGTGTTGCGCGAGCTGCGCGAAGCCACAGTCAGGGAGCGCTCCGACCTGGCGCACGACATGAGCGCGCTGCGGCTCGAATCGATCCGCGCCGCGCTGAAGCGGGGCGGTGAAGATCCGACGCTGGCCGAGCCGGCGTTCGAGGTTTTTTTTGCTGCGCGGCAGAAGGTCAAGCTCTACGACGATGCCTTGCCCGCACTCAAGTGGCTCAGCGAGCGGTACCCGCTGGTGGCGGTGTCCAACGGCAACGCCGACATCCACCGCACCGGCGTCGGCCGCTGGTTTCGCACCGCATTCAATGCGCGCGACTTCGGCAGCGGCAAGCCGCATGCGCCGATCTTCCGCGCCGCGGCGGCGTCAGTCGGCCTGCTGCCGCGCGACATCCTGCATGTGGGCGACGACGCCGAGCTCGACGTGGTGGGCGCACTCAACGCCGGCATGCAGGCGGCCTGGCTGGTGCGCGCCGGCGGCGATGCGGTGCAGCCCTGGCCGCACGATGCACGGCCGCAGCTCATCGTGCCCAACCTGCATGCGCTGTGCCTGGCGCTGGAGGCTGGGCAGGGCGAGTCGACCCACTGAAGCCACGCCCCCGCGCTTCAACAATCCACCCGTCGAAGTACGAGGGTTGCGCTAGACCGTATGCGCTACGCCGCTCAGCACCGCGCCTTCGAGTGTCGCGGGGTAGGGGCCTTCGACGTAGTCGCCGCAAGCGCTCAGTCCCGGCGCGATCTGCATCGGCGGGCGCTGCAGGCCCGGCGTGCAGGCGAAGGTGGCACGTTTCTCGACCACCGTCTGCAGCACGCGCGGATGGCGGCAGTCCAGTTGGGCCGCGGCCTGCGCGCAGACCTGCGCTTCGAGCGCAGCGCGCTCGGTGCTGCTCGCGCTGACCACCATCGCCCACAGACCGGCCGGGCCGCCGAGCTGGCCGCGGTCGAACACGAACTGCGCGGGCGCATCGGGCGTCGAGCGCAGCGCGAGCATGGGTTCGGGCAGGCGGTGGCCGCCTTCGAGGTAGACGGTGGTGATGGCCTCGAAGCGCAGCGCGCGGGCCTGCGCGCACCAGGCCGTGGCGTCGACACCGCTGGCCTCGGCCAGTCGCGCGGCTTCCGCAGGCGGGCAGGCCAGCAGTACCGTGTCGAAGCGTTCGTCGTCGACGCGCCAGCGCCCGCCTGTGTCTGGCGCAATGGCGTGGACGCGATGGCCGAGCGCGACGCGGCCGCCGCGCTCGCGGATCCAGCGTGCCGCGGCCTCGGGAAACAGCACGCCGAGGTCTTGCCGGGGCAGCAGCAGGTTGGAGCCGCCGCTCACGCCGAACATCGCGTCACGCAGCACGCGCAGGAAGACCTGGCCGCTGGCTTTGGCGGCCGGCGTGTTGAGGGCCGAGACGCAGAGCGGATCGATCATTTCGTCGCGTACGCGCGGCGTGAGCGCCGCGCAGAGTTCGGCCACCGAGCGTTGCGCATCGCAGCTGAATCCGGCGCGCTGCCAGCCGCTGGCGGTGCGCAGCAGCGTGAGCTTGTCGCGCCAGGACCAGCCGCGTGCGCCGAGGATGCCGGCCAGGGCATCGAGCGGCGCAGGCAGCTTCGGAAACCGCAATCCGGTGCCGTCCGGGAACACCAGCGCCAGCGGCGTGCGCAGCAGCGCTGCGTCGACATCGATGCCGACCGTCCGCATCAGGCGCAAGGTCTCGCTGTAGGCGCCGATCAAAATGTGCTGGCCGTTGTCGAGCGTGATGGCGGTTCCGTCGGCCAGGACGGCCGGCAAGCCGCGCGCACGGCCGCCGAGTGCGCGCGAAGCTTCGAACACCGTGACCTGGTGGCCTGCTTCCGAGGCCGTGACCGCAGCCGCCAGGCCGGCCCAGCCGGCGCCGATGACCGCGAGTTTCATGGCGCGCTGCTTCAGATCTTTCCGAGCGCCTGCACGCGCCACGCCAGCCACAGCTTGCGCACGGGCGTAAGGCTCACGCGCTGGTTGAGCACCTGGAATTTGTCGCGCTCGATCTCGCGCAGCAGGGTGCGGTAGATGCTGGCCATCATGAGTCCGGGCTTTTGCGCGCGCAGGTCGGCCGCGGGCAGCAGGGCCAGCGCTTCGTCGTAGGCGGCATGGGCGCGTTCGGCCTGGAACTTCATGAGCGCCACGAAGCGCTCGGAGTAGACGCGGTTCAGCAATTCGTGCGCCTTCACGTCGAACTGCTGCAGCTCGTTCACCGGCAGGTAGATGCGGCCGCGCAACGCGTCTTCGCCGACGTCGCGGATGATGTTGGTGAGCTGCAGCGCCAGGCCCAGCTTGTGGGCGTAGCCGGTGGTGCGCGGATCGGTCTGGCCGAAGATGCGCGCCGCGACTTCGCCCACCACGCCGGCCACCAGGTGGCAGTACTGCGCGAGGTTGGGAAACGCGAGGTAGCGGGTCTGTTCCAGATCCATCTGGCAGCCGTCGATCACCTGCAGAAGTTGCTTCGCCTCGATGCCGAACCCGGCGGTGTGGGGCATCAGCGCTTTCATCGCAGGATGGCGCGGCTCGCCGGCGAACGATTGCGCGACTTCGGTGCGCCACCAGGCCAGCTTGGTGGCGGCCACGCCGGGATCCCGCACCTCGTCGACCACATCGTCGATCTCGCGGCAGAACGCGTAGAACGCGGTGATCGCCGCACGGCGCGGCTTGGGCAGAAACAGGAAGGCGTAGTAGAAGCTGCTGCCTGAAGCGGCGGCTTTCTCCTGGACGTATTGCTCGGGCGTGGTCATCGTGGCTGCGAAATCATTGGGCGCGATTGTCGGTGACCGGGCGGGTCACATGCGCAGCGCGCGCCATGCCAGCAGCGGTGCGTCGGCGGCGCCGATGGTGGGGCGGTGCCGCAGCGTGTCGAAGCCCAGTGCCTCGATCTTGTCGAGGATGCGCAGGCCTCCCTGCACCACGAAGCGCAGCTCCCACCCCATGCGGCCCGGCAGCCGGTGCACCAGCGGTGCGCCCTGCTGCATGAGCCCGCGCGCCCATGCGGCCTCGCTCGCTATCAAATTGATAGCTTCCGGTGCAGGCGGGGCCGACCCGGAAGATTTGAGGCTTTCGGGCGTGACGCCATGCGCCTCGCAGTCGGCCAACGGAAAGTAGAGGCGGCCGCGCGGCAGATCCACGCCCGGGTCTTGCCAGAAGTTGATGAGTTGCAACGCGCTGCAGATCGCGTCGCTCTGCGCCAGCGCAGCGGCGTCGTGCACGCCGCACAGGTGCAGCAGAAGGCGGCCGACCGGGTTGGCGGAACGGGCGCAGTAGTCGAGCAGTTCGGCGCGGTCGGCGTAGGCGGCGCCGTCGCGGGTTTTCTCGATGTCCTGCACAAAAGCCGAGAGCAGGGCGGCCAGCAGCGGCTCGGGCAGCGCGAAGTCGCGCACGGCGACCGCTAGAGGGCCGAACACTTCGGGCCAGCGCGCCGAGGCCGCAGCGCCCTGTGCGGCAGCGGCAAGGTCGGCACGGTAGGCCTGCAGCGCGGCGAGCCGATCGGCGGGCGAAGCGTCGCCTTCGTCGGCGATGTCGTCGGCCGTGCGCGCAAATGCGTAAATCGCGGCGATCGGGGGGCGCAGCCGCGGCGGGCAGAGCCAGGACGCGACCGGAAAGTTTTCGTAGTGATCTGGCACGCGCCGGATTGTCAGGCACGCGCGGTACGATCCCGCCGCACGCCATGAACACCACCACCACCACCACCTCCTCTTCGCCGACCGGCGCTGCGCCGCACGCCGCTGGCGGTGCCGGCCTGATGATGGCCGCGCTCGGCGTGGTGTTCGGCGACATCGGAACCTCGCCGCTCTATGCCTTCAAGGAAACGCTGAACCCCGACCATGGCGTGGCCTTCAGCCCCGACGCGGTGCTGGGGCTGCTGTCGTTGATCTTCTGGGGGCTGATGGTGGTGGTTGCGCTCAAGTACGTGGTGTTCGTGCTGCGCGCCGACCACGACGGGGAGGGCGGCATCCTGGCGCTGCAGGCGCTGGCGCGTCGCGCGGCCGAGGGGGCCGGCACGCGGCCCTGGATGTGGAAGTTTCTGAGCCTGCTCGGGCTCGTGGGCGCCGCGATGTTTTATGGCGACAGCCTCATCACACCGGCGATCTCGGTACTGTCGGCGGTCGAAGGGCTGGAGGTCGAAGCGCATGCGCTCAAGCCGTTCGTGATTCCGATCACGCTGCTGATTCTCATCGCGCTGTTCGCGGTGCAGCGCCTCGGCACCGATGCGGTCGGAAAAGTGTTCGGGCCGGTCATGCTGCTGTGGTTCGTGGTGCTGGGCGTGGCGGGTGTATTGCAGATCCTCAAGCAGCCGCAGGTGCTGGCGGCGCTCGATCCGAGCCGCGCGATCGGCTTTCTGGTGACGCACCGCGCGCAGTCGCTGGCGGTGCTGGGCGCGGTCTTCCTGGCGTTTACCGGCGGCGAGGCGCTCTATGCCGATATGGGGCACTTCGGCGCCCGGCCGATCCGGTTGGCCTGGACGTTCATCGCGATGCCGGGCCTGGTGCTCAACTATTTCGGTCAGGGCGCGCTGGTGCTGGGCAACCCGGCAGCGATCGACAACCCGTTCTTTCGCATGTTCCCCGCCTGGGCCGTGGTGCCGATGGTGGTGCTGGCGGCGATGGCGACCGTGATCGCCTCGCAAGCCGTGATCTCCGGCGCCTTCTCTCTCACGGCACAGGCCATGCGCATGGGCTACCTGCCTCGCATGCGCGTGGTTCAGACCTCGGGCTCGGCGATCGGCCAAATCTACGTGCCGGCGATCAACTGGATCCTGATGGTCGGCGTGCTGTTGCTGGTGGTCGGGTTTCGCAGCTCGAGCGCGCTGTCGGCGGCCTACGGCATCGCAGTGTCGATCACGATGGTGACGACCACGCTGCTTGCCGGTGTGGTGGCTTACAAGCTCTGGCGCTGGAACCGGGTTGCGGTGGTGGCCGGCGTGCTTGTGTTCGCGGTGATCGACCTGACCTTCGTGGTCGCCAATAGCCTCAAAGTGGCCGAAGGCGGCTGGCTCACGCTGGCCGTGGCGGTGTTCATGATGGTGATCTTCACCACGTGGGCCAAGGGCCGCCGCCTCGGGCTGCAGGCGGCCGAGGCCAAGAAGTTGCCGCTGCGGCCTTTCATCGAATCGCTGGCCGCCAGCATGCCGCACCGCGTGCGCGGTACGGCCGTGTTCCTGAACGGCGACGCCGACTCGGTGCCGCATGCGCTCTTGCATAACCTCAAGCACAACCAGGTGCTGCACGAGCAGGTGATCACGCTGGTCGTGCAGCCCAGCGCCACGCCGCGCGTCGACGCGGCGCACCGCATCACGGCCGAAAACCTGGGCCACGGCGTCTGGTCGGTGGTGGCGCGCCACGGCTTCATGGAGCGGCCCGACGTGCCGGAGTTCATCCGCATCTTTGCCTACCAGAAGGGCGTGGCCTGCGAGTCGATGAGCACCTCGTACTTCACCTCGCGCGCCTCGGTGATCGACGCGCATCTGCCGGGCATGAATCCGGTGCGGCGCGCGTTGTTCGGCTGGCTGCAGCGCAATGCGGGCCGGGCATCGGATTACTTCCAGCTCCCGGGCAACCGCCTGGTCGAAATGGGCCAGCGAACCTGAATTGGGGCGGTCTGGACGCCGCAGTTATTGACAGCCTTTCGCGTTTACCCTAGATTACTAACCGGCTGGTCATTAATGACCCCTGTCAGCTCAATCAAGGTGTCCCATGACCGCGTTTCCTTCCCTCCTTGCCACGCCGCTGCGTTCCGGTGCCGCATTGTTCCTGATCGCGGCGCTGGCCGCCTGCACCAAGGCGCCGCCGCCCGAAGAGCCGGTGCGCGCGGTCAAGGTCATCACCATCGGTGCCAGCGCTTTCGCCAGCGAGCCGGAGTTCTCGGCCGAGGTCAAGGCCCGGGTCGAATCGCGCCTGGGCTTTCGCGTAGCGGGCAAGATCACCCAGCGCCAGGTCGACCTGGGTCAGCACGTCAAGGCGGGCCAGGTGCTGGCGCAGCTCGATCCGCAAGACTACCGCCTTGCCGCCGAGGCGGCCCGGGCCCAGTCGGCCGCCGCGCTGACCAACCGTGACCTGGCTTCTGCCGACCTCAAGCGCTACCGCGAGCTGAAGGAACAGAACTTCATCAGCGGCGCCGAACTCGAACGCCGCGAAACCACCTACAAGGCCGCGCAGGCCCAGTTCGAGCAGGCGCAGGCGCAGCTGTCGTCGCAGGGCAACCAGGCCAGCTACACCACGCTGGTGGCCGACGTATCGGGCGTGGTCACGGCGGTCGAAGCCGAGCCCGGCCAGGTGGTGACAGCCGGCACGACGGTGGTGCGCATTGCGCAGGACGGTCCGCGCGACGTGGTGTTCGCGGTCCCGGAAGACCGCGCCGGTCTCGTCAAGGTGGGCTCACCCGTCACGGTGCGGGGCTGGGCCAACGACAGCGAGCAGGAAGGCACGGTGCGCGAGGTCGCCGCCAGTGCCGACCCGGTGACGCGCACCTACAGTGTCAAGGTCGCGATCGATGCGGCCGATGCGCCCGCGCTCGGCGCCACCGTCTATGCCAGGCCCAAGGCGCTGGGGCGCAGCGGAACGGCCGTGATCAAGCTGCCGACCAGCTCGCTGCGCCAGGAAGGGCAGGGCAGTGCGGTCTGGGTGCTCGACAAGGCGACGATGACGGTGCGCTCGCAGCCGGTGCAACTGGCCACTGCCGACGGCAACGAGGCGGTGGTGGCTGGCGGCCTCGTGCCCGGCATGCTGGTGGTGGTGGCCGGCGTGCACGTGCTTTCGCCGAACCAGAAGGTCACGGTCTACGAATCGAAAGTGGGCGGAACGCCCGTTGCCCCGGCGCCGGGCGCTGTCAAGACTGTCGCGCCGGCCGCTTCGGGTGCGGCCCGATGAGCACGCCGCCGGACGCCGGCAGCACCGGTTTCAACCTGTCCAAATGGGCGCTCGACCACGGGCCGCTCACACGCTACCTCATGTTCGTGTTGATGTTGCTGGGCTTTGCCGCCTACTTCCAGCTCGGCCAGGACGAAGACCCGCCGTTTACCTTCCGCATCATGGTGGTGCGCACCTACTGGCCGGGCGCGACGGCACAGCAAGTGGCCGAGCAGGTCACCGACAAGCTCGAACGCTCGCTGCAGGAGGCGCCGTACGCCGACAAGATCCGCAGCTATTCCAAGCCGGGCGAATCGCAGATCATTTTCGAGATCAAGGATTCGTCCAAGGCCAGCGAGGTGCCGAACGTCTGGTACACGGTGCGCAAGAAGATCGGCGACATGCGCAGCACGCTGCCGGCCGGCGTGCAGGGGCCGTTCTTCAACGACGACTTCGGCGACGTCTACGGCGTGATCTACGCGCTCGAGAGCGAGGGCTTCAGCCACGCCGAACTGCACAACCTGGCCGATGACGTGCGCCAGCAGCTGCTGCGCGTGAAAGACGTGGCCAAGGTCGACCAGTTCGGCGTGCAGGACGAAAAGGTCTACATCGAGGTGTCACAGAAGCGCGTGGCGCAGCTGGGGCTCGACTTCAATGCCGTGCTGGCGCAGATCGGCTCGCAGAACGCGGTGGAGAGCGCAGGCACGATCCAGTCGCCGCTCGACGTGGTGCAGGTGCGCGTGGGCGGCCAGTTCACCAACATCGAACAACTGCGCGGGATGCCGATCCGCGGCAGCTCGGGCAACCAGCTCAAGCTCGGCGACATCGCCGACATCCGCCGCGACTACATCGACCCGCCCTCGGTCAAGGTGCGGCACCAGGGCAAGGAGGTCGTGGCGCTCGGTATCTCGATGGCCAAGGGCGGCGACATCATCGCGCTCGGCAAGGCGCTGCGCGCCGCCACGGCCCAGATCGACAAGCAGCTGCCCGTGGGCGTGAAGCTCGCGCAGGTGCAGGATCAGCCGGCTTCAGTGTCGACTTCGGTCAACGAGTTCGTGCATGTGCTGATCGAGGCAGTGGCGATCGTGCTGGCCGTGAGCTTCATCGCGCTCGGCCTGCACAAGGGCGGACGCTTCGGCTGGTACATCGACATCCGGCCCGGGCTGGTGGTGGCGATCACGATTCCGCTGGTGCTGGCCGTGACCTTCCTGGCGATGGACTATTTCGGCATCGGCTTGCACAAGATCTCGCTCGGCTCGCTGATCATCGCGCTCGGCCTGCTGGTGGACGACGCCATCATCGCGGTCGAGATGATGGTGCGCAAGATGGAGGAGGGCTACGACAAGGTGCGCGCGGCCACCTTCGCCTACGACGTCACGGCCATGCCGATGCTGACCGGCACCCTGATCACGGCGGCGGGCTTCCTGCCGATCGGCATCGCGAAATCGGTGACCGGCGAATACACCTTCGCGATCTTCGCGGTGACCGTGATCGCACTGGTGCTGAGCTGGATCGTCTCGGTCTACTTCGTGCCCTACCTCGGCACCCTGCTGCTCAAGGTGAAGCCGCACGATCCGGACGCACCGCCGCACGAGCTGTTCGATTCGCCGTTCTACAACACCTTCCGGCGCGCGGTGAACTGGTGCGTGGAGTACCGCTGGCTGACCATCGCTGCCACCGTGCTGATCTTCGCCCTGGGCATCGTCGGCATGGGCAAGGTGCAGCAGCAGTTTTTCCCCGATTCGAGCCGCCCCGAGATCCTGGTCGACCTGTGGTTGCCCGAGGGCACCTCGTTCAAGGCCAACGAGGAGGTGGCAAAGCGGGTCGAGCAGCGCTTCCTGCAGGAGAGCGGCGTCGCGACAGTGAGCACTTGGATCGGCTCGGGCGTGCCGCGCTTCTACCTGCCGCTGGACCAGGTGTTTCCGCAGAGCAACGTGTCGCAGCTGATCGTGCTGAGCAAGGACTTGAAGCAGCGCGAACTGCTGCGCCTCAAGCTGCCGACGATCATGGCGCAGGAATTTCCCGAGGTGCGCGGCCGCGTCAAGCTGCTGCCGAACGGGCCGCCGGTGGCCTATCCGGTGCAGTTCCGCGTGATCGGCACCGACCCGGCGCAGTTGCGCGTGCATGCCGACGAGGTCAAGGCCGTGATGCGCGACAACGCCAACATGCGCGGCGTCAACGACAACTGGAACGAGTCGGTCAAGGTAATCCGCCTCGAAGTGGATCAGGCCAAGGCGCGCGCGCTCGGCGTCACCAGCCAGGCCATCGCGCAGGCCGCCAAGACCATGTTCAGCGGCACCAACGTCGGCCAGTACCGCGAGAACGACCGCCTGATCGACATCGTGCTGCGCCAGTCGCCCGACGAACGCGAGGCGATCTCGGACATCGGCAACGCTTATCTGCCGACCACCTCGGGCCGCTCGATTCCGCTCACGCAGATCGCCAAGCCGGTGTTTACCTGGGAGCCGGGCGTGATGTGGCGCGAGAACCGCGACTACGCGATCACCGTGCAGGGCGACATCGTCGAGGGCCTGCAGGGCGCCACTGTCACGGCCGAACTCCTGCCGCAACTGCGCGCTCTCGAGGCCAGGTGGCATGCGGCCGGGCAGGGCGGCTATCGCATCGACGTGGCGGGCGCGGTCGAGCAGAGCAGCAAGGGCTCATCGTCGATCGTGGCGGGCGTGCCGATCATGCTGTTCCTGGTGTTCACGCTGCTGATGCTGCAGTTGCACAGCTTCAGCCGGTCGCTGCTGGTGTTCATCACCGGGCCGCTCGGCATTGCCGGCGTGGCGGCTGCGCTGCTGCTGCTGAACCGGCCGTTCGGCTTTGTCGCGCTGCTCGGTGTGATTGCGCTCATGGGCATGATCCAGCGCAATTCGGTGATCCTGATCGACCAGATCGAGAGCGACCGGGCAGCCGGGGTGCCGGCCTGGGACGCGATCGTCGAGTCGGCGGTGCGGCGGCTGCGGCCAATCGTGCTGACCGCGGCGGCGGCAGTGCTGGCGATGATCCCGTTGTCGCGCAGCGTGTTCTGGGGGCCGATGGCGGTGGCGATCATGGGCGGGCTGATCGTGGCCACCGTGCTGACCCTGCTGGCACTGCCCGCCATGTACGCCGCTGCATTCCGTGTCAGGCGGGAGCCGGAACAGGCCCCGGTTAGCGTTTAAAATGCGCGGTTGACCGATTTCGAACGGGTGGTCTGCATTCAGAGGCCGCCCGTTTTTCGTTGCATGCACCGGACCGCGCGGGTGGCGAAATTGGTAGACGCACCAGGTTTAGGTCCTGACGTTCGCAAGAACGTGCCGGTTCGAGTCCGGCCCCGCGCACCAGCCCCAATCTCTCTTGAGGAACACAAAATGACCGTGAACGTTGAAACCCTCGAAAAGCTCGAGCGCAAGATCACGCTGACCTTGCCGGTCGGCACCATCCAGTCCGAAGTCGACTCGCGCCTCAAGAAGCTGGCCCGCACCGTCAAGATGGACGGCTTCCGTCCGGGCAAGGTGCCGATGAACGTCGTGGCCCAGCGCTACGGCTACTCCGTGCACTACGAAGTGATGAACGACAAGGTCGGCGAGGCCTTCTCGCAGGCCGCCAACGAAGCCAAGCTGCGCGTGGCTGGCCAGCCCCGCATCACCGAAAAGGAAGAATCGCCCGAAGGCGAACTGGCTTTCGACGCGGTGTTCGAGGTGTTCCCCGAAGTCAAGATCAACGACCTGTCGGGCGCCCAGGTGGACCGCATCACGTCAGAAGTCGGTGACGACGCGATCGACAAGACCCTCGAGATCCTGCGCAAGCAGCGCCGTACCTTCGCGCAGCGCGCGATGGACGCCGCCGCGCAGGACAACGACCGCGTGACGGTCGACTTCGAAGGCAAGATCGACGGCGAAACCTTCCAGGGCGGCAAGGCCGAAGACTTCCAGTTCATCGTCGGCGAAGGCCAGATGCTGAAGGAATTCGAAGATGCCGTGCGCGGCCTGAAGAGCGGCGACAGCCGCACCTTCCCGCTGTCGTTCCCTGCCGACTACCACGGCAAGGACGTGGCCGGCAAGCAGGCCGACTTCATGGTCACCGTGAAAAAGATCGAAGCCTCGCACCTGCCCGAAGTCAACGAGCAGCTCGCCAAGTCCCTCGGCATCGCCGAAGCGACCGTGGAAGGCCTGCGCGCCGACATCAAGCGCAACCTCGAACGCGAAGTGAAGTTCCGCCTGCTGGCGCGCAACAAGAACTCCGTGATGGACGCGCTGATCGCCAACGCCGAACTCGACCTGCCGAACTCCAGCGTGCAATCGGAAATCGACCGCATGGTCGAAGGCGCGCGCGCCGAACTGAAGCAGCGCGGCATCAAGGACGCCGACAAGGCGCCGATCCCCGAAGAAATGTTCCGCCCGCAAGCCGAGCGCCGCGTGCGCCTGGGCCTGGTGGTGGCCGAACTGGTGCGCGCCAACGACCTGCAGGCCAAGCCGGAGCAGATCAAGGCGCACATCGACGAGCTGGCTGCCAGCTACGAAAAGCCGGCCGACGTGGTGCGCTGGTATTTCGGCGACAACCGCCGCCTGGCCGAAGTCGAAGCCGTGGTGATCGAGAACAACGTCACGGACTTCGTGCTCGGCCGCGCCAAGGTCAGCGAAAAATCGGTGTCGTTCGACGAGCTGATGGCGCAGCAGGGTTGATCGTCCGCCGGCTCCGCAGGAATTGGGGCTTGTGCTTTGAAGCACGAGCCCCATTTTTGCTTGGGTACAGTACAAACCTCTCTGGAAAGCACATATGAGCGCACAGGAAACCAAGGGCCTGGGTCTGATCCCGATGGTCATCGAGCAGTCGGGCCGCGGCGAGCGGTCTTACGACATTTATTCGCGTCTGCTCAAGGAGCGGGTGATCTTTCTGGTTGGGGAGGTGAACGACCAGACCGCCAATCTCGTGGTGGCACAGCTGCTGTTTCTCGAGAGCGAAAATCCGGACAAGGACATTTCGTTCTACATCAACTCCCCGGGCGGGAGCGTCAGCGCCGGCCTGGCGATCTTCGACACCATGCAGTTCGTCAAGCCGGAAGTCTCGACGCTGTGCATGGGCATGGCGGCCAGCATGGGCTCGTTCCTGCTGATGGCCGGTGCCAAGGGCAAGCGTTTTGCGCTGCCCAACTCGAAGATCATGATCCACCAGCCCTCCGGCGGCACCTCGGGCCAGGCGACCGACATCGAGATTCACGCGCGGGAAATCATCAAGACGCGCGAGCAGCTCAACAAGATCTACGCCGAGCGCACCGGCCAGCCGGTCGAGAAAATCGCGCTCGACATGGAACGCGACCGTTACCTGTCGGCCGAGGAAGCGCAGGTCTATGGGCTGGTCGACCAGGTGATCCACAAGCGGGCTTAAGTCGCTTTTTTGCCGGCCGCGGGTCCGAAAACGGCGTTTCCCACACGGGGAACGCCGTTTTTGTTTCGCTATCATTGTTAAATCCCAGTTACGAGGCATCTGCATGGCCGAGAAAAAAGGCTCTTCCAGCGAAAAAACGCTTTACTGCTCGTTCTGCGGGAAGAGTCAGCACGAGGTCAAAAAGCTGATCGCCGGTCCGTCGGTGTTCATCTGCGACGAATGCATCGACCTCTGCAACGAAATCATCCGCGACGAACTACCGGCGGGTGAAGAAGCACGCGACGCGCGCAACGACCTGCCGACGCCGCTCGAGATCAAGACCAACCTCGACAACTACGTGATCGGCCAGGAGCCTGCCAAGCGCATGTTGTCCGTGGCGGTCTACAACCACTACAAGCGCCTGCGCCACAAGGAAAAGAACACCAAGGGCGACGAGGTCGAACTCAGCAAGAGCAACATCCTGCTGATCGGCCCGACCGGTTCGGGTAAGACGCTGCTGGCCCAGACGCTGGCGCGCATGCTCGACGTGCCCTTCGTGATGGCCGACGCCACCACGCTGACGGAAGCGGGCTATGTCGGCGAAGACGTCGAGAACATCATCCAGAAGCTGTTGCAGAGTTGCAACTACGAAGTCGAAAAGGCCCAGCGAGGCATCGTCTACATCGACGAGATCGACAAGATCTCGCGCAAGTCCGACAACCCCTCGATCACCCGCGACGTGTCGGGCGAGGGCGTGCAGCAGGCTTTGCTCAAGCTGATCGAAGGCACCATGGCCAGCGTGCCGCCGCAGGGCGGGCGCAAGCATCCGAACCAGGACTTCCTGCAGATCGACACGACCAATATCCTGTTCATCTGTGGCGGTGCGTTTTCGGGTCTCGAGAAGGTGATCGAGAACCGTACCGAAGCCTCCGGCATCGGCTTCGGCGCGATGGTGCGCAGCAAGGAGCAGCGCAGCATCACCGAGGTGTTCCGCGAAGTGGAGCCGGAAGACCTGATCAAGTTCGGCCTGATCCCCGAACTCGTCGGCCGCATGCCGGTGGTGGCCTCGCTGGCCGAACTCAGCGAAGACGCGCTGGTGCAGATCCTGACCGAGCCGAAGAACGCAGTGGTCAAGCAGTTCACCAAGCTGCTGCAGATGGAAGGCGTGGATCTCGAGATCCGTCCCGCCGCTCTGAAAGCAATTGCGCGCAAGGCGCTGGCGCGCAAGACGGGCGCACGAGGCTTGCGGTCGATCCTTGAACAGTCGCTGATCGACACCATGTTCGAATTGCCGAACGCGACCAATGTCGACAAGGTGGTGGTCGAGGAATCGACCATCGATGAAAACAAGCCCCCGTTGCTCGTGTACCGCGAAGCAGCGAAAAAGGCCTAAAGGATCCTCATGTCCGGTCATACTCCCCTTCCTCCTGACGCCATCGATCTGCCGCTGCTGCCGCTGCGGGATGTTGTGGTATTTCCCCACATGGTGATCCCGCTTTTCGTGGGCCGCGCCAAGAGCATCAAGGCGCTGGAACTGGCCATGGAGGCGGAGCGCCGCATCATGCTGGTGGCGCAAAAGGCCGCCGCGAAGGACGAGCCTTCGGTTGAGGACATGTTCGAGGTCGGTTGCGTCTCGACCATCCTGCAGATGCTCAAGCTGCCCGACGGCACGGTCAAGGTGCTGGTCGAAGGCCAGCAGCGTGCCCGTGTGAACCGCATCGACGACGGCGAGACGCATTTCTCGGCCAACGTGACGCCGATCGAAGCGCCCGAAGCATCCTCGCAAAAGGGCACCGAAATCGAAGCGCTGCGCCGCGCCGTGATGCAGCAGTTCGACCAGTACGTCAAGCTCAACAAGAAGATTCCACCCGAGATCCTGACCTCGATCTCGAGCATCGACGATCCGGGCCGCCTGGCCGACACCATTGCCGCCCACCTGCCGCTCAAGCTCGACAACAAGCAGGCAGTGCTCGATCTCGACGACATCAAGTTGCGCCTGGAAAACCTGTTCGGCCAGCTCGAACGCGAAGTCGATATCCTGAATGTCGACAAGAAGATCCGCGGCCGTGTGAAGCGCCAGATGGAAAAGAACCAGCGCGACTTCTACCTGAACGAGCAGGTCAAGGCGATCCAGAAGGAGCTCGGCGAAGGCGAAGAGGGCGCCGACATCGAGGAGATCGAGAAAAAGATCAAGCTCGCCAAGATGCCGAAGGACGCGCTCAAGAAGGCGGAGTCCGAGCTCAAGAAGCTCAAGCTGATGTCGCCGATGTCGGCCGAGGCCACGGTGGTGCGCAATTACATCGACGTGCTGGTCGGCCTGCCCTGGAGCAAGAAGACGAAGATCAAGCACGACCTCGCGAACGCCGAGGAAGTGCTCAACGAAGACCACTACGGGCTCGACAAGGTCAAGGATCGCATCCTGGAATACCTCGCAGTCCAGCAGCGCGTCGACAAGGTCAAGGCGCCGATCTTGTGCCTGGTCGGGCCGCCGGGCGTGGGCAAGACCTCGCTCGGCCAGTCGATCGCGAAGGCGACTGGTCGCAAGTACACGCGCATGGCGCTGGGCGGCATGCGCGACGAGGCCGAGATCCGCGGGCATCGCCGCACCTACATCGGCGCGCTGCCGGGCAAGGTGCTGCAGAGCCTGAACAAGATAGGCACGCGCAATCCGCTGTTCCTGCTGGACGAGATCGACAAGCTCGGTACCGACTTCCGCGGCGACCCGTCGAGCGCGCTGCTCGAAGTGCTCGACCCCGAGCAGAACCACACTTTCGGCGACCACTACGTCGAGGTCGACTTCGACCTCTCCGACGTGATGTTCGTCGCGACCTCGAACTCGATGAACATTCCGCCGGCGCTGCTGGACCGGATGGAAGTGATCCGCCTTGCGGGCTACACCGAAGACGAGAAGACGCACATCGCGCTGAAGTACCTGCTGCCCAAGCAGTTGAAGAACAACGGCGTGAAGGAAGAAGAGCTGCTGGTCACCGAGGAAGCGGTGCGCGACATCGTGCGCTACTACACGCGTGAAGCCGGCGTGCGTTCGCTCGAGCGCGAACTGTCGAAGATCTGCCGCAAGGTGGTGAAGGGCCTGCTGCTCAAGAAGATGACGCCCAAGGTCACTGTCAACGGCGAGAACCTCAACGACTTCCTCGGCGTGCGCAAGTACACCTTCGGCCGCGCCGAAGCGCAGAACCAGGTCGGCCAGGTGGTTGGCCTTGCATGGACCGAGGTGGGCGGCGACCTGCTCACGATCGAAGCCGTCACGATGCCGGGCAAGGGCGTCATCAGCCGCACGGGCTCGCTCGGCGACGTGATGAAGGAATCGGTCGAGGCCGCGCGCACGGTGGTGCGCAGCCGCGCCCGCCGGCTCGGCATCAAGGACGAGACCTTCGAGAAGCGCGACATCCACATCCACGTGCCCGACGGCGCAACCCCGAAGGACGGCCCGAGCGCGGGCGCCGCCATGACCACGGCCTTCGTGTCGGCGCTCACCGGCATCCCGGTGCGCGGCGATGTGGCGATGACGGGCGAGATCACCTTGCGCGGCGAAGTCACGGCCATCGGTGGCCTGAAGGAAAAGCTGCTGGCCGCGCTGCGCGGCGGCATAAAGACCGTGCTGATTCCCGAAGAGAACGCGAAGGACTTGCAGGACATTCCCGAGAACGTGAAGAACGGCCTCGAGATCGTTCCGGTGCGCTGGATCGACAAGGTGCTGGAGATCGCGCTCGAGAAGATGCCGACCCCGTTGTCCGATGAGGAGGTGGCAGCGTCTGCCGCGGCCGTGGCAGAATTGGCCAAGCAACGCAGCGTGCAACCGGCCGAGGATTCTTCGGTCAAACATTGAACGAGGCGCTTGCAGGAGCCCGAAAAAACGGTATATAATTCGAGGCTCGAAACGCGGGAATAGCTCAGTTGGTAGAGCGCAACCTTGCCAAGGTTGAGGTCGAGAGTTCGAGACTCTTTTCCCGCTCCAATTTTCGAAAAAGGGAAGCATCAGCTTCCCTTTTTTTTGTTCAGACAACGTGGCGCGATAGCAAAGCGGTTATGCAACGGATTGCAAATCCGTGTAGCCCGGTTCGACTCCGGGTCGCGCCTCCACTCTCCATCAGGTCATCGCTCGCGATACCGATTCGGCAGCCTCGCCAACCTTCGTTGTCGGGGCTGTTTTTGTTTGGGTTATCTTCGACGCAACGACCCTCCGCCCGGGTGGTGAAACTGGTAGACACATCGGACTTAAAATCCGCCGCTTCCTGCATAAGGGGCATGCCGGTTCGATTCCGGCCCCGGGCACCAACCTACAAGGGAGCAAGACATGCCTCGCTACAACGCTCCGTTTGAAATTCATGTGCACGGCGATGTGCCGCTGCGCGCCGATGTCACCTTCGACCAGATCCAGGAAGCGCTCCAGCCGCTCTGGAAGTACGCCGGCGCCAAGTCGCTCGCCGATGGCGCCACCAGCTCGTACGAGGAGGAGCCGGGCATCCGCTTCGAGCAGAAGGAGCACATGCTGCAGATGTGCTGGACCGTGGCCGGTGACGAAGACTTTCGCCAGGCACTCGACGAGATGTGCATGGCACTGAACGAGCTGGCAGAGCAGGGCGCCGCGATCGAGGTCACTTTCTACGACACCGACTTCGACGAGGAAGAAGGCGACCCCGACGAGGAGTCGCGCGACGACTTCATCATGCTGTTCGTCGGCCCGAACCCGGCCGCGATCATGCAGGTGCAACGCGACCTGCTGGTCGAAGACGTGGTGAACCTCATGGAGCGCCACTTCGAGGGCGCCGAACTGGGCGGCGTGGTCGCCGAAATCGACAAGCTGTTCGGCGACCGTTTCGACGCGCTGGTCAACTCGCTCGAAATCGGCCGGCGCCCGCGCGGCAGCGGTGGCACGGGCGGAGGCCCGGGCGCCGGTGGCCACGGTGGCGGTCGCCGTCCGCGGCACCTGCACTAGCCGCTTCGTCGCAACTCGCCGAACAGGTTCAGCGCGTGGCTCTGTTTCCGTCGTCTGCGCTCAACCCCGGCGTGCGCAAGCGCGAGGTGTTCGGCTGGGTCATGTACGACTTTGCCAACTCGGGCTACACCACGGTCGTGATCACCGCGGTGTTCGCGGCCTACTTCGTGGGCGGTATCGCGAAAGGTGCGCCCTGGGGGGCGTTCGCCTGGACGCTGTCGCTCAGCATCGCCTACGCGATCGTGATGCTCACGATGCCGGTGATCGGTGCCTGGGCCGATCTGCGTGCCGCCAAGAAGCGGGTGCTGATGCTGGCGACCTCGGGCTGCGTGCTCGGCACCGCGGCGCTCGCGCTGACGCCGCAGCTCCAGGGTACTGCGGCGGTGGCGCTCGCGATGCTGCTGATCATCGTTTCCAACACCTTCTACTCTTACGGCGAGTCGCTCACAGGTGCCTTCCTGCCCGAGCTGGCCACGGCCGAGGGCATGGGCAAGGTCAGCGGCTGGGGCTGGGGCTTCGGCTATGTGGGCGGCATGCTCACGCTGGGCCTGTGCCTGGCCTATGTGCTGTGGGCCCAGGCGCGAGGTTTGCCAGCCGCGCATTTCGTGCCGGTGACCATGCTGGTCACGGCGGCGATCTATGGCGTGGCGGCTTGCGTCACCTTTGCGTTGTTGCCGGAGCGTGCACAGCCGGCGCCCGGCGCTGGCCGGGTGTCATGGGCCGACTCCTGGCGCCAACTGCGCCAGACCTTCGAGCAGGCCCGCGCGTTTTCCGACTTCATGTGGCTGCTGGCCTGCACTGTGGCCTATCAGGGCGGCGTGGCGGTGGCGATCACGCTGGCCGCGATCTATGCCGAGCAGGTGATCGGCTTCCAGCCGCAGGAGACGATGGTTCTGATCTTCGCGCTCAACTCGGCGGCGGCGATCGGTGCGTTCGGCTTCGGCTATCTGCAGGATCGCATCGGCCACAGGATTGCGCTCGCGGGCACGTTGGTCGCGTGGATCGCGGTCTGCGTGATTGCGGGCTCGGTCACGACCAAGGGGGGGTTCTGGTGCGCCGCTGCGATCGCCGGGCTGGCGATGGGTTCGAGCCAGTCGGCGGGCCGCGCCATGACCGGGGTGCTCGCGCCGCCACAGCGGGTCGGCGAGTTCTTCGGGCTGTGGAGCTTTGCGACGCGGCTGGCGAGCATCGTGGGCCCGTTGAGCTACGGGGCCATCACATGGATGACCGGCGGCAACCAGCGCATCGCGATCCTTTCGACCGCGGTGCTGTTCGTTGCCGGCTTGCTGTTGCTGCTCCCGATCGACATGAAGCGCGGCCGCGCCGCAGCCCTGGCCGCCGGCTGAACTAGTCGTTGCGCAGTGCCTTGGGCACGCGGTAGCTTTCGCCGTCGTAGTGCAGCGTGTAGGTGCGCAGTTGGGCGGGCAATACCTTTTCGACGCATTCACCGCCTTCCTGCGTTGCGGTGCGGCTATCGATCCGGGTGCGCTGCACCAGCAGGTCGGCATAGCCCTCGGTCGTGGTGCGGGCCACCGACAGCATGCTGCGAACCTGGTCGAAGCGGCCGTTGCAACTGGTGTCCCACTCGCCGCCGTCCATGTCGAGCTCGATCTCGTCCAGTGCCTTGTGCAGCTTCGCCCCCTTCATTGCATAGAGCCGCAGCGTCTCGCTCGCATAGGGGTTGGCACGCGAGCTGCCGCGATAGCGCACCCGGATGCCGAAAGCACGCGTGTCCGCGGCCAGCGTGTAGCGCGCGGTGTCGATGCGGATGTCCTCGACGGCGATCGCGTCCGACGTGAGCGCAGCGGGCTCGAACAGTCGGCTCACGATGGTGTCGCGCTCGGTGTTGCCATTGTCGGGGCGCTGGATCACGAGCACCTCGAGGTCGTAGGCGGTCACGCCTGGTTCGGGTGAAGGCCGCGGCATCGGCAGCACCACGATGCTGCGGCCCGGAAAGGCTGGCCAGAGCTTGCAGGCGGCGCGCTCCCCGTCGAGCTGGCGCTGGGGATGCAGCTTGGCATGCATGCGTTCGGCCAGGCCGCTCTCGCAGGCCGCCTGCGCTGCCAGCGCGGGCAAGGCGAGCAGCAGCATGGCCGCAAGGTGCTTCATGCCATCGCCGCTGATGGTTGCACCGGGGCTGCCAGCCAGCGCGCGGCAGCGGCAGCGAGGACTTCAGGCGCGCCGCTGGTTTCGAGCAGTACCTCACCCGTGCCTTCTGGGGCCAGCGAACCGGCGGCTGCCAGCAGGCGACGCGTTTGCTGCGCAACCGGGGCGCCGGTGTCTATGAAGCGAACCGACGGGCCGGCATGGCGGCGCAGTTCAGCGGCCACGAAGGGGTAGTGGGTGCACCCGAGAACCAGCGTGTCGGCCTGGCCGGGCTCGATGCCAAACCGGCCTGCAGCGTCCATGTAGCGGACGCAGAGCGCTGCGATCTTTTCAGCGTCCGAGGATTCAATGGCACCCGCCAGGCCGTCGCAGGGCACCAGGCTGAAGCTGGCCTGGCCGGCCAGTGCGGCATGCAGCGTGCGGAACTTGGCGCTGTCGAGCGTGCCACGCGTGGCCAGCACCGCAATGCGTCGGGTCGTGCTCAGCGCCACTGCGGGCTTGAGGGCCGGCTCCACGCCCACCAGCGGAAGCACCGGGTAGGCCGACCGCAGCAGGTGGATCGCAGCCGCAGTGGCGGTGTTGCACGCCACCACCAGCGCCTTGATCGCGTGGCGCTCGGCCAGGCCGGCTGCCACCGCAAGCGAGCGCTGGGCCACGAAGGCATCGCCCCGCTCGCCGTAGGGCGCGTGGGCGGTGTCCGCGAAGTACACGAAGCGTTCTGCGGGCAACTCGGCGCGCAGCGCGTTCAGCACGCTAAGGCCGCCGATGCCGCTGTCGAACACGCCGATAGGCGGTGAACTCAAGCCGGTTCCAGCGTGATGGTCTTGAACTCGCCGCTGGCGATGCGCTTTTGCCACTCGGCCGGGCCGGTGATGTGCGCGCTGGTGCCGCCGGCGTCGACCGCCACGGTCACCGGCATGTCCACCACGTCGAACTCGTAGATGGCTTCCATGCCGAGGTCGGCGAAGCCCACGACCCTGGCGGTCTTGATCGCCTTGCTGACCAGGTAGGCGGCGCCGCCCACGGCCATCAGGTAGGCGCTCTTGTGCTTCTTGATGGCTTCGATCGCCACCGGCCCGCGCTCGGCCTTGCCGATCATCGCGATCAGGCCGGTCTGGGCCAGCATCATTTCGGTGAAGCCGTCCATGCGCGTGGCCGTGGTCGGGCCTGCCGGGCCGACCGCCTCGCCCTTGACCGGATCGACCGGGCCGACGTAGTAGATGACGCGGTTGGTGAAGTCCACCGGCAGCTTCTCGCCCTTGGCCAGCATGTCGGAGATGCGCTTGTGCGCGGCGTCGCGGCCGGTCAGCATCTTGCCGTTGAGCAGCAGCGTGTCGCCCGGCTTCCAGCTTGCCACTTCTTCCGGCGTGAGCGTGTCGAGGTTGACCTTCTTGCTCTTGTTGTAGTCGGGCGCCCAGTTGACGTCGGGCCACAGGTCGAGCGAAGGCGGTGTGAGGTAGACCGCGCCGCCGCCGTCGAGCACGAAGTGGGCATGGCGCGTGGCCGCGCAATTGGGGATCATCGCGACCGGTTTGCTGGCTGCATGGGTCGGGTACATCTTGATCTTGATGTCGAGCACGGTCGAAAGGCCGCCGAGGCCCTGCGCGCCGATGCCGAGCGCATTGACCTTTTCATACAGCTCGATGCGCAACGCTTCGACCTTCGTGAGCTCGGCACCAGAGGCCTTTTTGGCCTGCAGCTCGTGCATGTCGAGGTCGTCCATCAGGCTTTCCTTGGCCATCAGCGCGGCCTTCTCGGCCGTGCCTCCGATGCCGATGCCCAGCATGCCGGGCGGGCACCAGCCGGCGCCCATCGTCGGCACCGTCTTGAGCACCCAGTCGACCACGCTGTCGCCGGGGTTCAACATCACCAGCTTGCTCTTGTTCTCGCTGCCGCCGCCCTTGGCCGCGACCGTCACTTCGACGGTGTTGCCCGGCACGATCTCGGTGAAGATCACGGCGGGGGTGTTGTCCTTGGTGTTCTTGCGGTCGAACTGAGGATCGGCCACCACCGAGGCGCGCAGGGTGTTGTCGGGGTGGTTGTAGCCGCGGCGCACGCCTTCGTTGATGGCGTCGTCCAAGCTGCCCGTGAAGCCGCCCCAGCGCACGTCCATGCCGACCTTGAGGAACACGTTGACGATGCCGGTGTCCTGGCAGATCGGCCGATGGCCGGTTGCGCTCATCTTGCTGTTGGTGAGGATCTGCGCGATCGCATCCTTGGCGGCGGGGCTCTGCTCGCGCTCGTAGGCCTTGGCCAGGTGGGCAATGTAGTCGGCCGGGTGGTAGTAGCTGATGTACTGAAGCGCGGCGGCGACCGATTCGATCAGGTCGGCCTGCTGGATGGTGGTGGTCATCGTGAGGTTCTTGTGCGGTGGGGAGCCGAAATTATCCCCCACCGCCTCTAATTCGCCCCCGCGGCTAGCGCGGACGGCCTGTTGGCTCAGACCGGAGGCCGCTTCATCTGGCAGGACGTCGGCTGGGCGCTCACGTACGAGTCCCAAACCACCTCGGAGCGGAAGCCGTAGCCGGTGTTCTCGGCATCGTGCTTGACGCCCGGGCTGCCCTTTTTGGCCCACACGCCCAGGTAGATCGGCGCGAGCATCTGGTGATCCGCCTTGCGCATCTCGACCTCGCCGACCGGACTCTCGTATTTCATGCCTTCCAGGGCGTAGGCGACCGTCTTCGGATCGGTCGACTTGGCCTTGCGCATCGCCGCGCGCAGCATGTTCATGGTGTACCAGTGCGATGCGAAGATGAAGTCTTCGTCGGGCGACTTCTTCTTGTACGCCATGGCGATTTTTTCCAGCGCGGGCGTCGGCGCGTTGCTGCCCCAGTTCCACATCACGCTTACCTTGTCGACGCCCCAGGAGCCCATCTGCGACGGGATGCCCGGATTATTGGCGTTGAAGGTGTAGAAGTTGATGTTGAGGTTGTAGTCCTTGGCGGCCTTGAAGAGCAGGCCCAGGTCGCTGCCCCAGTTGGAGGTGATTACCGTGTCGGCGCCCGAGGCGGCAATCTTGGCGACGTACGGTGCGAAGTCGCGCACGGTCGCGATCGGCACGTAGTCTTCGCCGACGATCTGGATGTCCGGGCGCTTCTTTGCGAGATAGGCGCGCGAGGCTTTCGCGACCTGCTGGCCGTGCGTGTAGTTCTGGTTGAACAAGAACACCTTCTTCACGGCCGGCTTGTTCTGCAGGTAGGTCGTCAGCCCCTCGATCTGCATCTCGCTCGACGGGTAGAAGCGGAAATGCCAGAAGCTGCACTTATCGTTGGTCAGGCCCGGATCCATCGCCGAGTAGTTCAGGTAGACCATCCCGCCGTTCGGGTCGCGATCGGCCTGCTTGTTGATCGCATCGACCAGCGCAAAGGCCACGCCGGAGCCGCCACCCTGCGTGACGTAGCGGATGTTCTGGTCATACGCCATCTTCAGCGCGGAGGCGCTTTCCTGCGGCGAGCCCTTGCCGTCGAGCGGCACGATCTCGAACTTCGGATCGGTCGGCGTGGCCGTCGCATTGAGCTGCGTGACCACTTCGCGCAATTGATTGAGCGAGCCCTGGCCCGTGAAGGCGAAGGCACCGGAGAGCACCTCGATGAAGGCGATCTTGACCGTCTCGGCGGCTGTGGCGGCGCCGCACGCGGCGAACGCGGCAGCGCAGAGCAACGACCGGACAGGGTGGATGAAACCGAAGCGCTGCATGCTTGTCTCCATGGGGTGGGTGTTGGAGCACGACAGTAGGCGGCGCATCGCGGCGCTTCCGTCGCCCACGTGACTTTCCGTGCAGGGACTATCCCTTAGCCGCCTGGCGCCGAAGCCCCTGCAATGAGAATTCTTCTCGTTCGGCCCATACTGTCGGGCCGTTTCATCACTGCCAATAACGGCCTCATTCCATGACCACACGCATCGAACGCGACACCTTCGGCCCGATCGAAGTCCCTGCCGACAAATTGTGGGGTGCCCAGACGCAGCGCTCGCTGCAGAACTTCGACATCTCCGGAGAGCAGCAGCCGCGCGAGATCATCAAGGCACTGGCGCAGGTCAAGCGCGCCTCGGCGGTGGTGAACAATGCGCTGGGCCTGCAGGACGAGAAGAAGACCGGCGCCATCGTCGCGGCGGCGGACGAGGTCATCGCCGGCCAGCATGCGGGCGAATTCCCGCTGGTGGTGTGGCAGACCGGTTCGGGCACGCAGACCAACATGAACGTCAACGAGGTGCTGGCCAACCGTGCCAGCGAATTGTTGGGCGGCGAGCGCGGGGAAGGGCGGCTGGTGCATCCGAACGACGACGTGAACCGGAGCCAGTCGAGCAACGACGTGTTCCCGACCGCCATGCACGTTGCAGCGGTCGAGGCGCTCACGCACAAGCTGCTGCCCGCCGTGGCCAGGCTGCGTGGAACGCTGGAGGCGAAGTCCAACGACTTCATGGACATTGTGAAGATCGGCCGCACCCATCTGCAAGACGCGACGCCGCTCACGCTCGGCCAGGAGTTCTCGGGCTATGCCGCGCAGCTCGCGCACGGCGAGGCCCATGTGCGCGCCGCGCTGCCGCACCTGTGCGAACTGGCGCTGGGCGGCACGGCCGTGGGCACCGGGCTCAACGCGCCGAAGGGCTACGCCGAACAGGTGGCGGCCGAACTGGCGAGGCTCACCGGGCTGCCGTTCGTGACGGCGCCGAACAAGTTCGAGGCCATGGCCAGCGTCGATGCGCTGGTGCATGCGCACGGGGCGTTGAAGACGCTGGCCGCCAGCATGACCAAGATCGCCAACGACGTGCGCTGGCTCGCCAGCGGGCCGCGCAGCGGCATCGGCGAGCTCAGCATTCCCGAGAACGAACCGGGCTCGTCGATCATGCCGGGCAAGGTGAATCCGACGCAGAGCGAGGCCGTCACGATGCTGGCCGCGCAGGTGTTCGGCAACGACGTGGCCATCAACATCGGCGGCGCCTCGGGCAACTTCGAGCTCAACGTGTTCCGCCCGATGGTGGCGCACAACTTCCTGCAGAGCGTGCGCCTGCTGGCCGACGGCATGGTGAGCTTCAACGACCACTGCGCGGTCGGCATTCAGCCGAACCGCGAACGCATCACGGAGCTGGTGCAGCGCTCGCTGATGCTGGTGACGGCGCTCAACACGCACATCGGCTATGACAAGGCGGCCTTCATCGCGAAAAAGGCGCACAAGGAAGGCTCGAGCCTGCGCGAAGCGGCCGTTGCGTCAGGCCACCTCACGGGTGAGCAGTTCGATGCCTGGGTCATCCCCGGGAACATGACGGGCCGCTAACTAGCCCGTCCGCCGCCGGCCCTATTTCTCTTCCAGTGAATAGCCGACGCCGTAGACGTTCCGGATCCAGTCCGCGCCCGGGTCGGCTGTTGCCAGCTTCTTGCGCAGGTTCTTGATGTGGCTGTCGATGGCGCGTTCGTTGACGTCGAGCGCATCGTCGTAGGCCAGTTCCAGCAACCTGCCGCGCGAGAAAATGCGGCCGGCCTGGCCGCTCAGGACTTGCAGCAGCCGGAATTCGCGCCGCGTGAGGTTCAGCGCCTGTCCCCGCAGGCTGGCGCGCCACAGCGTTGGGTCCAGTACCAGTCCCGATGCCGGTGCCGGGCCGCCCGGGGCACCGGCCGTGGAGGGGTTTCGCCGCAGCACTGCCTTGACGCGGGCGATGACTTCGCGCGGCGAGAAGGGCTTGCAAACGTAGTCGTCGGCGCCCAGCTCCAGTCCCAGCAACCGATCCACCTCTTCGACGCGGGCGGTCAGCATGATGACGGGCGACTGCGTCGCAGCGCGTGCCTGTCGCAGAACCTGCATGCCGTCCAGGCCGGGCAGCATCACGTCCAGCAGGGTGAGGTCGGGCGGCGCGGCGAGGATGCGCGCCAGCGCCTCGCGGCCATCCGCAAGATGCTCTGCCTCATACCCCGCATGGAGCAGGTAGTTGACCAGCACCCGCGCGATGTCGGGATCGTCCTCGACCACCAGAACGCGTGTCATGGCGATCCAGCCAGCGGCAGCGAGACGATCACCCGCAGCCCGCCCAGCGGCGAGTGGCTGGCTGCAAGCTGGCCATGGTGCGCCTCCACGAAGTTGCGGCAGATGGCCAGCCCCAGGCCCGAACCGCCGTGTACCCGGCTGCGCGAGCTCTCGCCGCGGAACAGCCGGTCGAAGATGCGCGGCAGTTCGTGCTCCGGCACCCCGGGCGCGCTGTCATCGAATTTCAGCACCAGCCGGCTCGGGTTGCCGTGGTCGATGCTCGCGCCGATGCGCAGGGTGCCGAAGGAGTCCGTGTAGCGCAGGCTGTTTTCGAGCAGATTGACGAAGACCTGGTGCAGCCTGTCCGCATCGCCCGATATGGTGGGGGTTCGGGCTGCGGCCAGGGCATCAAGCGCCGCGGTATCGAGCGCGATGTCGGCGCGTAGGAAGCGGTCGTGCATCAGGTCGATGGCGTCGCGCAGCAGGGCGAGTGGCTGCACCGGGGCCAGGTTCAGCGCGAGCTCGCCTGAGTCGCTCATGCTGCGCCGCAGATCCTCCACCAGCAGGCTCAGGCGCATCACCTGGCGGTGCAGGCGCTGGCTGGTATCCGGTTCGAAGTGCTGAACGCCATCCTGCAGCGCCTCGATCTCGGCGCGCATCGCCGCCAGCGGCGTGCGCAGCTCGTGGGAGACGTCGGCCAGCCATTCGCGGCGTGAGTTTTCGATACCGTCGAGGCGCTGCACCATGTCGTTGAAGGTGCCGGCCAGGGCCGCGAGTTCGTCGCTGCCCTTCACCGGTACGCGCGTTGCCAGCTGGCCGCGGGCAACGGCCCGCGCGCCGTCCATCAGCGCGTCGATCGGGGCAAACCAGCGCCGGGCCAGCAGCCACGAAAACAGCAGCGCCAAGGCCAGGCCGGCCAGGCCGGTCAGGATCATGAAGCGCGACTGGCGCGTCAGGAAGGCCTGCTCGGCGTTTCGCCCGAGGCCTTTCAGAGGCGCCAGCACCAGATAGCCGACCACCTTGTCGGCCTCGCGCAGCGGCAGGCGGGCGGCTTCGTCGGCCGGAACGACCACGCCCGCCACGTGAATGCCTTGGGCGTCCGTCAGGCCCAGGCGTCGATAGATGGAGGTGGGCTCGTCGCGCGGGTCGTTGGCGCGGTCGGGTGGCGGCGGCGGACGGTGCCGCCCCGGCAGCAGGTCGAGTTGGGGGCCGCCGCCGCCGGCCATGCCGGGCGACGGCGGTGGCGGACGTGATCCATCCGGCGCTCGGGGTGGAGGGCGCGTCCCATCAAACGCTTGGGGCGGAGGGCGCATCACGCTTCCCGGCGGTGGCGGCGGCGCATTTCCGAAGGGCAGATCGTCGTCCATCTGCAGGCGGTGCCAGGCACCCGGATCGGCCCGCAGTGCGCTCCAGTTACCGGTGCTGGCATGGTGTTCGACCGCACGTCGCGCCAGCCATTCCAGCCGCTCGAGTTCGATCTCGGCGACGTAGGGCCCCAGGCCCTGCGTCAGAACCAGCCGCGAGAAGCCGACGTAGATGCCCATGAGCGCGACGAGCAGCGCTGCAAGCGTGAGAAAGACCTTGTTCTGCAGTGTCAGACGGGGCACATGCGAGGGTCAGCGCGGTGGCGGCGTGCCGCCGCCGGGCGGGGCGCCCGACGGGCGCGCCGTCAGAGTGTCGCCGAGTTTTCGGCATTCGCCCTGGAAGGTCGCGCCGCCGCGCCCAGTGAAGCTCACCTGCGCGCCCTCGGTCTTGCCCTTGCATGCGGCCACCGCTTCCGGGGGCGGCGGTGGCGGCCCGGAGTCGTCATGGAGGCGCGTGCCATTGACGGCATGCGCGCTGCCCATCAGGGTCAGGCCCACAAGGGCAAGGCTCCAGGCGGCAGAAAGCTTTCGCATCTCGCCTCCCTCAAACTGCAACGCCAACTTGCAGCGCCGTGGCGAAGCCGTTGGCGACGCTGCCGCTCACGGCGGCAATTTGCAGCGCAGCGCTGTCGTTGCCGAACACGTTGTCGCTGGCGAGCGTGACGTTGGCAAAGTTGCCGACGCTCGCTTCGTAGCCACTGACCAGGCCGTAGACCTGGGTGCAGGCCGCCGCAGGTATCGCCAGCTGGGTCACGAGCGCGTAGTCGCTGACGGCGCTGCTGTCCGTGGCCGCCGTGAGGCTCGGGTACACCTCGAAGTGCACATGTGGCCAGCGGCCGCTGTAGCAGCCGGGGAAAATGGTCGTGAACGTCACCTTGCCGCTGCTGTCGCTGACCTGAATGCCGCGCAGGAAGTTCTCGGCCGTCACGCCGGTCGAATACAGCGAGTAGTTGCCATCGCGCGTGCAGTGCCAGAGGTAAACCGCATAGCCTTCCAATGGCGCGCAACTGTTCTTGGTGTTGACGAGGGTGAGGGTGATCGTCATCGGAACCCCTGGCGCGACGGCGCTGGCGCTCCCGACGCTGCTGCGGATGTCGCTGCGCACGATGCCGGAGAGCACGAGTGCATTGAGTTTCTGGTTCGATGCCGTGGAGCCGTCCGCCGGGTATGGGCCGGCAGTTTCGGCGGGCGTCGCAGGGCAGGTGCTCGATGAAGAGGATGCCGTGGTGGTTGTGGTGGTCGTGGAGGTGCCGGAGCTGGTGCCGGAACTTGTGCCAGTCGCGGCAGCGGTCGTTGTGGTGGTGCTGGCTGCGGCTGCGGCCGCAGCGGCGCTCGTGCCCAGCAGGCTGGCGCTGCCATCACTGCCGCCACCGCCCCCGCAACCCGACAGCGCAATGACCCCCAGTGAGCCCAACGCGCCCAGCGCGTGGCGGCGGGCCGGGTCGGCCGGTTGCCGGATCGAATCGTTTGCCTGCATGTCGCCTTCTCCTCTTCTCCGTTCGTGGAGCCCCGACTTTGCAGGGGGAGTGTGGAGAAAACGTGTGCGAGGCGGGTGGCGCAGCCCTCAGTGCGACGCGGGAGCCGGGCCGGACATCAGCTTGTCGGTGTAGGCGATGGCTATGGCCGAAAACAGGAAGGTGATGTGGATCACGGTCTGCGCGATCAATACCCGGTCGGTGTAGTTGTCGGCGTTGATGAAGGTCTTGAGCAGGTGGATCGAACTGATGCCGATGATGGCGGTCGCCAGCTTCACCTTCAGCACCGAGGCGTTCACGTGGCTCAGCCATTCGGGCTGGTCGCGATGGCCTTCGAGTTCCATGCGGCTCACGAAGGTTTCGTAGCCGCCCACGATCACCATGATGAGCAGGTTGGAGATCATCACCACGTCGATCAGCGCCAGCACCACCAGCATGATCACCGTCTCGTTGAGCGTGACGATCGGCGTCACGGTCTTGTAGCCGATGCTGCTGATCAGCGCCTGCAGCGCGGTCTGGCTGCCGAAGGCGGCCTCCACCAGATGCAGCAGCTCGACCAGAAAGTGCACCACGTAGACGCCTTGCGCCACGATCAGGCCGAGGTAGAGCGGCAATTGAAGCCAGCGGCTTGCAAAGATCAGCTTGGGCAGCGGCCGAAGCGGCGAGCGGGGGCTGGGCGCGGGGACTTGGGGGTCGGGAAAGGACATCGTTGCCTGGAGAGAAAGGAACGCGCGATTCTAGGGTTCGATGCAGCATGGGCCTCAGCAATGCCCCTTCGCCGCGCTCTGGCGCCGGCATGATGGCGCTTGCACCGCGTCAGTGGCCCGTAAGTGGGCCCGCCGACATTACCGCCCGTACCCACAGCAGGTCGACAGGAGACAACAATGAGCAGCGCATCCAAAAACATCGAGTCGGTTCTGGTCGAGAGCCGTGTCTTCCCGCCCGACGCGCGCGCCTCGTCGGGCGCCCGCATCGCCGGCATGGCGGCCTACGAGGCGCTGTGCAAGGAAGCCGAGCAAGATCCGGACGGTTTCTGGACGCGCCAGGCGCGCGACAACATGGTCTGGACGAAGCCGTTCACGCGCACGCTGGACGAGTCGAACGCGCCGTTCTACACCTGGTTCGACGATGGCGAGCTCAACGCGAGCGCCAACTGCCTCGACAAGCACATCGGCACGCCGGTCGAAAACAAGACCGCGATCATCTTCGAGGCCGATGACGGCGCGGTCACCGAAATCACCTACAAGGACTTGCTGGTGCGCGTGGCGCAGTTCGCCAATGCGCTCAAGGCACAGGGCATCCAGAAGGGCGACCGCGTCATCGTCTACATGCCGATGACGATCGAGGGCGTGATCGCGATGCAGGCCTGCGCCCGCATCGGCGCCACGCACAGCGTGGTGTTCGGCGGTTTCTCGGCCAAGGCGCTGCAGGAACGCATCATCGATGCCGGCGCCGTCGCCGTGATCACGTCCAACTTCCAGATGCGCGGCGGCAAGGAACTGCCGCTCAAGGCCATCGTCGACGACGGCATCGCACTGGGCGGCTGCGAATCGATCAAGACCGTGTTCGTGCATGAGCGCACGCTGTCCGACTGGAAGCGCTTCGAGGGGCGCGACATCACGTTCGCCGAGGCGCTCGAGGGGCAGGGCATCGATTGCCCGCCGGAGCCGGTGGGCGCCGAGCACCCCCTCTTCATCCTCTACACCTCGGGTTCGACCGGCAAGCCCAAGGGCGTGCAGCATTCGACCGGCGGCTACCTGCTGTGGGCCAAGCTCACCATGGACTGGACCTTCGACCTGCGTCCCGACGACGTGTTCTGGTGCACCGCCGACATCGGCTGGATCACCGGCCACACCTATGTCGCGTACGGCCCGCTTGCGGCCGGCGCGACGCAGGTCGTGTTCGAGGGCGTCCCGACCTTCCCGAACGCCGGGCGCTTCTGGCAGATGATCGAGAAGCACAAGGTGTCGATCTTCTACACTGCGCCCACCGCGATCCGTTCGCTCATCAAGGCGGCGGAATCCGACGAGAAGGTTCACCCGAAGAATTGGGATCTGTCGAGCCTGCGCATCCTCGGCTCGGTCGGCGAGCCGATCAATCCCGAGGCGTGGATGTGGTACCACCGAAACATCGGCCACGAGAAATGTCCGATTGTCGACACCTTCTGGCAGACCGAAACCGGCGGCCATGTGATCACGCCGCTGCCGGGCGCCACGCCGCTGGTGCCGGGCTCCTGCACCTTGCCGCTGCCGGGCATCGCGGCCGCGATCGTCGACGAAACCGGCAAGGATCTGCCGAACGGGGCGGGTGGCATGCTGGTCATCAAGCGCCCCTGGCCTTCGATGATCCGCACCATCTGGAACGATCCGGATCGCTTCAAGAAGAGCTATTTCCCCGAAGAGATGGGCGGCACGATCTACCTGGCCGGCGACGGTGCGGTGCGCAGCGCCGACCGGGGCTACTTCCGCATCACTGGCCGCATCGACGACGTGCTCAACGTGTCGGGGCACCGCCTCGGCACGATGGAGATCGAATCGGCACTGGTGTCCAAGACCGATCTGGTGGCCGAGGCGGCAGTGGTGGGGCGTCCGGACGACGTGTCGGGCGAGGCCGTTTGCGCCTTCGTGGTGCTCAAGCGTGGCCGCCCGAACGATGCCGAGGCCAAGCAGATCGCGAACGAACTGCGCGCCTGGGTCGCGAAAGAAATCGGCCCAATCGCCAAGCCGAAGGACATCCGCTTCGGCGACAACCTGCCCAAGACGCGAAGCGGCAAGATCATGCGGCGCCTGCTGCGCTCCATCGCCAAGGGCGAGGCCATCACGCAGGACACTTCGACGCTCGAAAACCCCGCGATCCTCGAGCAGCTCGGGCAAGCCTACTGACGCCGCCGGGAAGCCGACGCGCCGCTGTCCGACGCGCGGCGGCTCCAATGTGCGTTACAAATGGGCCCTGATTTGCAGAGAGGAGCGCGATCATGGGCCTGAGAACCGGTGTGTTGTTGGTGGTGGTGCTGCTGATCGCGGCACTGGCCGCGTTGAACTGGGGCATCCTGGTGGAGCCGACCGTGATGTCGATCGGGCTGATGCAGATCACCGCGCCGTTCGGGTTGATCATGCTGGGGCTGACCACGCTGCTGGCCGTGCTGTTCCTGGCCTATGTGTTCTACCTGCAGAGCGCGGTGCTGATCGACACGCGTCGCCACACCAAGGAGATGCAGGCGCAACGCGAGCTGGCCGACAAGGCCGAGGCTTCGCGTTTCACCGAGTTGCGCGCGTTCCTCGAAGCCCAGGAGCAAACCCGTGTGACGCAAGGCAATCAGCGGCAGGCGGCGGTGCTGGCGCGGGTGGAGCAGCTTGAGGCGACGCTGCGCCTGCGCGCGGATCAGTCCGACAACACCACGGCCGCGCACGTCGGCCAGCTGGAAGACCGCTTCGAGCGGCGCCCGACGCCGTCGCTGGGCGAGGTCGTCCCGCAGCGGGTGTAGCGGCTCCGTCTACTTTGTCGAGAGAACCCAGGCCGCCAGCTTTTTCGCGTCGGCCTCGTTCACCTGCGGATTCGCCGGCATCGGCAGCGGGCCCCAGACGCCCGAGCCGCCCTTGACGATCTTGCTCGCCATCTTGTCGGCCGCCGTCTTGTCGTCCTTGTATTTGGCGGCCACCTCCTTGAACGACGGGCCCAGCACTTTGCGCTCCACCGCATGGCAGCTCATGCAGTTTTTCGACGTCGCCAGCGCAAGGTCGGCCAGGGCCGGTGCGGCTGCGCCGAGGCTCAGCGTCATGAACAGCAGGGTTCTTCTCATGGGGTAATTCGTATCCGTTGCGTTACAGTCGTTCCAACGCGATTGTAGGCAGCGCGGTGCACCGCGCCTTGCGGCGCACACTCAACTTTCCCGAGGGATTCGCCATGTGGTTTTTGATGTTGGGCCTGCTGGGCGTGGCTCTCAAGTACTTCGAGATCGGCCCCGCAGCCGAGCTCAGTTGGTGGATCGTGCTGATTCCGTTCGGGCTGGCGCTGGCCTGGTGGGCTTATGCCGATGCATCGGGCTACACCAAGCGCCAGGTCATGAAGAAGGAAGACGAGCGCCGCCAGGCGCGCATCGACCGGCAGCGCAGCCAGCTCGGCATGCTCAACAGCCGCTCCAACCGCAAGCGCCGCGGCAAGAGCTGACGCGGCTTTAACCGGCGGACCGGCCATGGACGAGGGCATCATCGACATGGCGGTGCTGGTGTTCGGTCTGTCGCTGCTGGTCGGGCCAGCCTGCGGCGCGCTGCTCGGCTCGCGCATGGGGCTCGAAGCCGGCGTCGCGCTGGGCTGCCTGATCATCGGGGCCGCCGGGCTCACCGCGGCAGGCGTTTCGGCCTGGCAGCGCTGGCAACTGGTCGGCGGTACCGAGGTTGTGCAGGGCCAGATCGCGGGTTACGTCACCGAACGCAGCACCGATGGCAAGGGCAAGGTCACCGAGACGCGCGCGCCGCTCGTGGCCTACACCGCTCCCGACGGCGAGCCGCGCAAGGTCAAGGGCCTGGGCGGCGGCCTCGCAGGGCTTTCGGCCGGCGACCCGGTCGAAGTGCGCTATCGGCCCGACAACCCGGCGCGTGCCGTCGTGGCCGATTTCCAGAACGTCTGGGGGATCGTGTGGGGCATGGGCGTCTTCGGACTGCTTCCCACGCTGTTCGGGCTGTTCTTCGTCGGCGTTGCGCGGGGCGAGCGCAAGAGCGTGGGGCTGCGCCCCCCGCCTGCGCGGCGCGATCCGACGCCCGGCCAGCAGCGCTGGCGACAGCGCGTCACCATGGGTTCCAACGCGCTGTTCGTCGGCGGCTTTCTGGTCGCGATCTTCTATCCGTTCGACGACTCGGCGCGTTCGCTGGGCCTTGGCTTCATGACCATCGGCTTCGGCATGCTCGGCCACTTCATCGGCCAGAGCATTCCGCCGGCGATGGAGCTTCAGTTCCGCAGCATCTTCGGCATCATCGGCATCGGCTTTCTGGTGTTCGGCTTCGGCGCCTGGATGATGGCCTGATCAGTAGTTGTCGAGCACCGCGCCGGTGCTCGCGCTCGATGCGTTGAACGCGAACTTGGCCTGCACGCCGCGCGTGTAGCGTGGAGCCGGTGCCTTCCAGGCCGCACGGCGTTTCTCGATCTCGGCCTCCGGCACGTTCAGCTCCAGCACCAGCTTGTGCGCGTCGATTGTGATCGAGTCGTCTTCGTGGACGAAGGCGATGGTGCCGCCGGCCGCGGCTTCGGGCGCGACGTGGCCGACCACCATGCCCCAGGTGCCGCCGGAGAAGCGGCCATCGGTGATGAGGCCGACGCTTTCGCCCAGGCCCGCACCGATCAGCGCGCCGGTCGGCGCGAGCATCTCCGGCATGCCGGGGCCGCCCTTGGGGCCGAGGTAGCGCAGCACCATCACATCGCCGGCCTTGATCTTGCCGTCGAGGATGGCTTGCAGGGCTGACTGCTCGTCGTTGAACACGCGCGCCGGGCCGGTGATGACCGGATTCTTGAGGCCCGTGATCTTGGCGACCGCGCCTTCGGGCGACAGGTTGCCCTTGAGGATCGCGAGATGGCCTTCGGCGTACATCGGTTTGCCGATGGCGCGGATCACGTCCTGATCGGCGCGCGGCACGTCGGGCACGTCCGCCAGCACTTCGGCAATGGTCTGGCCGGTGATGGTGATGCAATCGCCGTGCAGCAGGCCGGCGTTCAGCAGCACCTTCATCACCTGCGGAATGCCGCCGGCCTGGTGCAGGTCGACCGCGAGGTACTTGCCCGAGGGCTTCAGGTCGCACAACACCGGCACCTTCTTGCGCATGCGCTCGAAGTCGTCGATCGTCCATTCGACGTCGGCCGCATGCGCGATCGCCAGGAAGTGCAGCACCGCGTTGGTCGAGCCGCCGGTGGCCATGATCACCGCCACCGCGTTCTCGATCGCCTTGCGGGTCACGATGTCGCGCGGCTTCAGATCTTTCTTTATCGCCTCGATCAAGACCTTGGCCGACTCCTTCGCCGAGTTCTGCTTCTCGTCGTGCGGGTTCGCCATGGTCGACGAGTAGGGCAGCGACATGCCCAGCGCCTCGAACGCGCTCGACATGGTGTTGGCCGTGTACATGCCGCCGCACGAGCCGGTGCCGGGGATGGCGCGCTTCTCGATCTGCAGCAGGTCTTCGTCGCTGAGATTGCCCGCGGCGTTCTGGCCCACCGCCTCGAACACGCTCACGATGTTCAAGTCCTGGCCCTTGTAGCGGCCCGGCAGGATGGTGCCGCCGTAGACATAGATGGCCGGCACGTTGGCGCGCAGCATGCCCATCATGCCGCCCGGCATGTTCTTGTCGCAGCCGCCGACCACCAGCACGCCGTCCATCCACTGGCCGCCGACGCAGGTCTCGATGCAGTCCGAAATGACTTCGCGGCTCACCAGTGAATACTTCATGCCTTCGGTGCCCATCGCCATGCCGTCCGAGATGGTGGGCGTGCCGAACACCTGCGCATTGCCGCCGGCTTCCTCGATGCCTTCGATCGCCGCGTCGGCCAGCTTCTGCAGGCCCGAGTTGCACGGCGTGATGGTGCTGTGGCCGTTGGCCACGCCGACCATCGGCTTCTTGAAGTCGCTTTCCTCGTAGCCCATCGCATAGAACATCGAGCGGTTCGGTGCGCGCGACTTGCCGTCGACGATGTTGATGCTGCGGCGGTTGATCAGGGTGCTGCTGTCGGCCATTTGCTTGCCTCTTTCGTGGGATATCTCGTGGAGCGCCGAGTATCGGCCGCTTCTGTGATTGCAGCCAATCCATTTCACCAGCACTATTGATATGCTGTGTGAATGACAGCATCGATCGACCTGCGCGTCTGGCGCCAGTTTCTGGCCGTGGCCGAGGAGTTGCATTTCGGCCGCGCGGCCGTGCGCCTGCACATGACGCAGCCGCCCGTTACCCAGGCGATTGCCCAGCTCGAAGCGGCCATCGGCGTGCGGCTGTTCGACCGCACGCGCCGCAGCGTCGCGCTCACGCCGGCCGGCGAGGCGCTGGTTCCCGACGTGCGCGAGCTGCTTGCACGCGCCCAGGCGCTGCCGGCGCGCGCGCGTGCCGCAGCGGCCGGCGAGGTCGGGCGGGTGCGGCTGGCTTTCGTTTCGACCATCGGCTTCGAGCGCCTGCCGGCCTGGGTGCGTGAGTTCCGCACGCTCTGCCCGCAGGTGGCACTCGAGCTGGTCGAGGCCACTGGTGACGTGCAGCTCGAAGCGCTGGCACGCGGCGAGATCGACGCCGGGCTGATACTGCATTCGCCCGGCTTCGCCCCCGCTGGCCTGAAGCGCGTGGCGGTTGCGGCCGAACCGCTGGTGCTGGCGGTGCCGGCGCGCCATCCGCTGGCGCGGGCGAAGCAGCTCACGCTCGACACGGTGCTGGCCGAGCCGCTCGTGGTGTTTCCGCGTCGCATCCTGCCCTCGGTGCACGACGCGATCTTTGCGCTCTACCATGCGGCCGGCCGCGTGCCGGCCATTGCGCAGGAGGCGATCCAGATGCAGACCATCGTCAACCTCGTGTCGGGTGGTCTCGGCGTGGCCTGGGTGCCCGAGAGCGTGACGCAGTTCAGGCGCGAGGGTGTGGTGTACCGCGGTGCGGCCGAGTTCGCGGCGACGGGCCGGCGCCGCGCGGCGCTGGCATTGCCCGGCTGCGAAACCAGCCTGGTCTGGCCAGCGCAGAACGACAACCCGGCGCTGGGACGCTTCGTCGACTTCGTGCGGGAGCGCGGGGGCGGCTGACTTCTGCGGTCTTGCATTTCGCAGAGTCCACGGCAGTGATCTGAGCGTTGAGGTTCCGGGGCCGGGGGCACGGCGCAGGGCGCCGAAGCTCTCCGGCGGGATCGGGGCGCGGAGGCTCCGGGGCGGGATCAGGGCGGCGGGGCACGCTGCTCCGCGAATGTCCCCCGGCCTGCGGCCTCCTCCTTTATTTCGCTGCGCAGCGTGCCCCACCGCCCTGATCCTGGAAGCGGCGTGACCGTTTCGCGCTGAACACCACGAGCGTGCCCAGGCCGCTGGTGGTGGGTGGCCCCTGCAGCGAAATAAAGGAGGAGGGCGAAGCCCGGGGGACATTCGCGGAAGGGGCCACCCGCCGCCGGCGGCCTACCCCCGACGCCCTCCCGCGCCGGCCCTCCCGCAGGGGCCTACCCCACAGGCCCTACCCCGAAACGCCAAGCACGAAGCACGCGCGCGATGCCCCGGCGGCAACCGCCAATCACGCGCCTCTTGCCCTCGGCTGCGCACGGCACAATCGCTCTCATGCTCATGTACCCCCACATCGACCCGATCGCGCTGCAGCTCGGGCCGGTCGCCATCCATTGGTATGGCCTGACCTATCTGGCTGCCTTCGGGCTTTTCTTCTTTCTCGGCACGCGCCGCCTCGGCCACGAGCCTTTCCGCTCGATCACCGGGCCCGGCGCTTGGAGCCGCAAGGACGTGGAAGACATCCTGTTCCTCGGCGTGGTCGGCGTCATCGTCGGCGGCCGGCTCGGCTACTGCCTGTTCTACAAGCCGGGCTACTACCTCACGCACCCGCTCGAGATCTTGTTCGTCTGGCAGGGCGGCATGAGCTTCCATGGCGGGCTGCTCGGCGTGATCGCGTCGATGGTGTGGTTTGCACGCTCGCGCACGCGGCCGTTCTGGCAGGTGATGGACTTCGTGGCGCCCTGCGTGCCCACCGGGCTTGCGGCCGGCCGCGTCGGCAATTTCATCAACGGCGAGCTCTGGGGTCGCTTCAGCAGTCCCGAGCTGCCCTGGGGCATGGTGTTCCCGCAAAGCGGCTCGATGCTGCCCAGGCACCCGTCGCAGGTCTACCAGTTCCTGCTCGAGGGGCTGCTGCTGTTCGTGTTGCTGTGGCTGTACGCCCGCAAGGAGCGCAGGCAGGGCCAGGTGGCGGCGATGTTCATGGTCGGCTATGGCGTATTCCGCTTCGTCGCAGAGTTCTTCCGGGAGCCGGACGACTTTCTGGGCCTGCAGGCGCTCAACCTGAGCCAGGGCCAGTGGCTGAGCCTGCCGATGATCGTGTTCGGCATCGGCCTGTGGCTGTGGGCCGCGCGGCAGCCGCAGGCGGCGAAGGTGCGCTGAACCAACCGAGCCTGCGCCGCCTCGTAGCGCGGCTTCGTCGGCTTTCTCGCGGGTGCGCGCACGGTTCGCGCTGAATGGCCCGCTCGCGGCCCGTCAGGTTCGAAGTTTTCGCTGCGCTACGACTGCCGGGTGTCGCGCAAATCCAGTGCGTCGAGCAGCAGGGCAAGGGTTCATCCCGATGTGCCGGTGCTTGCCGGATCGGGCCGAACGTTGAATAATTTCCCGTAATTAGCAAAAATTACGGACATTGACCAAGGATTCCTCGTGCGCATCGTCTACAACTCTTTGCACCACGAAGTCGCGGCCACGCTGCGCGAGCAGATCTTCGCGGGTACTTTGGCGCCGGGCAGCTTTCTCGACGAGGGCGCGCTGTGCCAGCGGCTGGAAATTTCCCGCACACCGTTGCGCGAGGCGCTCAAGGTGCTCACGGCCGAGGGGCTGCTGCGGCACGAGCCGCGGCGCGGCTGCTTCGTCAGCGAGGTGACCGAGCGCGACCTCGACGAGATCTTTCCGGTGATTGCGCTGCTCGAAGGCCGTTGCGCCTTCGAGGCGGCGCGTAATGCGAGCGACGCCGAACTGCGGGAACTCGACGCGCTGCACGACAAGCTGACGCGCCACGCGAAAGCCCGGCGCATCACCGACTACTACGCCACCAACCATGTGATCCACGAAGCCATCATCACGCTGGCCGACAACCGCTGGCTGGCGCAGGTGATCGGCGACCTGCGCAAGATCCTGAAGCTCGCGCGCCTGCAACAACTGCACGCGCCGGGCCGGCTTGAGCAAAGCCTTTCGGAGCATCTCGCCGTGTTCGCCGCGCTCAAGGCGCGCGACAGCGCAGGCGCCGAAGCGGCCATGCGCACCCACCTGACGCGGCAACGCGAGGCTTTGCGCGAGGTGGCGCAACAACAGAAACTGAGGGTGATGTCATGAACGGTACGGCAACGTGGCTGGAACGCAGCGTGTCGAGGCTTCGGCCGGGCCGCAAGTCGCCGGCGCAAGGCGAGGGCGATCGGGCAGACGCGGCAACGTCGCCGCCCCGGTCGACGCGCGAACGCCTGGACGCGACGCTGCGCCAGAAAGACGAGGCGCTGTCGCCGCGTGCGCTGCGCCGCACCCTGGCCGAGCTCAAGGCGGTGATCGATCCGGCCGTCAGCGAGGTCGAAGGCGGCCGCCGCGCCAAGGCGCTGCAGGGCTGGTATGTGGCGGCCACCCCCGAAGAGCGGCGCGACCTCTGGCTCCTCATGAGCGAGATCTTCGTGGCCGACCCCGGCAAGGCGAAGGCCGCACAGGCCCAGTTCGCGGCCGCACTCGGCACGCCGGACGAGGCGGTGGCCGAAGTGAACTACCGCCGCGCCACGGTCTCGCCGCGGCGTCGGCTGCTGCAGCGCTTCAGCGTCTACCCCGAAGGCATTCCGTTTCTGGTCGGCATGCGTGCGGAAATGCAGTCGCACCTCAAGACCGACAAGCGCCTGCGCGCGCTGGACGTGGAGATGGAGTACATGTTCTCCACCTGGTTCGACGTGGGTTTTCTGGATCTGCGGCGCATCAGCTGGGATTCGCCGGCATCGCTGGTCGAGAAGCTCATCAAGTACGAGGCGGTGCACGACATCCAGAGTTGGGCCGACGTCCGGAACCGACTCGACTCCGACCGTCGTTGCTACGGCTTCTTTCACCCACGCCTGCCCGGCGAGCCATTGATCTTCGTCGAGGTGGCGTTGGTGGACGCGATGGCCGACAGCATTCCGCCCCTGCTCGACGAATCGGCCGCGGCGGAGGACCTGGATCGTGCCACCACCGCCATCTTCTATTCCATCAGCAACACGCAGAGCGGGCTGCGCGGCGTGAGCTTCGGCGATTCGCTCATCAAGCGCGTGGTCGAAACGCTGAAGGACGAGTTTCCAAAGCTCAAGACCTTTGCCACCCTGTCGCCGATTCCCGGGTTCCGGACATGGCTCGGCAAGAACATGGCGGCCCACCTGGAGAACTTCGACGACCGACAGCGCGCCGAACTCGCCCGGGCGACCGGCGTCGACACGCCGGCAGCCGCCGACCTGCTCGCGGCGGTCGACAAGCCGCTCGGGCTGGCGCCGGCGTCGCCGCTGCGCCATCTGCTGCTGACGGCGGCGGCACGCTACCTGGGCAGCGAAATGACGGACGGCAAACCCGCCGATCCGGTGGCGCGGTTCCACCTTGGCAACGGTGCACGCGTGGAACGTCTCAACTGGGCCGGCGACCCGTCGGCCAAAGGCCTTAAGCAGTCCTATGGACTGATGGTGAACTACCTCTACGATCTCAAGCGGCTCGACAAGCACCGCGCGCTGCTGGCGCTGGGCAAGGTGCCGATATCCGGCGACATCGAGAATCTGCTTCTCAAGAAGAAGAGCTGACGCATCCTCAACGACAACGGAGACAAGCAAACAATGAACACCCTCTTTCATCGCCGCGACATCTTGCGGTTGGCCGCAGCCGGTGCGGCCGTAGCAGCGGCCGGCACCACGCAGGCGCAGGGCACCTGGCCCACCAGGCCCGTCACGATGATCGTGCCGTTCCCGGCCGGTGGCGGCACCGATGCCTTCGCGCGGCCGCTCTCGGCCCAGTTCTCGAAGGCCACTGGCCAGACCCTGGTCATCGACAACCGCGGCGGGGCCGGCGGCACGCTGGGCGCCAGCATTGCGGCCAAGGCGCCGGCCGACGGCTACACGCTGTTCATGGGCGCGGTGCACCATGCGATCGCGCCGTCGATCTATCCCAAACTCGACTACGACATCGAGAAGGACTTCGTGCCCCTCATGCTGCTGGCCAATGCGCCGCAGGTCGTGGTGGTGAACCCCAAGCGCGTGTCTCAAGCCACGCTGCAGGAGTTCGTCGCCTACGCGAAGAAGAACCCGGCCAAGATGAACTACGGCTCGGCCGGCGCCGGCACCTCGCACCATCTGGCCGGTGAACTGTTCAAGCAGCAAACCGGCACCTTCATCACCCACATTCCGTACCGCGGTGCCGGCCCGATGCTGCAGGATCTGATCGCCGGCAACGTGGACGTGTGCTTCGACGGCCTGGGCTCCTCGGCGCAGCACATCAAGGGCGGCCGCATCAAGGCGCTGATGGTGTCCGGAGCCAAGCGCAACCCGGCTTTTCCGGATGTGCCGTGCGCGGCCGAGGTCGGCCTGCCCGGCTACACGGTGACCACCTGGTATGGCCTGTGGGCACCGAAGGGCACGCCGGCCGAGGTGCAGGCGCGCATCGTCGACGACATGAAAAAGAGCATGGCCACCGACGACCTCAAGACCATCTGGGCGGCCAACGGTTCCGAGATTCCCAGCCTCACGATGGGCGCCTACGGCAGCTTCGTGAGCGCCGAGATCAAGCGTTGGGCCACTGTCGTCAAGGCCTCGGGCGCCAAGCTGGAATGAGCGGTTCCGTCCAGTTGCAGCGCGAAGGCGCCATCGCCTTCGTCACGCTCTCGCACAGTGGCCGGCTCAACGCCATGTCGCGTGCGATGTGGCGCGTGTTGCGTTCCACCTTCGAAGCCTTGGCGCAGGACGAGGCCTTGCGCTGCGTCGTCGTGCGCGGGGAGGGCGGTGCCTTCTGCGCGGGTGGCGACATCTCCGAATATCCGTCGTTCCGCTTCGCCGAAGAAAGCCTGCGAGAGTTTCACGAAGACGAGGTGTGGGCCGCGCTTCAGGCAATGCTCGAATGCCCGGTGCCCCTGGTGGCCCAGATCGAAGGCGCCTGCATGGGCGCCGGCATCGAGATCGCGAGCTGCTGCGACATCCGGCTGGCCGGCGCCTCTGCAAAATTCGGCGCGCCGATCGCCAGGCTCGGCTTCCCGATGGCGCCGCGCGAAGCGGCGCTGGTGCGGGGCGCGATCGGCGACGCGCTGGCGCGCGACATGTTGCTGGCCGCCAGCGTGCATGGCGCGGCGCGGCTCTGCGAAGCGGGTTTCCTGCTGCAGGTGTTGCCGGACGACACCGTCGCGGATGCGGCGCTGGCCCACGCCGCCCGCATCGCCGCGCTGGCGCCCGCTGCAGCACGCCTCAACAAGGCCACGTTTCTCGCATTGAATCGGGCTCCAGTACCCGTTCTGCCGGCGCTGCCCGCCGCCTATCGCTATGCCGATTCGGCCGAGCACCGCGAAGGCATCGCCGCCTTTCTTGCCAAACGTTCCCCTGTTTTCTGAGGCCCGCATGAAGAAGATCAACGCCAACCTGTTCGCGGCATTGCGCGCCGCCTTCCCAGCCGACCTCGACAGCATCGCGGTCGAAACCGACAACGGACTGTTCTATTCCTGGCGCGACCTGGACCGTGCCAGCGCCATGATCGCCAATCTGCTCGATGCGCTCGGCCTCGAGTCCGGTGCCCGCGTGGCGGTTCAGGTCGAGAAGTCGGTCGAGGCGATGTTGCTGTACCTCGCCACGCTGCGCGCGGGCTACGTGTTCCTGCCGCTGAACACGGCCTACCAGAGCGCCGAGATCGAATACTTCATCGGCAATGCCGAACCCGCCGTGGTGGTGTGCACCAGCGCCAACGCAGCCTGGGTCGGGCAGATCGCCCAGGCGGCCGGCACGGGCCACGTGTTCACGCTCGACGACGACCGCACCGGCACGCTGCTCGAAGTGGCGGCGCAGTACGGCGACCGGCACACGATCGCGCAAAAGGCAAAAGACGACATGGCCGCGATCCTCTACACCAGCGGCACCACCGGCCGCAGCAAGGGCGCGATGCTGACGCACGGCAACCTGCTGTCCAACGCTGCAGTGCTGAAGGACTACTGGGGTTGGACGAAGGGCGACGTGCTGATCCACACGCTGCCGATCTTCCACGTGCACGGCCTGTTCGTCGCCATGCATGGCGCGCTGCTCAACGGCAGCAAGATGCTCTGGTTCGGCAAGTTCGACCCGAAGCGCATCGTCGCCAGACTGCCCGAGGCCACGGTGTTCATGGGCGTGCCGACGCTCTATGTGCGCCTGCTGGCGGAGCCGGGCCTCACGAAAAAAGCGGTGCGCAACATGCGGCTGTTCGTCGCCGGGTCGGCGCCGCTCCTGATCGAAACCTTCAACGAGTGGCGCGAGCGCACCGGCCACACCATCCTCGAGCGCTACGGCATGAGCGAAACCGCCATGCTCACGTCCAATCCGTACAACCCGGTGCAGGGCGAGCGGCGCGGCGGCACCGTGGGCTTTCCGCTGCCCGGCGTGCAGCTGCGTGTGGCGTCGACGCAGGAAGGCGAAGAGGGCCGCGAATGCACCACCGACGAGATCGGCGGCATCGAGGTCAGCGGGCCCAACGTGTTTGCCGGCTACTGGCGCATGCCCGAGAAGACGCGCGAGGAGTTCACGCACGACGGCTTCTTCAAGACCGGCGACGTCGGCAAGATCGACGGCCTCGGCTACGTCACCATCGTGGGCCGCAGCAAGGACTTGATCATCAGCGGCGGTTACAACGTCTATCCGGCCGAGATCGAGGGCTACATCAACGATCTCCCCGGCGTGGCCGAGAGCGCCGTGATCGGCGTGCCGCATGCGGACTTCGGCGAGGTGGGCGTTGCCATCGTGATCGCGAAGGCCGGCGCGGCGCTCGATGCCGATGCGATCATCGCGGCGCTCAAGTCGAAGCTCGCGAACTTCAAGATTCCGAAGCGCTGCTTCGTCGTGTCCGAGCTTCCGCGCAACACCATGGGCAAGGTGCAGAAGGCGCTGCTGCGCGAGCAGCACAAGGGGCTGTTCGCCTAGCGCTCTTCTATGCCATGCCCAGTCCGTTCATGAGCCCGCTGCGCGCATGGCAGTTGATGTATTCGTAGCTCTGCTCGTCGGCCTTCAGCACCGAGACCTCGTGGTACACGCGCAGCTGCAACTGGAAGTTCAGTGCCTGCACGTAGCGCATGAAGCTGCCGAAGATTGCGACGTGCGTGGGGTGCGACTCGGCCCAGCGCTCCATGTCGGCGAGTGAGCGCCAGTAGCTCAGGCCGAAGGACTTCTGCAGCGGTGCGCCCTGGGCATCGAGGTGGTGCATGTAGCGGTTGCTGTAGCAGCCGATGCCCAGGCCCTCATCGCGCAGGAAGTCCATGCCTTCGCGCAGCACCGGCTCCATGTCTTCCAGATAGAGCGTGCGTTCCTGGCCCGTAGTCTCGGTCCATTCCTGGCCGGAACGGATCATCGCGATGTTCTCGTGGCCCGCGATGCGCACGCGCTGGCCCAATGTCGGCGTGCCGGTGATCACGGCGCGCGTGCCCGAGGGCGCCATCGCATCGGTCTGTGAGAGCGGGATGCGGTCGCGCATCGAACCCCAGTAGCCGTGCTCCTGCAGCTCGCCGCTGATTTCGCCCATGACCACGCCGACGCCCTCGAAGCGGTTCGGCGTGTTGAACATGGTCTCGAAGTGCTCGACGCGGGGCGAGGCGAATTCGCGGAAGTAGCCGAGGCTTTCTGAAAGTCGTTCGTCGGAGCGCCACCATGCGTCAATGGCGGGTGTCTCGTTCCAGCGGGCGAAGGCGGCCGGATCGCTCCAGTACGCGATGGCGATCATGTTGTCGTAGCCGTCGGCATCGACGTAGTGCGCGAGGTCGTGGTGTCCCGGGCCATCGGGCAGCGCGAAATCGCGCACGATCTTCATCAGCGAGGCGCAGGCGCGGCCCTGCATCTCGGCGCCGCGCGACTGCACCCCGAAATAGCCCATGACGACCTGCTTCACCGAGGTTGTCGCGCGGGCCGACCAGACGGGGTAGGGCGGTGTGTAGTCGTCCTCGACGCGGCGGTGCCGCGTGCGGGGGCACTTCAGGTGCTCGGCGATGGCGGATTCCATGGCGTGGCTCCGTGCTGTCAGGCCGCAACCGGCAGACGCGGCTCGGCGCTGGCGGCGATCGCTTCCGGCACGGCGCTTTCGGGCTCGGGCGCGCGCTGCACCACCACGGGCTCGCGGCGTGTCTTGTTCAGCAGCAGTTGGGTGACGTCGGGCCGCGAGTAGTGGCCGCTCGGGTCGGCCGCCGCCTTGGCGAGCGAGATCATGCCGAGGTCGATGTCGGCGATCACCAGTCCTTCCTGGTCTTCGGCCAGTGGCGTGCCAAGGGGCGACCCATCGGGCGCGTAGATTCGCGCATAGCCGCCGCCGGTGCGCAGCATCTGCTGCTTGCCGGCGTCGGTGCACAGCAGGTCGCTCATCGCCTGGGACACGGTTGCACACGGCGCGACTACGAAGCACTGGCCCTCGGCCGCGTAGATCTGGCTCGCGGCGTTGTTGACCTCCGGGCCGAGCGCATAGGCCGCGCCACGGTAGAGCGAGAAGCTGGGCCAGGCGCCGCAATGGATCTGCTCGTTCTGTGAATACATCGCGTACTTGCTGAGCGGCTGAAGGTGCTCCCAGCACGAGAGCGATCCGATGTTGCCGAGGGGTGTTTCGACCACGGCGAGGTCGGAGCCGTCGCCTTCGCCGAACACGGTGCGCTCCACGTGCGTGGGCTTGAGCTTGCGACGCGTCTGCACGGTGTTGCCCTGGTCGTCGATCAGCGCCTGCGCGATGTAGAGGCTGCCGGCGGCCTTTTCGCTGTAGCCGAGCGAGACCCAGATCCTGTGCTTGCGCGCCGCGTCCCTGATGCGGTCGAACTCGGCGGAGCCGACGACCAGCGCGTTGTCGTTGTAGCGCTGCACGAACTGCATGCCCCAGGCCGGCGAATCGAGCCAGATCCACCAGGGGTAGCCGGGCACCCAGGTTTCGGGGAAGGCTATCAGCTTGACGCCCTGGCCGGCCGCCTGCGCCATGAGGTCGATGGTCTTGTCGATGGTGCCGTCGAGGTCGAGGAAGACGGGCGCTGCCTGCACGGCGGCGACGCGGAGTTTGGGGTGAACTGTGGTGGGCATGGGGATCTCCAGAGGCGGTGGATGAAACAACTTCGCACACTTGCGCACCGGGTTTGCGTTGTGGCATGCGGGTTGCTTGAAGCGTAAATTCGCTGCCGCGGAACGCCTTGACCCGAACTTGCGGCGTTCTTGTTCCAGCGTTGCATGCGCTTTCCGGGGAACCCCATGAACCAAGTGCTCAGCACCGATGCCGTCACGCGAGACCAGCGGCTTGCCTACTGGACCGACCTGATCTGCAACATCTACGTGCAGCTCGGTTGCGACCCGGTGCGCGAGGGCGATACCGGCAGCTTCGAGGGCAGCATCCGCCAGCACTCGCTGCCGAACCTCGACGTGTCGGTGGTCAGGTCAGGGCCGCAGAAGGTCATGCGCACGACTGGCCATATCGCGCGGTCGAGCGACGACTACTTTCTGGTGAGCATCCAGGCGCAGGGGCATGGCGTGGTGCGGCAGGACGGGCGCGATGCGGTGCTCTCCGCCGGCGACTTCGCGCTGTACGACAGCACGCGGCCCTATCAGCTGCTGTTCGACGACAGCTTCGAGCAGATCGTGCTCAAGCTTCCCGGCGAGCGCCTGCGCAGCGAGCTGCGCGACACCGAGGAGTTGACGGCTACAACCGTGTCGGGCAGGGAAGGCGCGGGCCACCTGCTGCTCGGCATGATCCGCACCTTGCGCGAGGACATCGACACGCTGCAGCCCGCGTCGGCCCTGGCGGTGGCCAACGGCGTGCAGAGCATCCTCGTGGCCGGGCTGCAGACGCTGCCCGCGGCGCGTGCGCCCTCGCTCAGCAACCTCACGGCGTACCACCTCGCGCGCGTGAAGCGGCGCATCGACGAGCAGCTGGCCGATCCGTCGTTGTCGGTGGGCAGTCTCGCGGCAGCGCTGGGAGTGTCGGCGAGCCACATCCACCGCGTCTTCAAGAGCGAGCCGCTGACGCCGTCGCAGTACATCTGGGAGCGCCGGCTCGAAGCCTGCAGCCGCGACCTGCTGGAGCCGCGTCTCGCGGGCCGGCCGGTCGGAGAAATCGCGTACGGGCGCGGCTTCAACGACGCGGCCCACTTCAGCCGTGCGTTCCGCGAGCGCTTTGGCTGCTCGCCGCGCGAGTGGCGGCAGCAGCGCGTGCAATAGAGGTTATTGCACCAGCAGCACCGAGATGTCGGTCTCGGAAACCACCTTGGTGGCAACCGACCCCATCAGCGCGCGGCCGAAGAGGCCGTGGCCGTGCGTGCCCATCACGACCAGATCGGCCTTCGCGGCGTTGGCTGACTTGAGGATTTCCTCGGCCGCATTGCCGTGGCGCACGTCGATCGTGTAGCCGGTGATATTGCGCTCGGCCAGGCCGCGCTTGACCGGCTCGATTACCTTGCCCGTTTCTTCCGCGTAGTAGCTGTCAAGGACGTCCTTGCTGACATGACGCGCCGCGTGCGGCGGGATACCGCTGCACACGTTGACCAGCACCAACTCGTGGCCGTCGACCAGTGAGCCGCGGTGTTTGGCCAGGTAGTCGAGCGCTTTCTGCGTGTGCTTGCTGCCATCGACGGCGATCAGGATCTTCATGGTTTTCCTCTTTCGAATGTGACTCGACTGCTTATACGGCCCCTCGCCAAGCGCGTACAGACCGGGTTGACCCGGGCTTGCGCCCGACCTCGCCCGATTTCAACGCAACACCAGCACGGGTAGCTCCGAATGCGTAAGCACATGCTGCGTCTCGCTGCCCAGCAACAGGCGCTTGAGGCCTTTGCGCCCGTGCGAAGCCATGACGATCAGGTCGATCTTGTGCTTGCGCGCGGCCGCGATGATCGACTCGGCCACGAGGTCGGAATTCACGGTCGCCGTTTTCACCGTGACGCCGCTGGCCTGGCCCTTGACCACGATGGCATCGAGCGTGACCCGCGACGCATCGGCCCACTGCTTCTCGATGCGGGCGATGTCTTCTGGCGGGAACGCCATGGCGCCGTCGAGGTAGCTGGTGGGGTAGCGCGGCACGACCGTCAGCGCAACCAGTTCGGCACCGCTTTGCGCGGCCAGCGCAATCGCGCTTTTCACGGCCTTCTTCGAGAGGACGGAACCGTCGGTGGCGACGAGGATGCGCTGGAACATGGGTTCTCCTGGGAATTTGAACCAGCATAGGCCGCTCGCCGCACCATGTGTTGATTCACATCAAGGGTTCAAGGGGCAAGCACCGCTAGCCTCGCCGGATGCAAGCCGTTCTTCCATCGGGCTGGGTCGACCTTCCCGCGCATGCGCTGCTGGACGATCCGGCCGAATGGCCCGCGTTCGGCCATGCGCTGGACGCCGGCACGCCGGCGGGGCGCTGGCAGTCGCAGGTGGTGATCGAGGGCATGCACTGCGCGGCGTGCGCCTTCACGGTCGAAGTCGCGCTGATGCAGGTGCCCGGCGTGCTCGAGGTGCAGGTCAACGCCGCGAGCCGGCGTGCCCGCGTGGTCTGGGCGGCCGGGCGCGTCAAGCCTTCGCGCTGGTTCGCGGCGGCCGCAGCGGTGGGCTACCGGCTGGTGCCGGCCGGCGACATCGCGGCGCGTGCACGGCGCGCGCAGGTGACGCGGCTGGCGTTGTGGCGCTGGCTGGTGGCGGGCTTCTGCATGATGCAGGTGATGATGTACGCGTACCCCGCCTACATCGCACAGCCGGGCGACATGACGACCGATGCCGCGCAACTGTTGCGCTGGGCCTCGTGGGTGCTGTCGCTGCCGGTGCTGCTGTTTTCGTGCGGGCCTTTCTTTTCGAGCGCATGGCGCGACCTGCGGGCCCGCCGCATCGGCATGGACTTGCCGGTGGCGCTCGGCATGGCCATCACCTTCGTCGTCAGCAGCGCCGCCACCTTCGATCCGGCCGGGCCGTTTGGTCACGAGGTGTACTTCGACGCGTTCACGATGTTCGTGTTCTTCCTGCTCACTGGCCGCTGGTTCGAGGCCCGGCTGCGCGACCGGACGGCCGGCGCGCTCGAGGCGCTGATGAACCGGCTGCCCGACAGCATCGAGCGGCGGGATGCCGACGGCAGCTTCACCCGGGTCGCGGTGCGGCGCCTTGCGGCCGGCGATGTGGTGCGCGTGCTGCCGGGCGAAGCCTTTCCCGCCGACGGCACGGTGATCGAGGGCGACACCTCGGCCGACGAGGCGCTGCTCACAGGCGAGTCGCGCCCGGTGCCGCGCCCGTGCGGCGCGCAGGTGCTGGCCGGCAGCCACAACCTCGACGCGGCGGTGCAGGTACGCATCGACACCGTCGGCCCCGGCACGCGCTTCGCGCAGATCGTGGCCCTGATGGAAAGCGCCTCGATCGAGAAGCCGCGCCTCGCGCAGCTCGCTGATCGCGTTGCACGCCCCTTCCTGGGCGTGGTGCTCGCGGCGGCGGCGCTGGCCTTCGTGGTCTGGTGGCCGACCGATCACGGCAAGGCGCTGATGGCGGCGGTGGCGGTGCTGATCGTGACCTGCCCCTGCGCACTTTCGCTCGCCACGCCGGCTGGCATGCTCGCGAGCGCCGGTACGCTGGCGCGGGGCGGCATGCTGGTGCGCAACCTGCAGGCGCTGGAGGCGCTAGCCTCGGTCGATACGGTGGTGTTCGACAAGACCGGCACGCTGACGCGCGACACACCACGGCTCGAGCGCGTCTACTGCCGGCGCGGCATGCGGCCGGGCGATGCGGTCGAGCTTGCCGCTGCGCTCGGCGCACAGTCGCTGCACCCGACTGCGCGCGCGCTGGTGGGCGCCTGGAACGCGCAGTACCGCATGCCGCCGACGTGGATGGTTTCCGACCTGACGGAGCACGCCGGGCAGGGGCTCGAAGGTGCGGCATGGCAGGGCGCCGCGGGGGCGCGGCTGCCGCGCCGCATGCGCCTCGGTGCGGCGGCCTTCTGCGGCGTTGCGCCGCTGCAGGTCGAGGCGGCGCAGGTTCACCTTAGCGACGAAGAGGGTTGGGTCGCAAGCTTCGTGCTGGCCGAAGACCTGCGTGACGACGCGGTGGCCGCAGTGCGCGCGCTCGGGGCGCAAGGGCTGGCCGTGCGGCTGCTTTCCGGCGACCGGGGCGCGGCGGTGCGCGATGTGGCGGGCCGCGTCGGCATCCCGGAGGCCCAGGGCGACTGCCTGCCCGAAGACAAGCTCGATGTGCTGCGGCAACTGCAGGCGCAGGGCCGGCGCGTCGCGATGGTAGGAGATGGCCTCAACGACGGGCCGGTGCTGGCGCAGGCCGATGTTTCGTTCGCATTCGGCCGGGCCGTTCCGCTGACCCGGGCGCGCGCCGACTTCATCGTGCTGAGCGAGTCGCTGGCCAGCATCCCGCAGGCGATCTCGCAGGCGCGCCGCACGCTGCGGGTGGTGCGGCAGAACCTCTGGTGGGCGGCCGGCTACAACGCGCTGTGCGTGCCGCTGGCGCTCGCCGGGCTGCTACCGGCCTGGCTGGCCGGCCTCGGCATGGCGGTCAGTTCGCTGGTGGTGGTGCTCAACGCGGCGCGCCTCGCGGTGCCGTTCGGGGGCGGGCGCTGATGGACATTCTTTTCCTGCTCATCCCGTTCTCGGTGGTGCTGGTGCTGCTGATCCTGGCCGGGCTCTGGTGGGCGGTCGACCGCGGCCAGTTCGACGACGTCGAGCGTGAAGGCGAGCGCATTCTGCGCAACGATTGATCTGCATCAAGGCGACGTGCCGGGCACGCACCGACACTGGCCGCAGTTCAAGAAAGGCCAGACGATGCACGCTGACAACCCTCCTGCCGCGGTGTATGAAGACACCGTCATACGGCAGTTCGCACTCATGGCGGTGGTGTGGGGCGTGGTCGGCATGCTGGTCGGCGTGCTCATCGCGTCGCAGCTCGCATGGCCCGAAATGAACTTCGGCATTCCGTGGCTCAGCTACGGGCGCCTGCGTCCGCTCCACACCAATGCGGTGATCTTCGCCTTCGGCGGCTGCGCACTCATGGCGACCAGCTTCCACGTGGTGCAGCGGACCTGCCAGGTTCCGCTGTTCGCGCCGAAGCTGGCGTCGTTCGTGTTCTGGGGCTGGCAGGCCGTCATCGTCGCTGCCGCGCTGAGCCTGCCGATGGGCTACACCTCCGGCAAGGAGTACGCCGAGCTCGAATGGCCGATCGACATCCTGATCACCCTGGTGTGGGTGGCGTACGCGATCGTGTTTTTCGGCACCATCGGCATCCGCAAGGTACGCCACATCTACGTGGCCAACTGGTTCTACGGCGCTTTCATCATCGCGGTGGCGCTGCTGCACATCGTGAACAGCGCGGCCATACCGGCCGGCTGGATGAAGAGCTACTCGGCCTACGCGGGCGTGCAGGACGCGATGGTGCAGTGGTGGTACGGCCACAACGCGGTCGGCTTCTTCCTCACCGCCGGCTTCCTCGGGATGATGTACTACTACATCCCCAAGCAGGTCGGCCGCCCGGTGTATTCGTACCGGCTCTCGATCGTGCACTTCTGGGCGCTGATCTTCACCTACATGTGGGCGGGCCCGCACCACCTGCACTACACCGCGCTGCCGGACTGGACGCAATCGATCGGCATGGTGTTCTCGCTGATCCTGCTGGCGCCGAGCTGGGGCGGCATGATCAACGGCGTGATGACGCTGTCTGGGGCCTGGGACAAGCTGCGAACCGATCCGATCCTGCGCTTCCTGATCGTGGCGCTGTCGTTCTACGGCATGGCGACCTTCGAGGGGCCGATGATGTCGATCAAGACGGTCAACGCCTTGAGCCACTACACCGACTGGACGGTCGGCCACGTGCACGCAGGTGCGCTGGGCTGGGTCGGACTGATCTCGATGGGCTCGCTCTACTACCTGATCCCGCGCATGTACGGCCGCACCGAGATGCACAGCGTGCCGGCCATCGAACTGCATTTCTGGATGGCGACCATCGGCATCGTGCTCTACATCGCCGCGATGTGGATCGCCGGCGTGATGCAGGGCCTGATGTGGCGCGCGGTCAATCCCGACGGCACCCTCACCTACACCTTCGTCGAAAGCGTGAAGGCGACCTTCCCGTACTACGTGGTGCGCCTCGTCGGCGGGCTGCTCTACCTCGGCGGCATGCTGGTGATGGCCTGGAACGTCTGGATGACGGTGGGCTTCGGCCGCTCGGTCAACGCCATCATCCCGCAGCCAGTGGCCGCGCCCGCCTGAGGAAGCCACATGTCCGACAAGACCACGACCCCCAAGACCGGCTTCTCGCACGAGAAGATCGAGACCAACAACTTCCTGATGATCGTGCTCATCCTGCTGGTCATCGCCGTCGGCGGGCTGGTCGAGATCGTGCCGCTGTTCTTCCAGAAGTCGACCACCGAAGCGGTCAAGGGCGTCGAACCGCTCAAGTCGCTGCAACTGGTCGGGCGTGACGTCTATCTGCGCGAGGGTTGCTACAACTGCCACTCGCAAATGATCCGGCCGTTCCGGGCCGAGACGCTGCGCTACGGGCACTACTCGGTGGCCGGCGAGTTCGTCTACGACCATCCGTTCCAGTGGGGCAGCAAGCGCACCGGTCCCGATCTGCACCGCGTCGGCGGCAAGTACAGCGACGAGTGGCACCGCATCCACCTGAACAACCCGCGCGATGTGGTGCCCGAGTCGAACATGCCCGGCTACGCCTGGCTCGACAAGGCGCTGGTGGACGGCGCCACGACCGCCACCCATATGACCGCGCTGCGCCGCGTCGGCGTGCCCTATACCGACGCGCAGATCGCTGCCGCACCGGCCGACGTCGCAGGCAGAACCGAACTCGATGCACTGGTGGCCTACCTGCAGTCGCTCGGCCTCGCACTCAAGTAAAGGAAGCACGATGGACGTCACCACCCTGCGCATCGCGGCCACGCTGGCCTCGTTCGCCACTTTCATCGGCATCGTCGTCTGGACCTACTGGCGTCGCAACGCCAGCGCCTTCGACGAAGCGGGCCAGTTGCCGTTCGAACAGGACTGAGGCCGCACCATGAGCGATTTCATCGGCGACTTCTGGTCGCACTACGTCACGGTGGTCGTGCTGGTCAGCATCCTGGCCTGCGCGCTGCTCCTGTGGGTCACGGCCCGCACGAGTGCCCCAACCGGCGGGGACAACACCACCGGCCACGTCTGGGACGAAGATCTGCGCGAGATGAACAACCCGCTTCCGCGCTGGTGGGTGGGCCTGTTCGTGCTCACGATCGTGTTCGGACTGGGCTATCTCGTGGCCTACCCGGGCCTGGGCAGCTATGGCGGCGAGCTCGGCTGGAGCACCCGCAGCGAGTACGCGGGCGACGTCGCGGCCGCCGACCGTGCGCTGGAGCCGGTCTATGCGAAGTACTCCGCGATGGCGCCCGAACAGGTTGCCGGCGACCCGGGCGCCAGGGCCATCGGCGAGCGCCTGTTCCTCAACAACTGTGCGCAATGCCACGGCTCCGACGCGCGCGGCAGCAAGGGCTTTCCGAACCTGACCGACGCCGACTGGCTGCACGGCGGCAAGCCCGACAAGATCGTGGAGACCATCACGCAGGGCCGCACCGGCGTCATGCCGCCGATGGCGGCCGCAGTCGGTACGCCGGACGACGTGAAGAACGTGGCCAACTATGTGCTGAGCCTGTCGGGCAGTCCGCACGACTCGCTGCGCGCCGGGCTTGGCAAGAGCAAGTTCACCGCATGCGTGGCCTGCCACGGCATCGGCGGCGTCGGCAACCAGGCGATGGGCGCCCCCAACCTGCGCGACAACATCTGGCTCCATGGCTACGGCCAGGAAGCCATCATCGCGATCATCAACACCGGCAAGACCAACCAGATGCCGCCGCAGCAGGGCCGGCTGACCGAAGCGCAGATCCAGGTACTCGCGTCCTATGTCTGGGGCATGTCCAACAAGGCCGCCGCGGCGCCCTGAAAGCCATGGCCGAACCGCTGCCCGCCGCTTCGCCCTTGCGCCCGCGCAAGGTCATTCCGATCGTCGCGGTGGAGCAGGGCAGCGGGCTCTATGCGGCCCACCAGAAGATCTACCCGCGCAGCATCAGCGGGCTGTTCGCGCGCTGGCGCTGGGCCATGGTGTTCCTGACGCAGCTCGTGTTCTACGGCCTGCCCTGGGTCGAGTGGGGCGGCAGGCAGGCGGTGCTGTTCGACCTCGGCGCCCGGCGCTTCTACCTGGGCGGTCTGGTGCTGTACCCGCAGGATCTGATTTACCTAACCGGGCTGCTCGTGATCTCGGCGCTCTCGCTGTTCCTGTTCACGGCGGTGGCGGGCCGGCTCTGGTGCGGCTACGCCTGCCCGCAAACCGTCTATACCGAGATCTTCCTGTGGGTGGAGCACAAGATCGAAGGCAACCGCGTCGCGCGCATGCGGCTCGACGGCGAGCCGTTCTCGCTCGAAAAGCTGGTCAAGAAGTGGTTCAAGCACATCGTCTGGCTGGGCATCGCGCTGTGGACGGGCTTCACCTTCGTCGGCTACTTCACACCCGTGCGCGAGCTCGGCATGGAATTCCTGCAGACCCGCATGGGCTCGTGGGAGGTGTTCTGGGTGTTCTTCTACGGCTTCGCCACCTACGGCAACGCGGGCTTCATGCGCGAACAGGTGTGCCAGTACATGTGCCCCTATGCGCGCTTCCAGGGTGCCATGTTCGACCGCGACACGCTGATCGTGAGCTACGACGTGGAACGGGGCGAGCCGCGCGGCTTGCCGGCCAAGGGCCCGCAGCAAGCCCGATCTGGCGACTGCATCGATTGCGACCTGTGCGTGCAGGTGTGCCCCGCCGGCATCGACATCCGCCAGGGCCTGCAGTACGAATGCATCGGCTGCGGCCTCTGCGTCGACGCCTGCAACACCGTCATGGAAAAGCAGCACCGGCCACACGGGCTGATCCGCTATGCCACGCAGAACAGCATGGCCGGGCACTGGTCCAGCGGGGAGATCCGGCGGCGCGTGCTGCGGCCCCGCGTGCTGATCTACACCGGCGTGCTGGCGGCGCTGTGCCTCGGGTTGCTGGCCAGCCTTGTGGTGCGCATGCCGCTCAAGGTCGACGTGGTGCGGGATCGCGCGTCGCTGGCCCGCATCGCCGAGGGCGGACGGCTCGAGAACGTCTACCGCCTGCAGATCATGAACGCGACCGAGCAGCCGCAGCGCTACAGCATCGAGGCGACCGGCCTCGAGGGGCTGTCCGTGCTCCCGGCGGAGCCGGTGGAAATCGAAAGCGCCCAGTCGCGCTGGGTGGCGGTGCGCCTGCAGATTCCGTATGGCAGCGCGGCACCCGGCTCCCACACCGTGCACTTCGGCGTGCGCTCGGCCGATGGCAGTGCGCAGGTGTCCGAAAAGGCCGCTTTCCTGGTACCCCGTTGACCCGGAGGAGACAAAGATGAAAACAATGAACGAGCTAGAACCCGCACCGCCGGCGCCGGCCGCCCCCTGGTGGAAGTTCCCGCTGGTGTGGATGGTGATCGCGGGGCCGGCGTGTGTCGTCGTCGCCGGCTTCGCCACGCTGTGGATCGCGCTGGCGATCCCCGATCCCGTGGTCGCCGAGGACTACTACCGGCAGGGCATCCAGATCAACCGCACGCTGGCCGACAAGAAGCTGGTGCCGGCGCAAGTCGGGCGCAACCACGCGGCGACGCCCGGCAACGACATGCCCGCGCCGAAGCGGGCAGCGCCGTGAACGCGCGCACGGCGCTCTGGATCCTGTGGCCCGGCTTCCTGCTCGCCTGCAGTTTCGAACTGCTGGTGTTCGCGCTGGTCGATCCGGCCGATCTGCGCTGGGGCAGCGAGTCGCTCGGCCTGTCGCGCCAGGCGGTCTACACGATCGGCTTCTTTGTGTTCTGGTTGCTGGCCGCGGCTTCGAGCGCGCTGACCATGCTGCTGGTGTCGATGCCCAGGCGGGAAATCAGCAAGCAGCCGGAGTGACGATGCGGTGCAGCGCGTCGGGCTCGACGATGCGCACATGGCGGTTGTCGACCTCGATGATGCCGTCGGTGACGAACTTCGACAGCGTACGGCTCACGGTCTCGAGCTTCAGGCCGAGGTAGCTGCCGATCTCCTCGCGCGTCATCCGCAGGACCAGTTCCGATTGCGAGAAGCCGCGCGCATGAAGCCGCTGCACCAGGTTGAGCAGGAAGGCGGCCAGCCGCTCTTCGGCCCGCATGCCACCCAGCAGCAGCATCACGCCATGCTCGCGCACGATTTCGCGACTCATGATCTGGTGCACGTGGCGCTGCAGCGAGGTGATCTCGCGCGAGAGTTCCTCGATGCGGTCGAACGGCATCACGCAGACTTCGGAGTCTTCCAGCGCCACTGCGTCGCAGGTGTGGTGGTCGTTCACGATGCCGTCGAGGCCGATGATCTCGCCGGCCATCTGGAAGCCGGTGACCTGGTCGCGGCCGTCTTCGGTCGCCACGCGGGTCTTGAACACCCCGGTGCGAATCGCATAGAGCGAGGTGAAGCGCTCGCCGCTGTGAAACAGCGCCTCGCGCCGCTTCACCTTGCGGCGCGTCGCCACGATGTCGTCGATGCGATCCAGCTCGGACGGCAGCAGCCCCACGGGCATGCAGAGTTCGCGCAGGTTGCAGTTCGAGCAGGCAACCTTGATGGTTTGGGGGGTCATGTCAATGGGGCTCTCTTTGTGCGATTTTCCGTTCCTGCCTGTGCAGGTGAGTTGATTCAGGTCAATGAAACTTCGGCGGGTCGGCCGCACAGTCGATGGGTCATGCCCTCGATTTCAACCGCCGTTTTGTCCCCGCCCGTGCCGCCGTTGTCGAGCGCCTTGCTGCGGCGCTTCGACGTCGCCGGGCCGCGCTACACCTCCTATCCCACGGCCGACCGTTTCGTCGAAGCCTTCGGTGCCGACGCCTATGCGCAGGCATTGCGCCAGCGCGGCAACGGGGCCGTTGCACGCGCGCTGCCGCTCTCGCTCTACGTGCACATTCCGTTCTGCGCCTCGCTTTGCTACTACTGCGCGTGCAACAAGATCGTGACGCGCCACCGCAGCGAGGGCCGCAACTACCTGCGCTACCTGGCACGCGAGATCGACCTGCAGGTCGCACAGCTCGGCGCCGGTGCGCCGGTGAGCCAGCTGCACCTGGGTGGCGGCACGCCGACCTTTCTGGACGACGCGAGCCTGCGCGAACTCATGGATCTGTTGCGCGACGCCTTCACCCTGGCGCCGGACGGGGAGTACGCGATCGAGGTCGATCCGCGCACGGTGGACGAGGCACGGCTCGCCGTGCTGGCGGAACTCGGCTTCAACCGCCTCAGCTTCGGGGTGCAGGACTTCGAGCCGGCCGTGCAGCAGGCTGTGCACCGCATCCAGCCGGCCCAGCAGGTGTTCGACCTGGTGGCAGCGGCCCGCCGGCTCGGCTTCGCATCGACCAACATCGATCTGATCTACGGCCTGCCGCACCAGACCGTGAAGTCGTTCGACCGAACGCTGGCGCAGGTGTGCCACCTGCGCCCGGATCGAATCGCGTTGTATGCCTACGCGCACTTGCCCGAGCGCTTCAAGCCGCAGCGGCGCATCAATGCCGCAGACCTTCCCGCGCCCGCTGCCAAGCTCGAGATGCTGTCGCGCTCCATCGCGGCACTCACCGCGGCGGGGTATGTGTACATCGGCATGGATCACTTCGCGCTGCCCGGCGATGCGCTGGCCGTGGCCCGGCGCCAGGGCCGGCTGCATCGCAACTTCCAGGGCTACAGCACGCAGCCCGACTGCGACCTGGTCGCCCTCGGCGTCTCCGCCATCGGGCGCATCGGCGCCACCTACAGCCAGAACGCCAAGACGCTGGAGGAGTACTGCGACCACATCGACCAGGGCCGGTTGCCGGTGGTGCGCGGGCTTGCACTGTCGCGCGACGACGTGTTGCGGCGCTCGGTGATCATGGCGCTGATGTGCCAGGGGCGGGTGGATTTCGAATCGATCGCGCTGGCCCACCTGATCGACTTCCGGCGCCACTTTGCGGAAGAACTGGCAGCGCTGGCCCCGCTCGAAGAAAAGGGCCTCGTGGCGGTGAGCGACCGCGCCATCGAAGTCACGGCCACCGGCTGGTTCTTCGTGCGGGCCATCGCGATGGTGTTCGACCGCTACCTGCAGGCCGATCGCAACCGCACGCGGTTCTCCCGCATCATCTAGCACGACCGGCTGCCACCATGCAAACCGCACTGGCCGCCTCGGCTTTCCTGATGGGTCTGGCCGGCGGCCCGCACTGCGTTGCCATGTGCGGCGCAGCTTGCGCCGGCGTGGTTCGCATCGTGCGCGCGGCGCCGAACGGCGGCGTGGCCGCACTTTCCACGGACGACGGTGCGGGCCGCATGTTGCTGCTGCAGACCGGGCGCATCGCGGGCTATGCCGCCGGCGGGGCGCTGGCCGCGGCGGCGGTGGGCAGTCTTGCCGTGGCCAGCGAGCACGTTGCCCTGCTGCGCCCGGTCTGGACGATGCTTCATGTGGCCGTGCTGGCATGGGGCGTGGTGCTCGCCGTGGCGGGGCGGCAGCCGCGCTGGGCGCACCGCGCGGGGGGCTGGCTCGCAACGCGCCTGCGGCCCCTGAACGGTTCTGCCCCGGGGCTGCTTGCCACCGGCGCGCTGTGGATCGCGATGCCCTGCGGGCTGCTGTATTCGGCGTTGATACTGGCGAGCCTGGGCAACGGGCCGGCGCAGGGCGCACTCGTCATGGCCCTGTTCGGTGTCGGCAGCGGGATCTCGTTGATGCTGGCCCCTTGGCTCTGGCAACGCCTGCGCTGGGGCCTCGGTTCAATGCGGCAGGTCTGGGGCACCCGCGTGGCGGGCGTGTTGCTGGCGGGCGTCGCGTCGCAGGCACTCTGGATAGACCTGCGGCACCAGATCGAAATCTGGTGCCGCTGAGAGCGGGACCGATGCCGCGAGCCGGGGTCGGGCGTGCGGGGCCTCATGCCGGGTTGCGTTCAAGGAACAAGGAACCCTGGCCTTTGGCGGAAGTTGCTGCTCGCGCTGGCGCTTCGTGCTTGACGTTTCGGGATAGGGCCTGTGCGGGAGGGGCGTTGGGGTTAGGCCGCTGGCGGCGGGTGGCCCCTTCCGCGAATGTCCCCCGGCCTGCGGCCTCCTCCTTTATTTCGCTGCAGGGGCCACCCACCACCAGCGGCCTTGGGCACGCTCTGCGTGTTCGGCGCGAAACGGTCACTTCGCTTCCAGGATCAGGGCGGTGGGGCACGCTGCGCAGCGAAATAAAGGAGGAGGCCGCAGGCCGGGGGACATTCGCGGAGCAGCGTGCCCCGCCGCCCTGAGCCCACCCCGGAACCCCAGACCCTCAGCGCTCAAATCAAACGTCGGACGCTGCGAATGCAAGGCCGTATCAGCCGCGCAAGCCCTTCCAGAGCATGTAGGCCGCCAGCACATACAGGATGCTCGCGAACACCCGCTTGAGCTTTTTCACGGGCAGGCTGTGCGCGGCTTTCGCGCCCAGCGGCGCGGTGAACACGCTGCAGATGGCAATGACCACCAGCGCCGGCAGCCAGATGTAGCCGAACGAGCCGGACGGCAGCCCCTGCACCGACTGGCCGCTCGCGATGTAGCCGACCACGTTGGCCACCGCGATCGGGAAGCCGAGTGCCGCGCTCGTGGCCACCGCGTTGTGGATCGCGACGTTGCACCAGGTCATGAACGGCACGCTGATGAAGCCGCCGCCCGCGCCGACCAGGCCCGAGAGAAAGCCGATCACGCCGCCCGCGGCAAGCTGACCGCCGGTGCCGGGCATCTGCCGCGTGGGCTTGGGCTTCTTGTCGAGGAACATCTGGGTGGCCGAGAAGCCCACGAACAGCGCAAAGAAGATCGCGAGCGCAGTGCCCTTGAGCAGCGCGAAAACGCCGAGGCTGCCGACCAGGCTGCCGATCACGATGCCGGGCGACAGCCGCTGCACGATGTCCCAGCGCACAGCGCCGCGCTTGTGATGGGCGCGCACGCTCGAGATGGAGGTGAAGATGATGGTGGCCATCGACGTGGCAATCGCGATCTTCACGGCGAGATCGGCCGGCACGCCGCGCTGGCCCATGATGATCGTGATGAACGGCACCATCAGCATGCCGCCGCCGATGCCCAGCAGGCCTGCGAGAAATCCGGTGCCGAGGCCGAGCGCGGCGAGTTCGGCGATCAGCAGGGGTTCGAGCATCATGGTGACAACGCGCCTCCGAAAAAAAGACGGCCCCGGATGAGGGGGCCGTCGTTTCATGAATAGGTGTCTGCAGGTGGGTGCCGAACCCGCATCCTGAACCAGGGTTCAGGTGGGCGAGGGCAGCAAGACTTCGGGTTCATCTGACGCGAGATGATCACGCCCGTCAAGCAATGTACCAAGCCCGGCTCCGGAGAGCATTGGAACAAGGAAATATAAAGCTCGACACGCACTGCAGACAGGGCGGATTTTACGCCGGCAACGTGCCGCGGATGCCGCCGATCAGAGCAAATGTCCGTCGCCGGCGAGGGCGCTGTCGAGTCGGTGCAGCAATTGCGACAAACGCGGGTCGTTCGCATCGGAATCGCTTGACATGGCCGTCGCCGTTGGTACTGCAACCGGCGCCACCACCGCAGCCGGTGTCGCTTCGGCCTGCACCAGATCGAACGCCAGGTTCAGCGAGGCCAGCACCGCGATGCGGTCGCGTGCCTTCACCTTGCCGGCGTCGCGGATCTTGCACATGGCGGCATCGACCCGCTCGACCGCGCTGCGCAACTGCGCCTCCCCGCCCTCGGGGCAGCCGAGCAGGTAGCTCTGGCCCATGATCTGAACTTCGATCTGCTTCATCGTCTGGATTTATTCGGTTGCGGGTGGTTCGGCCGGCAGCCGCTCGAGCATGGCGTCGATGCGCGTGCGCGCCGCCGCGAGCCGCGACTTCAGCGCGTCACGCTCGCGCGTGAGCGCATCGACCTGTTCCTGCAACAGCGCATTGGTGCGTTGCACCTCTTCGTGGCGCACGAGCAGACGTTCCACTCGCTCGGCGATCTGGTCGATGGGGCTGGGGGCGGACATGGTGGGCGATTGTAGGTTCCCCTGCTTGCAAACACTTTCAAATTAGAATCCGGCCCGTTGGTGCTCGCGCCGCGGTTCACGCGGCACAGTTCAACGGGAAGCAGGAGTCGAGGCCCCCACAGGGCCGAAGCCACCTGCGCTGCCCCCGCAACGGTCAAGCAGACGGCGCCCGAAGCTCACGCTTCCCGCGCCACTTTCATCTCATCAAGCCACTGGGCACCCTGAAACAGGTGCCTGGGAAGGCAGATGAAAGCAGGACTGCCAGCCCGGATACCGGCCAACGAGGCGGCTGCCGCATGCGTCAAGCACGAGGCAGCCATACGTCCAAGCACCGGCGGGGAAGCCGGTGCAGGGCATTCGTCTGCGAGTTTCTTTTTCCATGATTTCCTGCGATTCCACCGCTTGCGCTCCCGTGCGTGCTTCCGCGCTCGCGCTTGCCATTTCCGCCGCGCTCGGCGCACTCGCCACCCCGCCGCTGCATGCCCAGACGCAAGCGCCGGCAGAACCCCGCGCGCTGCCCGAAACCGTGGTAACCGCGAGCCGAACGCCGACCCGCGTCGACGATCTGGTGGCCGACGTCGTGGTGATCGACCACGTGCAGATCGAGCAGATGGGCAGCCGCACCCTGACCGAGATTCTGGCGCGCACGGCCGGCGTGCAGGTCGCGGCCAACGGCGGCGCAGGCAAGACAAGCAGCGTGTTCATCCGCGGCACCGAAGCACGCCACACGATCTTGCTGATCGACGGGGTACGCTACGGCTCGGCCACGGCCGGGGCGCCCTCATGGGACAACATTCCGGTCGACATGATCGACCGCATCGAGGTGGTCAAGGGCCCGGCCTCGGCGCTCTACGGCAGCGACGGCGTCGGCGGCGTGGTGCAGATCTTCATGCGCAAGGGCCAGCCCGGCGAGACCTCGTTCCGCCCCCGCGTGTCGACCACCATCGGCAGCGAAGGCTACAAGCAGACCACGGCCGGCTTTTCCGGCGCGAACGACGCCTTCACCTATTCGCTGGACGTTCAGCGCACGCGCGACAAGGGTTTTTCGGCCACCAACGCCAAGGTGGCCTTCAACAACTACAACCCCGACCGCGACCCGTTCAACCAGGACGCGGCCAACTTCTCGCTCGGCTACCAGATCAACCCCGACTGGAAGATCGATGCCGGCATGCTCTACGCCAACGGCACCAACTACTACGACGACGGCAAGTACCGCAACACCTACGGCAAGCTACGCACCGAGACGCAGTACCTCGGCGTGCAGGGCAAGCTGCTGTCGAACTGGACGACGCAGTTCCGCGTGTCGCGCGGCACCGACATGACGCGCGCCATAGTCGCCGCGCCGTCGAGCCTGCCGGGCCTGTTCGAGACCTCGCAGGAGCAATACACCTGGCAGAACGACATCGTCACGCCGATCGGCACCGTCGTGGCCGGGCTCGAGCGCCGCGTGCAAAGCGTCGACAGCAGCATCAAATACACCGTCACCGGCCGAACCATCGACTCGGCGTTCGTCGGCCTGAGCGGCAGTGCCGGTGCGCACAGCTGGCAGGTCAATGCGCGGCGCGACGACAACTCGCAGTTCGGCGACAACAACACCTGGTTTGCCGGCTACGGCTATCGCATCTCGCCCAACTGGCGCGTCAACGTGTCGCACGGCACCAGCTTCGTGGCGCCGTCGTTCAACCAGCTCTACTTTCCGAACTTCGGCAATCCCGACCTGAAGCCCGAGGAAGGCAAGAACACCGATGTCGGAGTCACCTGGACTGAAGGCGCGCACACCGTCAAACTGGTCGCGTTCGACAACAAGATCCGTGGCTTCATCACCAACACCACCAAGCCCGAAAACGTACCGCGCGCACGGATCACGGGCTGGACGCTGGCGTACGACGGCGCCTTCGATGCCGTCGGTGTCCACGCGAGCTACGACAACCTCGACCCGCGCAACGAACTCACCGGCAAGATGCTGCCGCGCCGCGCACGCGACCAGGTCAGCCTGGCGATCGACTACACGGCCGGCGCCTGGAAGTTCGGCGGCTCGGCGCTGTACGTGAGCCGGCGCTACGACGATGTTGCCAACACCTTCGCCACGCGGCTCGGCAACTACGCGACCATCGACGTGTTCGCCGAGTACCGGTTCACGCCCGAGTGGACGCTGCAGGGCCGCATCGCGAACCTCAACAATGCGACCTACGAAACCGTCTACGGCTACAACCAGCGCGGCATCAGTGCCTACCTGACGGCAAAGTGGGCGCCACGCTGATGCCGGCCCGCTGCGAACTGATCCTCGGCGGTCAGAAGAGCGGCAAATCGCGCCGCGGCGAACAACTCGCCGCGGCCTGGCTTGCGGCGTCTCCGATGCATCGCGCGGTGCTGGTCGCCACGGCGCAGGCCCACGATGACGAGATGCGCGAGCGCATCGCACGGCACCGCGCCGAGCGACGCGTGCGCGTGCCGCGCCTTGAAACCGTGGAGGAGCCGCTGTACCTGGCCGAGGCGCTGCTGGCGCTGAATGCGCCGGACACGCTGGTGGTGGTCGACTGCCTGACCCTGTGGCTCACCAACCTGCTGATGCCGCACGGTGCCGAAAACCAGGCGCCAGATCAGGCCCCGGCGCCCGCTGCGCCTGCGGAGATCGCGACACTCCTGCTCGCGCTTCGGGAGGCGCAGGGGCCGGTCGTGGTGGTTGGCAACGAGATCGGCCTCGGCGTGATTCCGATGGGCCGCGAAGTGCGTGCCTTTGTCGATACGCTCGGCATGCTGAACCAGCAGGTGGCGGCCGCGTGCGATCGCGTGACACTGATGGCCGCCGGCCTGCCGCTCACCCTGAAAGACGAATCGCGATGATGTTCCGGCTGCTTTGTTCTGCCGTGCTCGCCTGGCTGGCCGGCCCGGCCCTGGCGTTGAGCCTGGTGGACGACCGCGGCATCGAGGTCAGCCTGGCGCAGCCGCCGCAGCGCATCGTGTCGCTGCTGCCGTCGCTGACCGAAACGGTTTGTGCACTGCAGGCCTGCGACCGGCTGGTCGGCGTCGACAACTATTCGAACTGGCCCGCATCCGTGCAGACGCTGCCGCATGTGGGCGGGCTGGAGGATGCGAACGTCGAACGCATCGTCGCGCTCAAGCCCGACGTGGTGCTGCTCGCCAAGTCGGCGCGCGTGACCGACCGGCTCGAAGCGCTCGGCCTCAAGGTGCTGGCGCTCGAACCCAAGTCGATGAAAGACGTGGAGCGCGTGCTCGGCAAAGTCGGCCGCGTGCTCGGCCGCGAGGCCGAGGCCGCCGTGCTGTGGCAGCAACTCGATGCCGGCGTGAGCCGCGTCGCCGCTTCGCTGCCGCCAGGCGTGCGCGGCAAGCGCGTGTACTTCGAAATCAACAGCGCGCCCTATGCGGCGAGCGAGGCATCGTTCATCGGCGACACCTTGTCCCGGCTCGGTGTCACCAACATCGTGCCGGCCGCGCTGGGCCCGTTCCCCAAGCTCAATCCCGAGTTCGTGGTGCGTGCCGACCCGCAGCTCATCATGGTCGGCGACCGCAACGCGGTGGCGCTGCCCGGGCGGCCGGGGTGGGGCGTGATCGATGCGGTGAAGACCGGGCGCATTTGCGTCTTCACCGCGGCGCAAGGCGATGTGCTGGTGCGTCCCGGCCCGCGCATGGCCGAGGCCGCGGCCATCATGGGCGACTGCCTGAAAGACAGGTTCAAGTGAGCAAGTCCGGGCTGGCCCTTGCGATCGTCACCGTCAGCGCGGTGCTGGGGCTGCTGGGCATGAGCATCGGCAGCACCGGCTTCGAGAGCGTGCTGAATGTGACGAGCGACGCAACCGCGCTGCAGATCGTGCGAGACATCCGCCTGCCGCGCACGCTCGGCGCGTGGCTGGCCGGTACGCTGCTGGGGCTCGGGGGTGCGCTGGCACAGGGCCTGTTCCGCAATCCGCTGGCCGACCCGTACCTGCTCGGCAGCGCCTCGGGTGCGAACCTCGGCGTGGCGCTGCTGCTGGTGGCGCTCGGCGTGTCGCCGGCCGCCGGCGGCTGGGCCGCGCGCATCGGCATGACGGGCGCTGCCTTCATCGGCGCCGTGCTGGCCGTGCTGATCACCCTGAGCCTGGCGCGCGGCGTGCAGCAGACCCTGCGCCTGCTGCTGGCCGGCGTGGTGGTCGGCATGGTGCTCGGCGCGGCGAGCGCGCTGGTGGTGCTGTGGGTGCCTGACATCATGCGGGCGATGCAGGCCTTCATGCTCGGCACCACCGGCTTCCTGGGTTGGCCGAGCGTGACGCTGCTGGCCGGCGCGCTGGCGCTGTGTTTGCTGCCATCGATCGGCTTCGCGCGGGCGCTCGATGCGCTGACGCTGGGCGAAGCCAGTGCCGTCAGCCTGGGCATCGCGTTGCCGTGGGTGCGCGTGGCACTGGTGGCGGCGCTCGCGCTCGCGACCGGCACCGCGGTGGCGCAGGTCGGGCTGGTGGCATTCGTCGGGCTGGTGGCACCGCACCTGGTGCGCGCCGTGGTCAAGCCGACGCACGGCTGGCTGGTGCTGCTCGCGTCGCTGATGGGTGGTGCGCTGCTGCTCGCGGCCGACGTGCTGGCGCGCTGGCTGATGGCGCCGCAGGAACTGCCGGTGGGCGTGGTGACTGCGCTGCTCGGCGGTGGCTATCTGCTGTGGCTCATGCATCGGAGAACGCTTTGAGCACGGCCGTTGCGCTCACGGCGCGCGCACTCAAGGTGTCGCTGGGCGGCCACCTGATCGTCGACGTGCCCGCACTCGACCTCCCAGCCGGCCGCTGGACGGCCGTGGTCGGCCCCAACGGGGCCGGCAAGACCACGCTGCTGAAAGCGCTGGCACACCTGCTGCCGGTGCAGGGCCGGGTGCAATTGCTGGGCCGCGATGTCGGCGACTGGCCCGGCAAGGCGCGCGCCCGCGCGCTGGCCTGGCTCGGCCAGACCGAGCCGGGCGCCGACGACCTGCTGGCACACGACGTCGCGATGCTGGGCCGCCTGCCGCACCAGCCCTGGCTTGGCGCGCCGAGCGCCGCCGACCAGGCAGCGGTCGAGCGCGCGATGCGCCAGACCCAGTGCTGGGAATGGCGCGCGCGCCCGCTCGGCCAGCTGTCGGGCGGCGAGCGGCAGCGCGTGCTGCTGGCGCGTGCGCTCGCTGTAGAAGCGCAGGTTCTGTTGATGGACGAGCCGTTGGCCAACCTCGACGCGCCGCACCAGGCCGACTGGCTGCTGAGCGTGCGTGCGTTGGTTGCGGCCGGCCGCACCGTGGTGAGCGTGCTGCACGAGCTCGGCATGGCACTGCAGGCCGACGAACTGCTGGTGCTCAAAGGCGGTCGCGTCGTGCACCAGGGGCCGAGCGCCGATCCCGCGAGCCACGCCGCACTGCGCACCGTGTTTGATCAACGCATCGAACTTCACCATGTGGCCGGCCAATGGGTCGTCTTGCCACATTAACCAGGATCACTGTCCATGCAAATCGAAACGCCTCCCGTCGCCAAACCCTACGAAAAGCCCGAGGGCGAACGCCGCGGCATCGTCATCGTCAACACCGGCGACGGCAAGGGCAAGAGCACGGCGGCCTTTGGCCTGGCGCTGCGCGCGCACGGCCGCGGCAAGGCCGTCAAGATCTACCAGTTCATGAAGGTGCCGAGCGCGCGCTTCGGCGAGCACCGCATGTTCGAGCAGATCGGCATTCCGATCGAAGGCCTGGGCGACGGCTTCAGCTGGAAGAGCCAGGATCTCGAACATTCGGCGCAGCTCGCGCGCGACGGCTGGCAGAAGGCGAGGGCGGCCATCCTGTCGGGCGAGTACTTCCTGGTGGTGCTCGACGAGATCACCTACCCGCTGATCTACGGCTGGCTGCCGCTCGACGACGTGCTCGACACGCTGCGCAACCGGCCGAAGGAAGTGCACGTTGCACTGACCGGCCGCCGCTGCCCGCCCGAACTCATCGAACTGGCCGACACCGTCACCGAGATGCAGATGGTCAAGCACGCGTTCAAGGCCGGCATCCCGGCCCAGCGCGGGATCGAAGACTGATGAGCGCGCCGCTCCTGCCGCTCCCGTGGGACGGCTGGGGCGAGGGCGTGGCCGCCTGGGTTTGCGTCGCGGCCCTCTGGCTTGCGCTCGCGATCGACGCGCTTTTCGGCGAGCCGCCGGCGCGCCTGCATCCCGTGGTGTGGATGGGCCGCTACCTCGACTGGGCAGGGTGCCGTGTCGCGCCGCCGATCGGCGCCGTTCCTGTTGAAAGATTCAAGCCGTTCATGACTGCAATGCTGGCCTGGTGGGCAGGCGCAGCCATCGTGGTGACAGCCGCGTGCGCCGTCGTGACCGGCGCGGCGCAGGTTCACACGGCTGCTGCCGTGCTGCTCGTTGCGGTCGCCCTCAAGCCCTTGCTGGCCTGGCGCATGCTGCGCGACGAGGTGCTGGCCGTCGAGGCGGCACTGGGTGTGTCGCTCGATGCCGGCCGCGCGCAGCTCGCGCGCCTGGTGAGCCGCGACGTGAGCGCGTTGAGCGAATCCGAAGTGCGCGAAAGCGCGATCGAATCGCTGGCCGAAAACCTCAACGATTCCGTCGTCGCACCGGTGTTCTGGTTCGTGCTGCTCGGCCTGCCCGGAGCCGCCCTCTACCGCTACGCCAACACCGCCGATGCCATGTGGGGCTACCCAGGCGAGCGCAACGGGCGCGACTGGCAATGGGCCGGCAAGTGTGCGGCGCGGGTGGACGATGGGCTGTCGTGGCTGCCGGCGCGCATCACGGCGCTGCTGCTCGCGCTGGTGGCTTGGCGCTGGCCGCGCGGGCTGCTGCAAGAAGCGCAGCGAACGCCGTCGCCCAACAGTGGGTGGCCGATGGCGGCCATGGCACTGCTGCTCGATGTGCGGCTTGGCAAGCCGGGGACGTACGTGCTCAACGCGGCCGGGCGAGCGCCTGTGGCCGGGGACGCGCAGCGGGCGGCGAGCTGCGCGGCGCGCGTGGTCGGCGTGCTGGCCATCGCCGCTGCGCTCGTGCTTGCGTTCTGATGCCATGACCCTCCTGGTGAATACATCCGACACCAACCCGCGCGACAGCCACGGCGGCCCCGACGCGCAGGGGGTGCCGCAGCACGACTTTTCGACCAACAGCAATGCGTGCGGCCCGTGCCCGGCGGTACTTGAAGCGGTGCGGCAGGCCGATGCCGCGCGTTATCCCGATCCGCGCTACGGCGGGCTGCGCGCGCGACTGGCCGGGTTCCACGGCGTGGCGGCGGAGCGCATCGTCTTTGCCGCGAGCGCGAGCGAATTGATCTTCCGGCTTACGGCGGCCGCGGCGCAACGCGGCGCAAAGTCGGTGTGCCTGCCCGCGCATAGCTATGGCGATTACGCGCGGGCGGCACAGGCCTGGGGTCTGCAGCCGGCGCCACAAGTCGACGCGCGGCTGGTCTGGTGCTGCGATCCGTCCAGCCCGTTGGGCCAGGCGCAATCTGGCTTGCCGGCCTCGATCGACGCACTCGCGGCCGCCGCCGTCTGCGTGCTCGACCTGGCCTACGAGCCGTTGCGCCTTGAAGGCGCGCTGGGGTTGGGCAGCGCGCAGCGCGACCGCGTCTGGCAGCTCTGGACGCCGAACAAGGCGCTCGGCCTCACGGGCGTGCGCGCCGCGTACGCGATTGCACCCGTGGATGCGCGGGACTGGGTCGACGCGGTGGACGCGATGGCGCCGTCGTGGCCGGTCGGCGCGCATGGCGTGGCGCTGCTCGATGGATGGACCTCGGCCGCCGCACAGCAATGGCTCGCCACCAGCCTGGCCACGCTGCGGGAATGGAAGGCGCGCCAGATCGCACTTTGCGAGCAGGAGTTCGGCTGGCAGTGCCTGCCGGGCGTGGCCAATTTCTTCTGCGCGCGTCCGCCGATGGACGACGTCGCCGCTCTGTGCGCCGGCCTGCGAACGCAAGGCATCAAGCTGCGCGACACCACCTCGTTCGGCCTGCCGGGCCATGTGCGGCTGGCCGTGCTGCCGCCCGCCAGCGGCCAGGAGCTCGCGGACGGACTGCGCCGGATTCGCAGAGCGCCGACGACAATCCCCGCATGACGGCGAAATGTGTGATGGTGCTGGGCACGACCAGCGGCGCGGGCAAGAGCTGGCTCACCACCGCCCTGTGCCGCTGGCATGCGCGCCAGGGCCTGAAAGTGGCGCCGTTCAAGGCGCAGAACATGAGCAACAACGCGCGCGTGGTCACGGGCGGTGAGATCGGCAGCGCGCAGTACTTCCAGGCACTGGCGGCCCGCACCATGCCCGACGTGCGCATGAACCCCTTGCTGCTCAAGCCCGAGCGCGACACGCACAGCCAGGTGGTGCTGCTGGGGCGGGTGAGCGAGTCGCTCTCAGCGCTGCCGTGGCGCGGCCGCAGCGAGCGCGTCTGGCCGCTGATCGCGCAGGCGCTCGACGAACTGCGCGCCGAGAACGACGTGGTCGTGATCGAAGGCGCCGGCTCGCCGGCCGAGATCAACCTGATGGCCAGCGACATCGTCAACCTGCGTGTGGCACGCCATGCCGGAGCCCGCTGCCTGCTGGTGACCGACATCGACCGCGGCGGCGCATTCGCGCACCTCTACGGCACCTGGGCACTGCTGCCCGAAGAAGACCGGGCGCTGCTCGCAGGCTTCGTGCTGAACAAGTTTCGCGGCGATGCGGCGTTGCTTGCGCCGGCGCCGCAGATGCTGCAGCAGATGACGGGCGTGCCGACCGTGGCGACCTTGCCAATGTGGTGGCAGCACGGATTGCCCGAGGAAGACGGCGTGTTCGACGACCGCAGCATCGGCGCCGCAGGCGCGGTGTCCCAACGGATCGCCGTCGTTGTGTACCCGCGCATCAGCAACCTCGACGAGTTCCAGCCGCTCAAGAACGTGCCCGGCGTGCAACTGCGCTGGGCGCGCACCGTGGCCGATCTGGCCGATGCCGACACGCTGATCCTGCCCGGCTCCAAGCACACCAGCGGCGACCTGGCCTGGCTGCGCCAGCAGGGGCTGGACCGCGCCATCGCAGCGCATGCGGCCCGCGGTGGCCGGGTGCTCGGTGTCTGCGGCGGCCTGCAGATGCTCGGCGAGGCGCTGATCGACCCGCACGGCATCGACGGCAACGGGCCCGGGCTCGGGCTGCTGCCGCTGGTCACGCGCTTCGAGCGCGACAAGACGGTGCAGCATCGCGCGGCGCGCTTCGGCGCGCTGACCGGGGCCTGGGCTGCACTGTCAGGCATTGCCATGCAGGGCTACGAAATCCACCACGGTCAGACGCTGGAACACAGCGCCATGGCCGCAGCCGGCGAGCATGCCCACGCCGCCATGCCCGACGGCCTGGCCTGGCAGAACGACGCGGGCAACGTGCTCGGCATCTACCTGCACGGCCTGTTCGAGGATCCGGCAGCGCTGCATGCGCTGTTCGGCGCCCGGGCACCCACACTTGATGGCGTGTTTGACGGCCTGGCCGACTACATTGACCAACACTTTGAACCGGGCGTACTGCGCTCGCTGACCGCATGACTTTTGCCGAGCTTTCCTCCGCTGTTCCCGAGGTTCCCGACCTCCGCGACGCTGCACTGGCGCAGCGCCTGCAGCACCTCCTGGACAACAAGACCAAGCCGGTCGGCGCGCTGGGCCAGCTCGAAACACTTGCGCTGCGCATCGGCACCATCCTCGGCAGCGAGGCGCCCGCACTGGCGGCGCCGCAGATGCTGGTTTGCGCGGCCGACCACGGGCTGGCGGCGCGCGGCGTTTCGGCCTACCCGAGCGACGTGACCTGGCAGATGGTGCAGAACTTTCTGGCTGGCGGCGCGGCGGTGAGCGTGCTGGCACGCCAGCACGGGCTGGCGCTCACGGTGGCGGATTGCGGCGTGCGGCACGCGTTTGCGCCGCAGGCCGGGCTGGTCATTCGCAAGATCGGCCCGGGCACGGCGGATGCTTCGGCCGGGGCAGCCATGACCGCCGACCAATGCACCCAAGCAATCGCCAATGGCCGCGAGCTGGTGCGGGCGTTGCCCGGCAACGCGCTGTTGCTCGGCGAAATGGGCATCGGCAACACATCGACCGCATCGATGTTGCTGGCACGGCTGGCGGGGCTCGAACTGGACGCCTGTGTCGGCGTCGGCACCGGGCTCGACGCCGCCGGCCTCGCGCGCAAGCGCACCGTGCTGGCCGGCGTGCTGGAACTGCACCGCGGCGCCACCTCGGCGCTCGACGCGCTCGCGGCCTTCGGCGGCTTCGAGATTGCGACGATGGTCGGCGCCGTGCTGCAGGCCGCGCAGGAGCGGCGCGTGATCGTGGTCGACGGCTTCATCACCGGCGCGGCCGTGCTGGCGGCGCACACGCTGCGGCCCAATGTGGTGCAGCGCTGCATCGCATCGCACGAGTCGGCCGAGCCGGGCCATGCCTTGCTGCTCGCGGAGCTCGGCTTGCGGCCCCTGCTGCGGCTCGACCTGCGCCTGGGCGAGGGCTCGGGCGCGGCACTGGCCTGGCCGCTGCTCGAATCGGCCTGCCGCATCCTGCGCGAGATGGCCAGCTTCGAGACGGCCGGCGTTTCCCGATCGGACGGGTGAGATGCTGATCAGCGGCCTGCGTCACTTCCTGCTCGCGCTGCAGTTCTTCACGCGCGTGCCGGTGACCGGGCGGCTCGCGCAATGGGTCGGCTTCAGCCCGCAGATGCTGCGCTCGAGTGCAGCGCATTTTCCGGGCGTGGGCTGGCTGGTCGGCGGGGTCGCGGCAGCCGTGTTCGTTGCCGCGCAGACCGGCTTGCCCGGCGTCGCAGGCGCAGTGGTCGCGGCGCTGCTGAGCACCGTTGCCACGGTGCTGCTGACTGGCGCCTTCCATGAAGACGGCCTGGCCGACGTGGCCGACGGGCTGGGCGGCTCGGCCGACCGCGCACGGGCGCTGGAGATCATGAAGGACTCACGCATCGGCGCGTTCGGCGCGATCGCATTGGTGCTGGCGCTGGGACTGAAGATCGCACTGCTCGCCATGCTGGCCGGGCAGGCCGTCGAAGTGGCGGCCTGCGCCATCGTCAGCGCGCATGTGCTGTCGCGGCTGGCGCCCCTGTTCCTGATCCGCTGGCTGCCGTACGTGGGCGACAGCGGCGCCAGCAAGGCCAAGCCGCTGGCCGACGCAATCGGCGTGGGCGCCCTGTGGGTTGGTGTCTCGTGGTCGATTCCGGCTGTAGCGCCCGTGCTGCTCGCGCAAGGCGCGGTCAAGACGGCCGCCATGGTGCTGGCCTGCGCGCTTGCCACCGCCTTCATGGCGCGCCTGTTGCGGCGCCGGCTGCAGGGTTTTACCGGTGACGGACTCGGTGCCACGCAGCAGGTGTGCGAGCTGTCGATCTACCTCACGCTGGCGTGGCAGGCATGAAGCTCTGGCTGGTGCGCCATGCGCAGACCGACGCCGCCCCCGGCATCTGCTATGGCGTGACCGATGTGGGTGTGCCTGCCGACGCCACGCTGGCATTGGCGCAGCGCCTGGCGCCACTCATTCCGGCCGGCACCTCGCTGAGCTGCTCGCCTTTGCGGCGGTGTGCCGAGCTGGCGCAGGCCATCGCGGCGCTGCGGCCCGAACTGCTCGTGCGCGCCGACACGCGGCTGGCCGAGATGGATTTCGGCGCCTGGGAGGGTTGCGAGTGGGAGTCCATCGCGCGCACCGAATTCGACGGCTGGATCGGCAACTTTGCCGATGGTCGACCGGGCGGCACCGGCGAGAGCACGCGCCACCTGATGCAGCGCGTGCGGGATGCCTTCGACGAATGGCAGCTCTCGGGGCGCGATGCGGTCTGGGTCACGCATGCCGGCGTGATGCGGTCGGTGCAACTGCTGCAGCGCGGGGTGCTCAGCGTAGAGCGCGCCGATCAGTGGCCGGTCGCGCCGATCGCCTTCGGCGAAATCATCACGATCGAGCGGATTTAGCGGGCGCTGGCGTCTTGGGCTTGTAGTCGCAGTACGGCGCCACGGCGCATTGCCAGCACTGCGGCTTGCGCGCGATGCACACGTAGCGGCCATGCAGGATCAGCCAGTGGTGCGCATGCAGGCGGAATTCTGGCGGCACGCGCTTTTCGAGCTTGAGCTCGACCTCGAGCGGCGTCTTGCCCGGCGCCAACCCCGTGCGGTTGCCCACCCTGAAGATGTGCGTGTCGACCGCCATCGTCGGCTCGCCGAAGGCCACGTTGAGCACCACGTTGGCGGTCTTGCGGCCGACGCCGGGCAAGGCCTCCAGCTCGGCCCGCGTGCGCGGAACCTCGCCGCCATGCTGATCGATCAGCATGCGGCAGGCCTCGATCAGGTGCTTTGCCTTGCTGCGGTAGAGGCCGATGGTCTTGATGTAACTCTCCAGCCCTTCGACGCCCAGGTCGAAGATGGCCTGCGGCGTGTTCGCCACCGGGTAGAGCCTGCGCGTGGCCTTGTTCACGCCGACGTCGGTGGCCTGCGCAGAGAGCAGCACTGCGGCCAGCAGTTCGAACGGTGTGCTGTATTCGAGTTCGGTCTCGGGCGTCGGGTTGGCGGCCTGCAGGGTCGCAAAGAAGGGCGTGATGTCGGCTTTTTTCATGGGCTCAGTGCGCTGCTTCCAAGCGTCGGGCGGTGGTCTTGATGCCGTCGAAGATCGTGCCGGCAAGGTGCTCCGGAAAGCCGACCGGCAACTGCGCCTGCACGCTCTGGAGCACGCCCGGCAGTTGCGCGATCAATTCGTCGCAGAGCGCCTGCGCATCGCCCAGGCCGGCCAGCTTGGCGACGCCGTCCCAGTGTCGGGCCTCGATGTCCGCCAGGCCCCAGTGCGCGCTCTTGCTGCGCAAGGCCATCGCGAGCTTTGCCTTCTGCGGCGCGATCAGGTTGGCGCCCTGGCCGATCACGGGCCAGGCCGACAGCACGTCATAGAACGGCGTGAGCCGCAAGCCACCGCCGCGCTCCAGAAAGATCGAAAAGTTTTTCGCGTGGCCGTCCGTCGCAGCGAGCAGCCAGAACACCATCTGCGCCTTGACGAAGGCGCGTTTGTCGGCTGCGGCGTTGCTGCTGGCGTCCAGCACGCGCAGGATGTCGCGCATGCCGGGTCCACCATCGGCCTCGTACTTTTGCGAACCCGGCACGCCGAGCGCCTGGCAGAAGTCTTCCTGCGGCAGCCGGGTGATCCATTCGGCGTCGCTGCCCATGCCTTGCGGCGCCCGGTCGAAGCGCTGCACCACCAGCGCCTTGCGCGCGCCGAAGGTCGCGATCTCGCAATGCGCCGTGGGCAGGCCGAAGGCGCTCATCACGCGCGAGCAGAGCCATTCGTTCTCGACCGAGTCGCGCATGTCGGCCGACATGTTGCCGACCCGGCCGAGGGGCAGCTTGAGGATGTGGGTGGTCGGCGTGGCGTGCAGCGGGCGGAACCAGCGGCCCTCGCGCCGCAGCAGTGCGGTTTTCTCCTGTGCACCGGCGATGGCGATGCGGGGTGCAGGGCCGTCACGGTCGGTGGTCAGCGAGGCATCGATGACACGCTCGACACCCGCGTCGTCCAGTGGTTCGACGTCGATGCGTTCAAAGCCGGTGGGTTGCAGCCCGGGGGGCAACAGCTGGACTGCGCCGACACATTCGCGGCCCAGCGTGCTCAGCAAGTCGAAGGAATCGGCGCCCGTCATGGCGATCTGGCTCTGCAGCCTGCGCCGCATGTCTTCGCTGTCCGGCAACAGGTTGTCGAAGTAGCTCTGCACGACCGGGCCGGTTTGGGCAACGTTGTCTTGCGTCAGCGGCAACGAGAGCGACAACGGCGTCGCTTCGGCCGAGCCGGCCCAGGCGTCTGCGTACAGGAAGCGGTGCACGCCTTCGCGCACAGACCATTCGCCGACAACATTGCCGTTGCTCCAGGCGACCAGTGGTTTTGGATGTCGCGCGCCGCGGCTTTTTTTGGGGGAGCTCATGGGCCCGTATTCTGCGTTGCCGCTTCATTGGACAATACGGCTCCAGAAAGTGAGATGTCCATGCAATTCGCCTCCCGCCTCGACAACGTCGAAACCTCCGCCATCCGCGAACTCTTCAAGCTGCTGGGCACGCCCGGCATCATCAGCTTCGCCGGGGGCTTTCCGGACAGCGCGATGTTCGACGTCGAGGGCCTGAAAGAGGCCAGCAACAAGGCGTTGACCGAGGAGCCGGGCGGCGCGCTCCAGTACGGCGCCACCGAAGGCTACGAGCCGCTGCGCACCCAGCTCAGCGCCTTCATGAAGGGCAAGGGCGTCGATGTCGAGCCGAGTGGCCTGATCGTCACCACCGGCAGCCAGCAGGCGCTCGACCTGCTTGGCAAGACGCTGATCTCCCCCGGCGACAAGGTCATTGTGGAAGGCCCGACCTTCCTCGCAACCATCCAGTGCTTTCGCCTGTATGGCGCGCAACTGATCAGCGCGCCCATCGATGCCCACGGCGTGAAGACCGACGAACTCGAAAAACTCATTGCCGAACACAAGCCGAAGTTCGTCTACCTGATCCCGACCTTCGGCAACCCGAGCGGCGCGATGCTGAGCCTGGAACGCCGCAAGAAGGTGCTCGAGCTGGCTGTCAAGTACCAGACGCTGGTGGTGGAAGACGATCCCTACGGCGACCTGTACTTCGGCGAGGCGCCGCCGCCCTCGATCATGGCGTTGGCCAAGGACGTGCCGGGCGCGCGCGAGCTGGTCGCGCACTGCGGGTCGCTCAGCAAGGTGTTGAGCCCGGGCCTGCGCATCGGCTGGATGATCGCGCCGCCCGAACTGCTGGCCAAGGCCACCATGTGCAAGCAGTTCAGCGATGCGCACACCAGCACCTTCGCGCAGGCGACCGCTGCGCAGTACCTCAAGAGCGGCCGCATGCCGGCCACGCTGGCCAACGTGCGCAAGGTCTACGGCGAACGCGCGAAGGCGATGGGCGCGGCGCTCAAGCGCGAGCTCGGCGATGCGATTGCGTTCGAGCAACCGGGTGGCGGCCTGTTCTTCTGGGCGCGGCTCACGGGTGCGAACGGCAAGCTGGCCGATGCAAACGTGTTCGCCAAAAAAGCGATCGAACAGCTCGTGGCCTTCGTGCCCGGCGCGCCGTTCTTCGCCGAGAAGCCCGATGTGTCGACGCTTCGCCTGAGCTTTGCCACGGCCAACGTCGAGAAGATCGAAGAGGGCATCGCCCGGCTGGGCAAGGCGCTTTAAGGGGAGCGGTGCAGGCGCGGTGCCGACAGCAGCGCCAGGTTGTCGGCAATCGCGGTATCGACGTTGCGGTATTTCCCGGTGAGGCGCGACAAGGTCATGATGGTTTGAAGGGCCTTCAGGTCCTTCACGCTTGGCGCAACCTTGATCTGCGCGATCGCGGCGCTGGTGTTGCCGCCGTTGATGAGCGCCATCACCTTGCCTGCCCAGTCGTTTGCGCGTGCCATGTATTCACCTGCTTTCCGTTGAAGCATCGACTGTACACACGGCGTTAGGATCGACCATGCGCAAAACCTTTCAACTCCGCCCCGAAGGCAAGAACCCGGATCGCGTGCTCGAAGCGGTCAAACACGAGATCCGCAAGTACATCAAGCGTGAGCGTCGGCGCGTGCTGCCCGAAGGCGTGGACTACTGGGACTTCGACTGCAGGTTCGGCACCGCCGAAGAAGCTGCCGCCCCGGTGCACCTGAACGAGCTCACCAGCCTGATGGATGCGGTGGCGAAAGCCGCCGGCCCGCAGTTCTATGTGGAGATCCTGGCCAAGCACGGGCACCGCAAGGCTCGGCCCGCGGAGGCCGCTGCCGACCCCGACCCGCTACAGGCAGACCAGGGCACGGCTGCCTAGGCTGCCGGGAGGCGTGCGCTGGCCAGCGCCAGCCCGTGCCGTGCTTCCAACGGCTGCAGCGCGGCCGCGATCGAGGGGTGCAGGCGCACCCCGTTCTTTTTCTGCGCCTCGCGCCGAGCGAGGCCGGCCTGGCCGGGCAGCCGCACTGGCTTCGCGGCGTCGACCGGCGTGTTGCTGCGGCATTGCTTCGCCACGTGATCCATCTGGCGCAGGAAAGCGGCCTTGCCGCCGAACGCGTTCAGGTCGTGCAGCGTGATGTAGACAGTGGCACCCCAGCCCTCGGGCGGGTCGGCGCGGCCGTGGCCGGCGAGGCCGCCGGTCAGCGTGTCGACCAGCAGCGCCATGCCGTAGCCTTTGTGGCCGTGGCTCCGACCACCGACCGGAAGCAGCGTGCCGGGCGGCTGGTCGAACAGCACCTGAGGGTTGTTGCTTGGCTGGCCTTTCGCATCGATGAGCCACTCTTCGGCAAAGGTTTCGCCGGCTGCGCGCTTGCGGTTGCTCATGCCGTTGGTGGTGATGGAGGCCGAGATGTCGACCAGCACGCCGCCATCGGTGAGCGGAAAACCCATGGCCAGCGGGTTCGGCGTGAACACCGCCTGCGTGCCGCCGAACGGCGCGACGCTGGCCGTGTTGGGATCCGAGCAGGCCAGCAGCATCAGCATGTCCTCCTGCAGTGCGCGCAGCATGTAGACCGCCAGGCAGGCGATGTGGTGGCTGCGGCGGATGACGAGCGAGGCGGTGCCGAGTTCGCGCGCACGCGGCATGAGCATGTCCAAGCCCTGTTCGATGAGCCAGGGCCCGGGCAGGCGCAGGCCGTCCCAGAGCACGGCCGCAGGCCGATCGGACAGCACCGTGGGCGCGCCGTCGCGCGTCATGCCGCCCGATTCGAGTTCCTTCACATAGCCGGCCAGCAGCGCGAGGCCGTGGGTGTCGTGGCCCAGCAGGTCGCCTTCGACCAGCGTGCGCGCGACGGCACCGGCCATCGATGCGGCGAGGCCGGCCTTCTGCAGCAGCGCCTCGGCATAGTCGATCAGCGCATCGGGGCGGTAGAGCACAACGGATTCCTCGGTCATCGCACGATCTCCAGCAGGCGGTCGAGGCCTCCTTCGTTGATGGCCACCATGGCCTGTTCGCGCACCTTCGGCTTGGCGTGATAGGCGACCGATAGGCCGGCCTCGGCCATCATCGGCAGGTCGTTGGCGCCGTCGCCCACGGCAATAGTCTCGGCCGGCGAGACGCCGAGCAGCGAAGCCACTTCGAGCAGGGTGCGGCGCTTTTCGGCGCCGTCGCAGATGTCGCCCCACGACTGCACGACAACGCGGCCGGTGAGTTTTCCATCGGCCTCGTCGAGCAGGTTGGAGCGCGCGAAGTCGATGCCCAGGCGTTCCTTCACGCGATTGGCAAAGAAAGTGAAGCCGCCCGACACGAGCAGCACCTTGAGTCCGGCCGCCTTGCAGGCCGCGACCAGTTCGGCCGCGCCGGGGTTCAGGCGCAGGCGTTCGTCGTACACCTGCTGCAGCGACGCGACCGGCACGCCTTCGAGCAGCGCGACGCGGCGGCGCAGGCTTTCCTTGAAGTCCTTGATCTCGCCGCGCATGGTGGCCTCGGTGATCGCCGCCACCTCGGCCTTCTTGCCGACCGCATCGGCGATCTCGTCGATGCACTCGATGTTGATCAGCGTCGAGTCCATGTCGAACGCGATCAGCTTGAAGTCGGCGAGTTGCAGCGGCGGGGCAAAGCGCTGGACGACCAGGCCGGGAGCGAATTCAGAGGGGCTCATGCGGGCATCGGTTCCTGTACTTTGGGTTGGCCCAGGCTGCGCAGCACGTCGCGCACCATCTGCGCCCGGTCTTTGGGTTCTTTCAGTTCGCGCTCGATGCGCAGCTTCTCGTTGCCGGCCAGCTTGATGTGCTTGTTCTTCTGGATCAGGCTGATGATGTTCATCGCGTCGATCGGCGGGTCTTTCCTGAAGGTGATGTGGATCACGCCCGGTGCCGCATCGACCTTGACCACGCCATAGGGCCGTGCCAGCACGCGCAGGCGGTGCACGTCGATCAGCGTTTGCGCCTGCGGCGGCAGCTTGCCGAAGCGATCGACGATCTCCTCGAGCAGGATGTCGATCTGGTCGGGCGTCTTCGCGGTCGCGAGTTTCTTGTAGAACGACAGGCGCAGATGCACGTCGCCACAGTAGTCGTCGGGCAGCAGGGCGGGTGCGTGCAGGTTGATCTCGGTCGTCGCGCTGAGCGGGGAGAGCAGGTCGGGCTCCTGCCCGGCCTTGAGTGCGCGCACCGCCTCGCCCAGCATCTCGTTGTAGAGCTGGAAGCCGATCTCCATCATATTGCCGCTCTGACTTTCGCCGAGCACCTCGCCGGTGCCGCGGATCTCGAGGTCGTGCATCGCGAGGTAGAAGCCCGAGCCGAGTTCTTCCATCTGCTGGATCGCTTCGAGCCGCTGCGAGGCGTGCTTGGTCAGCCCCTCGATGTCGGGCACCATGAGGTAGGCATAGGCCTGGTGATGGCTGCGGCCGACCCGGCCACGCAGCTGGTGCAACTGCGCCAGGCCGAACTTGTCGGCGCGGCTCATCACGATGGTGTTGGCGGTCGGCACGTCGATGCCGGTCTCAATGATGGTCGAGCACAGGAGGATGTTGTAGCGCTGCGCCACGAAGTCGCGCATCACGCGCTCCAGCTCGCGCTCGGGCATCTGGCCGTGCGCCACCGCAATGCGCGCCTCGGGCAGGATCTCTTCGAGCTTCTGCCGCCGGTTCTGGATGGTCTCGACCTCGTTGTGCAGGAAGTAGACCTGGCCGCCGCGCTTCAGCTCGCGCAGCACGGCTTCGCGGATCACGCCGTTGCCCTCGGTGCGCACGAAGGTCTTGATGGCGAGGCGACGCTGCGGCGCGGTCGCGATCACACTCAGGTCGCGCAGGCCTTCGAGCGCCATGCCCAGCGTGCGCGGAATCGGCGTTGCAGTGAGCGTGAGCACGTCGACCTCGGCGCGCATCGCCTTCATCGCCTCCTTGTGGCGCACGCCGAAGCGGTGCTCTTCGTCGATGATCAGCAAGCCGAGGTTCTTGAACTGGATCGACGGCGACAGCAGCTTGTGCGTGCCGACCACGATGTCGATGGTGCCGTCGCCCAGCCCCCTGGCCGCCGCGGTGATCTCCTTGGCCGAGCGGAAACGGCTCATCTCGGCGATCTTCACCGGCCACTTGCCGAAGCGGTCGACCAGCGTCTGGTAGTGCTGCTCGGCCAGCAGCGTGGTCGGTGCGAGGAACGCTACCTGCTTGCCGCCGGTTACGGCGATGAAGGCAGCGCGCAGTGCGACTTCGGTCTTGCCGAAACCCACGTCGCCGCACACCAGCCGGTCCATCGGCTGCGGCGAGATCATGTCCTGAATCACGGCATGGATGGCGGCCTTCTGGTCGGCCGTCTCCTCGAAGCCGAAGTCGTTGGAGAAGGTCTCGTAGTCGTGCGGCGAGTAGCGGAAGGCATGGCCTTCGCGCGCGGCGCGGCGCGCGTAGATATTGAGCAGCTCGGCGGCCGAATCGCGCACCTGCTCGGCGGCCTTGCGCTTGGCCTTTTCCCACTGGCCGGAGCCGAGCTTGTGCAGCGGTGCCTCGTCGGCACTCACGCCGGTGTAGCGGCTTACCAGGTGGAGCTGGCTCACCGGCACGTAGAGCGTGGCCTTGTCGGCGTATTCGAGGTGCAGCATTTCCTGCAGCACGGGCGTGCCGTCAGCGTTCTTGCCCTGACCCAGATCCATGTTGATCAGGCCGCGGTAACGGCCGATGCCGTGCGCGGAGTGCACGACGGGGTCGCCGATGTTGAGCTCGCTCAAGTCCTTGATCAGCGCCTCGACGTCGCTGACCTGTTCCTGCTTCTTGTTGCGGCGCCGCGTGGTGGGCGCGCTCGCGAACAGCTCGGTTTCGGTGACCAGGTCGATGCCGCCTTCGAGCCAGGCGAAACCCGAGGCCAGCGCCGCGGTGGCGATGCCGATGCGTTCGCCGCCATCGGCTTCGAACTCGGCCAGCGAATCGAAGGCCGGCGGGCTGACGCCGCTTGCGCGCAGGAAGTCGAGCAGGCTCTCGCGCCGCCCGGCGCTTTCGGCCAGCAGCAGCACGCGCTGCTGAGTGTTGCGCAGGTGATCCTTCAGCCGGGTCAGCGGGTCTTCGGCGCCGCGCACCACGGCCATCGGCGGCAGCACGTCGAATTCGGCGAACGGCGCAGCTTCGGCTGCGGCGCCGCGCAGCGCGAGCTGGGCATGCGGTTTGGCGCAAGCGTAGAACTGCTCCGCATTGAGGAACAGCGCCTCCGGCGGCAGCGCCGGCCGTTCGGGGTCGCCCTGCACCAGCCGATAGCGCTCGCGGGTGTCCTGCCAGAAATGCCGGAACGCGGGTTCCAGGTCGCCGTGCAGCACCACCGTGGCGTCGGCGCCGAGGTAGTCGAACACGGTGGCCGTTTCTTCGAAGAACAGCGGCAGGTAGTACTCGATGCCGGCGGTGGCGACACCGTTGCCCATGTCCTTGTAGATGCGGCTTTTGGTCGGGTCGCCCTCGAGCAGTTCGCGCCAGCGGCCGCGGAAACGGGCGCGCGCGTCGTCGTCCATCGGAAACTCGCGGCCCGGCAGCAGGCGCACTTCGGGCACCGGGTACAGGCTGCGCTGGGTGTCGGGGTCGAAGGTGCGGATCGAATCGATCTCGTCGTCGAACAGGTCGACGCGAAATGGCTGGGTCGAACCCATCGGGAACAGGTCTATCAGGCCGCCGCGCACCGCGTACTCGCCCGGGCTCACCACCTGCGTGACATGGCTGTAGCCGGCCAGCGTGAGCTGGGCCTTGAGCTTCGATTCCTGAAGCTTCTGCCGGGTCTTGAAGTGGAAGGTATAGCCGGCCAGGAAGGCGGGTGGCGCCAGCCGGTAGAGCGCGGTCGTGGCCGGCACTAGTACCAGGTCGGCGTCGTGCTGGCTGATGCGCCACAGCGTGGCGAGGCGCTCGCTGATCAAGTCCTGGTGCGGCGAGAAGCTGTCGTAGGGCAGCGTCTCCCAGTCGGGGAACAGCGCGCAGCGCAGCCCGGGCGCAAAGAAGGTCAGCTCGTCGAGCAGCCGTTGCGCGTCGTTGGCATCGGCGGTGAACACCGCCACCGCGCGGCCCGCGAGCTTTTCGCGTTCGGCGAGCCGGGCCAGCAGCAGGGCGTCGGCGGAAGAGGGCGGCCGCGGGAGCGTGAAACGTTTGCCGGCGACGAGGGGAGGGAGAACCATGGCTTTGTGCAGACAATGCAGAACACCCCGCGCCGGCTGGCGAGGGGTGTGCAAGGCCAATTCTAGAATGGCGCCCCAATCGCCGCTTCGCCCATGCCCCAATCCCGTGCCCGCCTGTTTGTCGTGATTCCCTGCGCGGGCAACGGCAGCCGTTCGGGCAGCCGCGAGCCGAAGCAATACCGGCCGATCGCGGGCAAGGCGATGGTGGCGCACACGGTCGCGGTGTTTCGCGCGCTGGCCGGCCAGCTCGCCGGCCTGACGCTGGTGGTGTCGCCTGGCGACGAAGCGGTGCACGCCGCGTTGCCCGACTTTCCGCGCGTCGGCGAGCGGCTGCTGCTCGAAGGCGGCGCCACGCGGTCTGCGACGGTGCTGGCCGGCTTGCGGGCGTTGCGCGCCGAGGGCGCAGCGGATGCCGACTGGGCACTGGTGCACGACGCAGCGCGCTGCCTGGTCACGCCGGAACAAGTCGGGGCCCTGATCGCCGCCTGCGAGCACGACGCTGTAGGCGGGCTGCTTGCACATCGACTCGCCGACACGCTCAAGTCCGCAGGCCCGGACGGCCGTGTGGCCGCAACGCTCGATCGCGGCGACAAATGGCTGGCCCAAACGCCGCAGATGTTCCGCGTCGGCGCGCTGATCGACGCGCTGGAGCGCGCCGGCGAGGGCGTGACCGACGAAGCCGGCGCGATCGAGGCGATCGGCCTGGCACCGCTGCTGGTGCCCGGCAGCGCACAGAACTTCAAACTCACCTACCCGGAAGACTTCGCACTGGCGGAAGCCGTGCTGAAGGGGCGCACCGCACCATGACCACAGGCTTTCCATTCCGCATCGGCGAGGGTTGGGACGTGCACCAGCTTGTGGCCGGCCGCAAGCTGATCCTCGGCGGCGTCGAGATTCCGCACGTGACCGGCCTGCTCGGCCACTCCGACGCCGATGTGCTGCTGCACGCGATCACCGATGCGCTGCTCGGGGCGGCGGCGCTGGGCGACATCGGCCGGCACTTTCCCGACACGGATCCCGACTTTCGCGGCGCCGATTCGGTCGCGCTGCTGGCGGAGGCTGCGCGCCGCGTGCGCGCGCAGGGCTGGCAGATCGGCAATGTCGACAGTACCGTGATCGCGCAGGCGCCGAAGCTTGCGCCCCATATCGCGGCCATGTGCGCGCGCATTGCAGAGGCGCTGCGCATCGAGCCGGGCCAGGTCAATGTGAAGGCCAAGACCGCCGAGAAGCTCGGGCCGGTCGGTGAGGGTCGTGCGATGGAAGCACGCGCCACCGTGCTGCTGTTCCGCTAGCTGCGGCCTGCTATTTGCCTTGGGGCGCCGAGGGTCTGACGCCAGCCGCGCGGGGCATCCGGATGTGCGCCGCGAGGCCGCGACCGGGGGTGCTGGTGAGCGCGAAAGTGCCGCCCATGCGGTCGATGTTCTTGGCCACGATCGACAGGCCCAGCCCGGCGCCCGCGGCCGAAGTCCGTGCTGCGTCGCCCCGAAAGAATGGCTTGGTCAGTTGCGACAGCAGCGCAGGCGCCACGCCGGCGCCATGGTCGCGCACCTTGATCAGCACCGCGTCGTTGTGCGCCTGGGCCTGGATGTTGATTTCGGCCACGCCGCTGGCGGGCGATTTGCCGTAGCGCCGTGCGTTCTCGACCAGGTTGGAGATCACGCGCGTGAGTTCGACCTCGTCGGCCATCACGGCCAGGTCGGACGCCACATCGACCTTGATCTTCACGTCCTCGTGATCCTGCACCGCGTACGTGCAGGCGTCGATCACGTCGCGCAGGAGCACCGGCTTGAAATCCACGTGGTCGGGGCGCGCGTAGTCGAGGAACTTGTCGATGATGGCGTCGAGCTGCGCGATGTCGGCTGCCATGTGGTTGCGCGCGTCTTCGTCTTCCACGCTCATCTCGGTTTCGAGCCGCAGCCGCGCCAGCGGCGTGCGCAGGTCGTGCGAGATTCCGGCCAGCATGATGGCCCGATCCTGCTCGATCTTGGCAAGCTGGTCGGCCATGCGGTTGAAACCGATGTTCACCGCGCGAATTTCGTTGGTGCGCGCGCGCTCGTCGAGCCGGTGCGCCTCATACTCGCCGTCGCGCACCTCGCGTGCGGCGCGCGAGAGCTGGCTCAGCGGCCGGTTGATGAAGCGTGTGATGAGTGCCGCACCGGTCAGCGAGAGCGCCATCGCCGTGATCAGCCACACCAGCCAGGTGCGGCCGCCGACGCGGCTGAAGCGGGTCGGGTCGAGCAGCAGCCAGTAGTTGTCGCTTTCGATGGTGAAGCCGATCCAGAGACCCGGCTCGTTGTTCACGCGGCTCGCGACGTTGGTGCCTTCACCGAGCTGGTCGATCAGTTCTTCGGTCACGCGTTGGTCGAGCGCGCCAGTGGTGTAGGGCTCGAAGCGGTCGTTGGGCTCGCGCGGCAGGATGCGCACGCCTTCCTGGTCGGCCAGCGTCTTGATCAGCGACACGCGGGTGATCGCGTCCGAGTACACCAGCGCAGCACGGGTCAGGTTGACCAGCGAGGCAATCTGGTGCGCGGTCTGGATCGCGCGCGGCTCGTACTCGAGCTGGCGGAACGTCTGTAGCCAGGCCACCGTGCTGCCGATCAGCAGCAGGGCGAGCAGGAAAAAGGTGCGCCAGAAGAGGCTGAAGCCGAGCTTGAGTCGCCTGCGGTTCCTGCTGGCGCTGCTGCCTTCGAGCGGGCTCGGCAACGTCAGCTGCGAGCTGTCCTCGGCCAGCGGGCTCGGCTGCGTCGTCTGGGGGCCGAACGCAGTGGACACCGGGTTCAGGTCGTGCCGTCCGGCACGAACACGTAGCCGACGCCCCACACCGTCTGGATGTAGCGCGGTGCCGCGGCATCGGACTCGACCAGCTTGCGCAACCGCGAGATCTGTACGTCAAGGCTGCGGTCGAACGGTTCAAACTCGCGGCCGCGGGCCAATTGGGCCAGCTTCTCGCGCGACAGCGGCTGGCGCGGATGGCGCACCAGCGCCTTCAGCATCGCGAACTCGCCGGTGGTCAGCGAGAGCTCTTCGCCGTCCTTGCGCAAGGTGCGCGAGCCGAGGTCGAAGTTGAAAGGGCCGAAGCTCACGGTTTCGTTGTCGGTTGAAGGGGCACCAGGCGCTTCGAGTGGCGGACGGCGGCGCAGCACGGCGTGCACCCGCGCCAGCAGTTCGCGCGGATTAAACGGCTTGCCGAGGTAGTCGTCGGCGCCGACCTCAAGGCCGACGATGCGGTCGACGTCTTCGCCTTTGGCGGTGAGCATGATGATCGGCGTGCGGTCGTTGGCGGCACGCAGGCGGCGGCAAACCGAGAGGCCGTCTTCGCCGGGCATCATCAGGTCGAGCACGATCAAATCGACCGTGTCACGCAGCAAGATGCGGTTGAGCGCCTTGCCGTCTTCCGCGACGATCACTTCAAAACCTTCTTGCGTGAGGTAGCGGCGCAGCAGGTCGCGAATGCGGGCGTCGTCGTCGACGATGACGATCTTGTCTGTACGGGCAGGGACTTGATTCATTTCAACAACACTGAATTTGTAACAACGCCAATTCTGAATGCGTTGGTACGCTATTGAGCGGCTTTCGCTGCTGCGTTGACACTAAGTTACAAAACTTGCGGCCGCTCGCTTTAGCGCCACCATGGCGCCATGGTGGGGTGGCAGAGTGCATTGGTAACGACTGTCATCTGCAATGCGATTTACCTTCCGTACCCTGCCTCTCGTGCTTGCCTGTGTCTGCGCACCGCTGTGGGCAGCGCCCGAAGGCTACCTGCGAATCAGCGATCAGCAGCGCAATGAAGTGCGCGGTGCGGTCGATGCGCACCGCGCCGCGCGGCGTGACGAGGTGCAGCGCGAAGACGCCGCAGCCGGTCGGCGTCTGACGGCTGCCGAGCGGCTCGAGTTGCGCGAGCAACTGCGGCGCCAGTGGCGGGAGTCGTCGGCCACGCTGCATTCGGCAGAATCGCGACCGGCCGAACGCATGGCACCGGTGCCGGTCGCCGACGCCGTGCCGTCGCGGCCCGCAGCGCGCAGCCAGCGCCCGTGAGTCGGGTGCCCCTGGGGCACGGGCCTTCCTTTTCTCCGAAAGACTTGATTTGAATGCTATTAAATTCGTGGCGTCCTGCGCGCTGTTGGCAGGCGCGGGCGCCGCTTTTGCCCAGAATCCGCCGCCGCAGAACGTGCTGCAGTTGTCGGCCAGCGGCACGGTCGAGGTGCAGCAGGATCTGCTCAGCATGACGTTGTCCACCACGCGCGACGGCACGGACGCCGCCGCCGTGCAGAGTCAGGTCAAGACGGCGCTCGATACCGCACTGACCGAGGCACGCAAGACCGCCCAACCCGGCCAGCTCGACGTGCGCACCGGGAATTTCAGCCTGGTACCGCGCTACACCCGTGAGGGCAAGATCAACGGCTGGCAGGGCTCGACCGAGCTGGTGCTCGAGGGCCGCGACTTCCCGCGCATCACCCAGGCCGCCGGGCGCATCACCACGCTCAATGTCGGCAACGTCGGCTTCGCCCTGAGCCGGGAGCAGCGCACCAAGGTCGAGGTCGAAGCCCAGACGATCGCGATCGACGCGTTCAAGCAGAAGGCCGGCGAACTTGCCAAGGGCTTCGGCTTCGGCGGCTACACGCTGCGCGAGGTGTCGGTCAATTCGAGCCAGGGCGACATCGGCCGGCCACGCATGATGGCGGCGCAGGCCAAATCGCTCTCGTCCGATGCGGCAGTGCCGGTCGAGGCCGGCAAGACCAGCGTAGTCGTCAACGTCTCCGGCTCAGTCCAACTGAAGTAAACAGCAGACACCGGTAAGCAGCTGCCACCGACCCCTTCGCGCAACACAGCGGAACCGGCTCCGCCGGGCCGCTGGTGTTGCCCCCGGTCAGGGGGAAGGCGAAGCGACACGCAGTGCGCGAAGCCTGGGGGCGAGCAACATCTACTGCGCTGTCCAGCCGCCATCCATGGCCCAGGCCACGCCGCGGACTTGGTCGGCGGCAGGCGAGCACAGGAAAACCGCCAGGCCGCCCAGTTGCTCCACGGTCGTGAACTGCAGCGAAGGCTGTTTCTCGCCGAGCAATTCGTTCTGGGCCTGCAGTGCCGAAATGCCTTCGCGCGCGGCGCGGTCGTCGATCTGCTTTTGAACCAGTTGTGTCAGCACCCAGCCCGGACAGATCGCATTGCTCGTGATGCCCGTGGTCGCGGTTTCGAGCGCGACCGACTTCGTGAACCCGACGATGCCGTGCTTGGCCGCGACGTAAGCCGACTTCTGGGCCGAAGCGACCAGGCCGTGCGCCGAGGCGACATTGATGATGCGGCCCCAGTTGGCCGCGCGCATTGCCGGCACCGCGAGCCGCGTGGTGTGAAAGGCGCTGGTGAGGTTGATCGCGATGACGGCGTCCCAGCGCTCGGGTGGAAAGTCTTCCACCTTCGCCACATGCTGGATGCCGGCGTTGTTGACCAGGATGTCGACGCGGCCGAACTTCGAGGCCGCGAACTTCATCATGTCCTCGATCTGCCCGGGCTTGCTCATGTCGGCGCCGTGATACGTGGCCTGCACGCCCAGCCCGGTGATCTCGGCCTGCGGGCCTTCGGCGTCGCCGAAACCGTTGAGAACAAGATTTGCACCCTGTTGTGCAAGTGCCTTGGCAATGGCCAGGCCGATCCCGCTGGTGGAACCTGTAACGAGGGCGGTTTTGCCTTTGAGCATAGGGGTGAATCTCCGAATGAATTAGGATGCAATGCGACCATTATCCGCAGTCGCAACGGTGCCTCTCGCAGCCGGATCGGCTTCTTCTCATGACTGAACCCACCCTTCATTTCACCCCCTGCGAAGATGCCGCCGGCGGCCATCGCATGGCCTGGTGGCATTGGGGTGACGCGGCCGCTTCACGCGTGGTGGTTTGCGTGCACGGGCTGACGCGGCAGGGCCGCGATTTCGACGAACTGGCCAAGGCACTGGTGGTGCGCGCCGGCGGCAGCGTGCGCGTGGTGTGCCCCGACGTGGTCGGGCGCGGGCAGAGCGACTGGCTGCGCGATCCCGCCGGCTACCAGATCCCGTTCTATGCGGCCGACATGCTGGCGCTGCTGGCGCAATTGCACCGGGAGCAGCCGATCGCCACGCTCGACTACGTGGGTACCAGCATGGGCGGGCTGATCGGCATGGTGCTTGCAGGAAATCGGAAACTGCCGCTGCCGGCCCCGATACGCCGGCTGGTGCTCAACGATGTCGGCCCGGCGCTCGATCCCGATGCGCTGCGCCGCATCGGCGCTTACGTGGGGCAAAGTGGTCGCTATGCGTCGATGGCCGATGCGGCTGCCGCGCTGTGGTCGCTCTCGGCCATGTTCGGCCCGCATACTTCCGCGCAATGGGCCGAACTCTCGCGCCACATGGTGGCGCCGTCCGCGCAACGCAATGCCGATGGCAGCGGCAAGGTCGACGCCGAGGCCGAGCCGGGCGATGGCCCGTTCGTCCTGCACTACGACCCGGCGATTGCCGTGCCCCTGCGCGCGTTCACTGCCGAATCGACGGCCCAGGCCGAAACCGTGATGTGGGCGCTGTATGACGCGATCAAGGCGCAGACCCTGCTGCTGCGCGGCGCGCAATCGGACTTGCTGCGCCCGGCCACGGCGGCGGCCATGACGCAGCGTGGGCCCCGCGCCACGCTGGTCGAGTTCGAAGGCGTGGGCCACGCACCGACCCTGGTCGCACCGGATCAATACGGCGCCATCACCTCTTTTCTGTTTTCCCCGTGAAGCGTGAACTCTCCAGCCCCTCGTCCCTGAAATTGTCGGAGCCGGTGGTCGACTACCCGCTGTCGGCCGCCACGGCCGACAGCACGCCGGTGCAGGCCAACATGCTTGCGCGCGCGCGTGCGTTCGCGGAGCCGTTGATCGCCGATGAAACCCTGGACACCGGTGAAAACACCCTGGGCCATGCCGACGCGGTGGCCGCGATCGTGGCTGCGATGGGTGGCTCCGAAGCAATGCAGGCTGCGAGCTACCTGGTCTATTCGTGCCAGCACCTGAACCGGCCGCTGGAGGTGATCGCCAAGGTGTTTGGCGACAACTTTGCGGCGCTGGCGGTGGAGACCACCAAGCTGGTCTATGTGCAGAAGCAGACGCGCACCGCCGCGGCCGGCTCGCACACCGACGGTGCTGGCAACCAGACCGAGAACGTGCGCAAGATGCTCCTGGCGTTCTCGCGCGACCTGCGTGTGGTGATGCTGCGGCTCGCTTCGCGGCTGCAAACGCTGCGTCACGCGGCCGCGGCCAGGCAGCCGGTGGCCGAGAACGTGGCGCGCGAGTCGCTGCAGGTCTTCGCGCCGCTCGCCAACCGGCTCGGGATCTGGCAGGTCAAGTGGGAAATCGAAGACCTTTCCTTTCGCTTTCTCGAACCCGAAACCTACCAGCTGATTGCGCGGCTGCTTGACGAAAAGCGCACCGAGCGCGAAGGCCACATCGAGCAGTTGCGCTCGCAACTCGAGCAGGATCTGGCAAGCCAGGGCGTGCGTGCCAAAGTGCAGGGCCGCCCGAAGAACATCTACAGCATCGTCAAGAAGATGCGCGGCAAGTCGCTCGACTTCGCGCAGGTGTTCGACATCCTCGCGCTGCGCGTAATCGTGCAGGACGTGAAGGATTGCTACGCCGCGCTGGGCTGGGTGCATTCGCACTTTCAGCCGATCGACGAGGAGTTCGACGACTACATCGCCCGGCCCAAGGCAAACGGCTACCAGTCGCTGCACACCGTGGTGCGCGAAATGGCCGATGGCCGGGCCGGCAAGCCGATCGAGATCCAGATCCGCACCGAACAGATGCACGACCATGCCGAGCACGGTGTGGCCGCGCACTGGGCCTACAAGGAAGCCGGGCCCAAGGGCTACGCCGGCGTATGGGCCGGCGGCGAGTACGACGCCAAGATCGCGGTGCTGCGCCAGTTGCTGGCCTGGGAGCGCGATCTGTCGGACGGCCAGCAGGGCCAAGGGCTTTTCGACGACCGGATCTATGTCCTGACGCCGGACGCCGCGATCGTGGAACTGCCCCAGGGGGCCACTGCGGTCGACTTTGCCTACACCGTGCACACCAGCCTGGGCCATCGCTGCCGCGGCGCGCGCATCGACGGCGCCATGGTGCCGCTCAACACGCCGCTGCAGAACGGGCAAACCGTCGAGATCATCGCGGCCAAGGAAGGCGGCCCCTCGCGCGACTGGCTCAATGCCGAGCTGGGTTACCTGGCCAGCCACCGGGCGCGCGCCAAGGTACGCGCCTGGTTCAATGCGCAGGTCACGCACGAAACCGTGGCGCGCGGACGCGAGGCGGTCGAAAAGCTGCTGCAGCGCGAAGGAAAGACGGCGCTCAAGCTCGATGATCTCGCGTCGCGGCTCGGCTTCAAGTCGGCCGACGACCTGTTCGAGGTGGTGGGCAAGGACGAGTTCTCGTTGCGCAACATCGAGACGCTGCTGCGGCCGCCCGAACCGGCGCCGGGCCCCGACGACGGTGTGCTGATCCGGAAGTCCCGCGCGACCGAAAAGGGGGTGCAGGGCGGCGTACTGGTGGTCGGCGTGTCGTCGCTGATGACGCAGCTGGCCAAGTGCTGCCGGCCGGCGCCGCCCGACGCCATCGGCGGCTTCGTCACGCGCGGCCATGGCGTCAGCATCCATCGTGTCGATTGCAGCAATTTCCGCACGATGGTTTCGCAAAGCGCCGAGCGCGTGATCGAGGTCGAATGGGGCGCGAAGAAAGGCGAGGAGGGCGCGGTCTACGCAGTCGACGTGGCGGTCGAGGCGCTGGATCGCCAGGGCTTGTTGCGCGACATCTCCGAAGTGTTCGCACGCGAAAAGATGAACGTGATCGGCGTGCAGACCCAATCGGTGAAGGGCACCGCGTGGATGACCTTCACCATCGAAATCGCCGACGCGGCGCGGCTGGCGCAGGTTCTGCGCATCGTGGGCGGCGTAGACGGCGTACGCCACGCCCGCCGCCGTTGAGCGGAACGCTGCCAAACCACTGCTATAATCGCAGGCTGCACACATCAGGCCCATAGCTCAGCTGGTTAGAGCGCTTCCTTGACATGGAAGAGGTCGGCGATTCGAATTCGTCTGGGCCTACCAAACACATGAACAAAGCCACTCGTTAGAGTGGCTTTTTTTCTTGGCTCGACGATCGGGCTACGCCGTTCGTAGGTGGCGACAGTTGATCCAAATGTGTTAACTTGTGCGCCTGCCGTGACAACCCCGACCCCCATCGACCTCCTGCATCCGCCGCCGCTCGATCCGGCGGTCGAAGAGCTTCGGCTGGCGTCCCTGCAGCGCCAGGCGCCGCTCGAGTTTGCGCGCGTGGTGTATGGCCTGAACGACCGTGCCAGCGGGCGCGCCGGCACCATGGCGGCCGAAGAAGTGGCGCGCACGGTGCGTCAGGGCTCGCCGGTCACGCGGGAACGCGCCGAGCAGCGCGCCCGGGCCTACCTGCCCGTGGCCGGCCATGAGCACTGCCCGCGCTGCTGGGTTTTCAACGGCATCAAGAGTCCGCTGCATTACCGCGATGCGAACGACGAGCGCCCCGAAACCGCAACCTGCAAGGTCTGTGGCGCCGAATACACCAGTTCGCTGGAATAGCGCGGGTGCCGCCCGGCGCGGAAGGTTCCGGTCAGGGTAAACCTTGGCGCGATGCAGCAAAACCGCTCCCTAGAATGCCTCGGCGTGATCGCGTCCCCAAGTGAAGGAGTTCCATTGCAGAGCAAGAAAGTCGGCGCCAAGCCGGCCCTCCGGGTGATCAAGAAGTACCCGAACCGAAGGCTGTACGACACCGACACTTCGACCTACATCACGTTGGCCGAGGTCAAGCAACTGGTCATGTCGAAGGCGGCGTTCGTGGTTCGCGACGCCAAGTCCGGTGACGACCTGACGCGCAGCATCCTGCTGCAGATCATTCTGGAAGAAGAGGCCGGCGGCGCGCCGATGTTCACCGAGCAGGTGCTGGCCAGCATCATCCGTTTCTACGGCCAGGCGATGCAGAGCTACATGGGTCCCTACCTCGAAAAGAACATCCAGGCGATGACCGAGGTGCAGGCCCAGCTCAGCGAGAAGTCCGAAGGCCTGACGCCGGAGATGTGGTCGCACTTCATGACCATGCAGTCACCGGCGCTGCAGGGGCTGATGGGCAATTACGTCGAGCAGTCCAAGACCGTGTTCCTGCAGATGCAGGAACAAATGAAGAAGAACACCGAACAGGTTCTGGGCGCATTTGGCCTCAAGCGACCCTGAGGCCGGCTCCGGCTGCGATAGCTGGGACAATACGGGGATATGAGTGAAGTTGTCTCCCCCGAACGAACCGCGACCGCCGCGGCGCCCAAAGTGGGCTTTGTGAGCCTGGGCTGCCCCAAGGCCCTGACCGATTCCGAACTGATCCTGACCCGGCTGAGCGCCGAGGGCTACGAAACCTCGAAGACCTTCGAGGGCGCTGATCTCGTCATCGTCAACACCTGCGGCTTCATCGACGATGCGGTCAAGGAAAGCCTCGACACCATCGGCGAGGCGCTGGCCGCCAACGGCCGGGTGATCGTCACGGGCTGTCTCGGTGCCAAGGCGGGCGAAGACGGCGGCAACATGGTGCGCCAGATGCACCCGAGCGTGCTGGCCGTGACCGGCCCGCATGCGACGCAGGAGGTGATGGATGCCGTGCATGCCAACCTGCCCAAGCCGCACGACCCCTTCGTCGACCTGGTGCCCAACAGCTTCGGCATCGCGGGCCTGAAACTCACGCCGCGCCACTACGCCTACCTGAAGATCAGCGAGGGTTGCAATCACCGCTGCACCTTCTGCATCATCCCGTCGATGCGCGGCGACCTGGTGTCGCGGCCGATCGGCGATGTGTTGAACGAAGCCCGGGCGCTGTTCGAAGGCGGCGTGAAAGAGCTGCTGGTCATCAGCCAGGACACCTCGGCCTATGGCGTCGACACCAAGTACCGCATGGGTTTCTTCAACGGCAAGCCGGTCAAGACGCGCATGCTCGACCTGGTGCGCGAACTGGGCGAGATCGCCGAGCCCTACGGCGCCTGGGTGCGCTTGCACTATGTGTACCCTTACCCAAGCGTGGACGACGTGATTCCGCTGATGGCGAGCGGCCGGGTGCTGCCGTACCTGGACGTGCCGCTGCAGCACAGCCATCCGGCGGTGTTGAAGCGCATGAAACGGCCGGCCAGCGGTGAACGCAATCTCGAGCGCATCGCGAAATGGCGCGAGCTGTGTCCCGAGCTCGTGATCCGCAGCACGTTCATCGCGGGGTTCCCCGGCGAGACCGAGGAAGAGTTCGAGCATCTGCTCGATTTCATCCGCGAGGCCGGGATCGACCGCGCCGGTTGCTTTGCCTACAGCCCCGTCGCCGGTGCTGTGGCGAACGACATCCCGGGCATGTTGCCGGCAGCCGAGCGCGAAGCGCGCCGCGCCCGGTTCATGGAAGTGGCCGAGTCGGTGTCTATCGCGCGGTTGCGGCGACGCATCGGCGCAAGCATGCAGGTGCTGGTCGATTCGGCGCCGGGCATGGGTCGCAAGGGCGGGGTCGGTCGCAGCTATGCCGATGCGCCGGAGATCGACGGCGTGGTGCGGTTGCTGCCGCCCGAGAAGATCAGCAAGACGATGAAGGTCGGTGAGTTCACGCGCGCTCGCATCGTCGGCGCCGAGGGTCACGACCTCGTCGCGGTGCCGGTGTGAGAGTGCGTTGACACTGCAGCCCGGACAACAAAAAAGCCACCGGAGACCGGTGGCTTTGATCGAGAAATCCCGACAAGGGATTTATTTAAACTTGGTGCCCAGAAGAGGACTCGAACCTCCACGATGTTACTCGCTAGTACCTGAAACTAGTGCGTCTACCAATTCCGCCATCTGGGCCCACATGTTGCAAGAAGCTTGCAACGCGTTTTGAATTTCAGGAAAGAGAGAGATCATATCAAAAATAATGGCCACCCCAGCGGCTTGCTGGACGAGATTGAAGGAACGGTTCAAGGACATCGCGACGGGCACGGCTTCGTGCAGCGCGACGATGGTGAGGCCGACATCTATTTGCCCCCGAACGAGATGCGCGCGGTGCTGCACAAGGATCGCGTCAAGGCGCGCGTCGTGCGCCAGGATCGGCGCGGCCGGCCCGAGGGGCGTGTCGTCGAAATCATCGAGCGGCCGGAGCAGCCGATCATCGGCCGCCTGTTGCATGAAGGCGGCATCTGGCTCGTCGCCCCGGAAGACAAGCGCTACGGGCAGGACGTCCTGATTCCCAAGGGCGCGACCGGCACTGCGAAGGCGGGCCAGGTCGTGGTGGTGCAACTCACCGAACCGCCGGCACTGTTCGGCCAGCCCGTGGGCCGCGTGAAGGAAGTGCTCGGCGAGATCGACGACCCCGGCATGGAAATCGAGATCGCGGTGCGCAAGTACGGCGTGCCGCACGAATTTTCCGAGGCTGGCCTCGCCGAAGCGAAAGCGTTGCCGGACAAGGTGCGGCCGGCCGACAAGCGCGGCCGTGTCGACCTTACCGACGTGCCGCTGGTCACCATCGACGGCGAAGACGCACGCGACTTCGACGATGCCGTGTACTGCGAGCCGGCCAAGGTCGGCCGCGGCAAGGGCTGGCGACTGCTGGTCGCGATCGCCGACGTCAGCGCTTATGTGCAGACCGGCTCGCCGATTGACATCGATGCCTACGACCGCGCCACCAGCGTGTACTTCCCGCGCCGCGTGATTCCGATGCTGCCCGAGAAACTGTCGAACGGCCTGTGCTCGCTCAACCCCGAGGTCGAGCGCCTCTGCATGGTGTGCGACATGCTCGTGGCAGCCGATGGCGAGATCTACGCCTACCAGTTCTACCCGGCCGTGATGTTCAGCCACGCCCGCTTCACCTACACCGAAGTGGCGGCCATCCTTGGCAACACACGCGGCCCCGAGGCCGCCAAGCGCAAGGAACGCGTCAAGGACTTGCTGAACCTCTCCGACGTGTACAAGGCGCTGCTCAAGCAGCGTTCGCGTCGCGGCGCGGTGGACTTCGAAACCACCGAAACGCAGATCGTCTGCGACGACGCCGGCCGCATCGAGAAGATCGTGCCGCGCACGCGCAACGAGGCGCACCGGCTGATCGAGGAAGCGATGCTGGCGGCCAACGTCTGCAGCGCCGACTTCATCGCCGAAGGCAAGCACCCGGGCCTGTTCCGCGTGCACGAAGGCCCGACGACCGAGAAGAAGGAGGTGCTGCGCGGCTACCTCAAGGCGATGGGCGTGGGCCTCTCCATCACCGACGATCCGAAGCCCGGCGAATTCCAGGCGATCGCCGAAGCGACCAAGGAACGGCCCGACGCGCAGCAGATCCACACCATGCTGCTGCGCTCGATGAGTCAGGCGATCTACACGCCGATCAACAGCGGCCACTTCGGCCTGGCCTACGAGGCCTACACGCACTTCACCAGCCCGATCCGTCGCTACCCCGACCTGCTGGTGCACCGCGTGATCAAGGCGATCCTCAACAAGCAGAAGTACACGCTGCCGATATTGCCGACGCCGGGCGAAGCGCATGCCAAGCTGGCCAAGCGGCTCGCCTCGCGTGTCAAGTCGCCGACCAGCAAACCGCAAAAAGCCACCGTCGCACCCACCAAGGAAACGCTCGCCTGGGAAGCCGCCGGCCTGCATTGCAGCGCCAACGAACGGCGCGCCGACGAAGCCAGCCGCGACGTCGAGGCCTGGCTCAAGTGCAAGTACATGCGCGAGCACCTCGGCGAGGAATACGGCGGCGTGGTTAGTTCGGCCACGACCTTCGGCATCTTCGTCACGCTCGATGCGATGTACGTTGAAGGCCTGGTGCACATCACCGAACTCGGCGGCGAGTACTTCAAGTTCGACGAGATGCGCCAGGAGCTGCGCGGCGAGCGCACCGGCATCCGCTACGCCATCGGCACGCGCGTTCGCGTGCAGGTAAGCCGCGTCGACCTCGACGGCCGCAAGATCGATTTCCGCCTGATCCGCGAGGGTGATGACCTAGTGGCGCGTCCGGCGAAGGACAAGGGCGCTGCGCCCGGCAACGCAGGCGCCTCGCCCCGGGCATCGGGCAAGCGCCAGTCGCGGCCGCCGCATGCGCACAAGGAGAAAGACAAGGCCGAAGCCACCGCCGCGGTGGCCGCCGCCGAGCGCCCTGCGCAGCAAAGCGCGATGCAGGCGTTCAAGTCGGCGGTGAAGAAGGCCGCGAACAAGATGAAAGGGCGCAAGCCGCGCCGCCCCTGAACCCCTCTGACGGAAACACAAGAATGACTGCAGCAAACCCGAACCCGCGCATTGCGATCGTCACCGGTGCCGGCACCGGCATCGGGCGCTCCGCCGCACTGGCACTGCTGGCCGATGGCTGGAGCGTGGCACTGGCCGGGCGTCGCCCCGAGCCGCTCCAAACCGTGGCCGACGAATCGGGAGGCGGCGCGCGTGCATTCGCGGTGCCGACGGACGTAACAAACCCGGCCTCGGTGCAGGCCCTGTTCTCGGCGGTGGTCGATCGCTTCGGCCGGGTCGACCTGCTCTTCAATAACGCCGGCACGGGCAACCCGCCCGGCTTGATGGAGGACTGGACGCCCGAGCAGTGGAAGGGCGTGGTCGACATCAACCTCAACGGCATGTTCTATTGCCTGCAGCAGGCCTTCCGCACGATGAAGGCGCAGAGCCCGCGCGGCGGCCGCATCATCAACAACGGCTCGATTTCGGCCACTGCGCCGCGTCCGAATTCGGCCGCCTACACCGCCACCAAGCACGCGGTCGAAGGCTTGACCAAGACCGCCTCGCTCGATGGCCGCAAGTACGACATTGCGGTCGGCCAGATCGACGTCGGCAACGCGATGACCGCGATGGGCGGACGCATGGCGCAAGGCGTGCCGCAGGCCAGCGGCGAGATCGCGGTCGAGCCGGTGATGGACGTGGACATCGTCGGCCGTTCGGTGCTCTACATGGCGAGCCTGCCGCTCGAAGCCAACGTGTTGTTCCACACGGTGATGGCGACCAAGATGCCGTTCGTCGGCCGCGGCTGAAGCTGCCGCTCAGCGCCTGCCGCGCGCCAGTGCGCCGGCGGTGAGCGGCGCACTGGCCGGCCAGCGGTCGGCCCGGTTGCCGTGGTGCCAGACGGCGTCACGCGTTGCGTCGAGCGCGGGCAGCAACCCGCTTGCGAGCGCGGCACCGACCATGCCGGCCAGCACATCGCCGGTGCCCGCCGAAGCCAGGCGCGCATTGCCAGTTAGGTTGATAGAGGGCAGGGTGCCCGGCGCGGCTACTACCGTGCCTGAACCCTTGAGCACCACCACCGCGCCGAAACGGTTGGCAAGCTTTTGCGCCGAGCCGAGCCGGTCGGCCTGAACGGCGGCAGTGCCGATGTCGAGCAGCCGCGCGGCTTCGAGCGGATGCGGAGTGAGCACCGTAGACTGCCGGCGCCGTCCGCGTGCCGTCAGCAGCGTTTGCAAGCCGGGGTCGAGTGCGATCGCGTTCAGCGCGTCGGCATCGATCACCAGCCGTTGCGCAGTCGAGATCAGGCGCGGCAGCACGCCCCGCACAGCCGCGCCGCCGCCGCAGCCGCACACCACCGTCATCGCGCCGACATCCAGCGTGGCCGGGTCGCGCACCATGAGTTCGGGTTGCGAAGCGTCGAGGGCCACCTTGCTGTCGAGCAGGCCGGCAAACACCCGGCCTGCGCCTGCGTGCAGCGCCGCCGAGGCCGCCAGCAGCGCAGCGCCGGCCATGCCGGGTGCGCCGCCGATCACGGCCACGTCGCCGTAGCTGCCCTTGTGCGATGCCTCAAGCCGCAGGCGCGCAGCCGGTGCGCCCGCCAGACAGGCGACGGGCGCCGCATCGAAGGCGCTGCAGCCGAGATCGTCCAGCCACACTTCGCCAGCGGCATCGCGGCCCTGCGCCGTGAAAAGACCGGGCTTCAGCGTCAGAAGGCTCAGGCAAAAACGGGCGGCAGCGCCCGTCCCGCGGTCACCGGCTGCGGCGGTTTCCATCGCAGTGGCCCCGCTTTCGGCGTTCAGACTGGAGGGCACGTCGACGCTCAGCACAGGTGCAGCAGTGGCATGCATGCGTTGCAGCCAGTCGGCCATCGTGCCTTCGGGCGCGCGGCTGGCCCCGATGCCGAGCAGCGCATCGATCGCCAGATCCCACCGCTCGGGCGGCGCCTCGGCGAACGCCACGCCGGCGGCGCGTGCGCGTTGAAGCGAGGCCCGCGCGTCGGGCGGCGCATTGCCTTCATGACCCAGCCAAGTTACGACCGGCGCAAACCCGCGCTGCTGCAGTTGCGCCGCGGCCTCCAGTCCGTCGCCGCCGTTATTGCCCGGGCCGCAGGCAATCCACACGGTGCGCGCATGCGGCGCGATCGCCATCGCCAGGCGCGCAACCGCGAGCCCGGCGCGTTGCATCAAGGTATGGGGAGGTAGCGTCGCTGCCGCAGCGCGCTCGACGCGGCGCGTGGCTTCGATGCCGAAGAGCGATGCCGTGGTCGCCGGGGTGATGCGATGCATCGGCTCATTCTGACCGGACTTCAGCCGTCGCCGAGCAGGCGCTCCACGCCCAGGCCTTCGAGATCGACGCCCGGGTCGCGTCCGCCGAGCAGGTCGGCCAATACGCGTGCGCTGCCGCATGAGAGTGCCCAGCCGCTCGAGCCGTGGCCCAGGTTGAGCCAGACGCCGGGAACGCCGCTGCGGCCGATGATCGGTGGGCCGTCGGGCAGCATCGGCCGCGCGCCTTTCCATTGCTGCACGCCGGCCTGCAGCGTCGCTGCACCGGGGAACCAGTCGTGCAGCACTTTGTAGAGCGTCTGCAGCGCGGCCGGGTTGATCGCGTCGGGCGAGCCGCCGAGCTCCGCGCCGCCGGCCACGCGCACGCGCAGGCCGAGGCGCGAGATAGCGACCTTGTAGCGCTCGTCCATCACGGCGCTGCGGGGTGCGTTGAGCGGCTCGCGAATGTTGGCGCTGATCGAGTGGCCGTACACCGGGGCCAGCGGAATGCGCAGGCCCAGCGGGTTCAGGATGCGAGCCGAGTCGACACCGGCGCACACCACCACCGCGTCGAAGGTGTGGGGCTCCGAACCGGCCGCCAGCGAGATCGAGCGCGGTGCTGAGCGGCTTAGCGGCGCGATGTCGCAATTGAAGTGAAACTGCGCGCCGAGCGCCTCGGCCTCGCGCTTGAGCAGCAGCGCGAACTGGCGGCAGTTGCCGACCTCGTCGTCGGGCAGGTGGATCGCACCGCCGAGTTCGGTGTCGGTGCTCAGCGCGGGTTCGATCTTGCGCGCCTCGTCGGGGTCGAGCTCGTGAAAGGGGGTGCCGGCCGCGCGCAGCACGTCGAGGCCGGGCTGCACCAGCTTGAGTTCGCGTTTGGAGCGCAACAGCACCATGTAGCCGTCGCTGCGTTCGTAGCTGAGTTCGCGCGTCTCGGTGATTTCGTGCAGGCGAGTGCGGCTGTAGAACGCAAGGCGCTGCATGCGGGCGCGGTTGGCGAGATAGGTTTCGAGCTTGCAGGCGCGCTGCCAGCGGGCCATGAAGCCGATGTCGCGGCCACTGAGTGGCCAGCGCACCTTGATGGCGCCGTGCGTCGACAGCAGCGAACGCAGTACCTTGGCCCGCATGCCTGGTGCGGCCCACGGGGTGACGTAGCCCGGTGCGACGACGCCGGCGTTGGCAAAACTCGATTCTTCGGCTGCGGCGCCGCGGCGCTCGAACACCACGACTTCATGGCCGTCGCAGGCCAGCTCCCAGGCAGTGGTGACGCCGACGATGCCGGCGCCCACGATCGCGATTTTCATTGGATTCGGAAAGTCAGAAGAGGCGCGCAGTTTCGTGCGCCATGGGTCGAGGATAGACCACGCCTGCGCCGCCCGGCAGGCGGGCGCAGGGCACTATGCGTTCTGGAGCGCTTGTTCGACCTGCAGCGCCAGCGAAAGCACCACGTCGTCGTGCAGTGCGGCATGCCAGAGCATCATGCCGACGGGCAGGCCACCGCCGACCGGGCAGGGCAGCGATATCGCGCAGCCATCGAGCATGTTGACGACCGAGGGGTTGCGCAGCAACAGGCCGTTGACGCGGAAGAACTCGTCGTCGCGCTCGGCGCCCGGTGCCACGCCGGCGATCGGCGGCGCGGTGATCGGCACGGTGGGCGACAGCACCGCATCGAACGGTGCGAGCGCCGCCTCCATGCGCGCGATCCAGCCGCGCCGCGCCTGCACCAGGTCGATGTATTCGTGCGCCTTCATGGTGGCACCCTTGAGGATGCGCTGCGCCACGCGCGGGTCGTAGCCGGCGCCGCTGCGCTCCAGCAGCAACCGGTGCCAGGCGTAGGCCTCGGCGGCCGAGAAGCCGCCGGTCGCGTTGATCGAGGCCAGATCGGCCAGCGGGGGCAGGGTGATTTCCTCGATCCGGGCGCCGGCCGTACGCAACTGGCGCAAGGCGTTGTGAAAGGCCGTGTCGACCGGTGCCTCGATGCCATCGAAGAAGGTATTGGTGACCACCGCCAGCCGGTAGCTCGCCAGCGGCGCATCGGTGACGCCGACCCGGCGCGCCGCGAGGATTTCGTGCGCAGTCACCGCGTCGCGCACCGAACGTGTCATGGCGCAGACGGTGTCGAGCGTGGTCGACAGCGGCAGCGCGCCATCGGCCGGCACCAGCCGTGCGGTGCTCTTGAAGCCGACGATGCCGTTGAGCGCAGCCGGAATGCGGATCGAGCCGCCGGTGTCGGAGCCCAGGCCGATGAAGGCCGCACCCGTGGCAACCGAAACGGCCGCGCCCGACGACGAGCCGCCGGGGATTCGCGGCGTGGTCGCATCGGCCGCATTGGCCGGCGTGCCGTGGTGCGGGTTCACGCCGACGCCCGAAAAGGCAAACTCGCTCATGTTGGTCCGGCCGATCAGTGCGCCGCCGGCTTCGCGCAGTCGGGCCACCGCCACAGCGTCGGCGCGGGCGGCCGGCGCATGGCTCAGAACCTGCGAGCCGGCCGGGGTCGGCTGGCCTTCGATGTCGAACAGATCCTTGGCGGAAAAGGCGAGCCCGGCCAGCGGCAGTCCGGATCCGGCGCGCTCGGCCTCGGCGGCGGCCGCATCGAACAGCGGGCGAGTGAAGACATGGGCGCAGGCGGGCGATCGGGCTGCGGCTACGGAATGCGCCATCTCGGTGCGCGCGGAGGTCTGGCCCGCACGAAGCGCGAGTCGGGTGGCGTGGAGGTCTTGCATGGCCTGCATGCTATACTCCTTGGGTTTCGCTGACACGTCGCCATCCGGCGCCTTTCCCAGTGAAACGCATCCGCAAACCAGTCCATTCAAGGTGTTGCGCGTCGCCCGGATTCCGTTGGGTGGCCGCAAAAACGGGCTGGCTTTAAGACCTAACCTTTGGAGTTATTCCTATGTCGACCACCATGCGCGAAATGCTGGAAGCCGGTGTCCATTTCGGTCACCAAACCCGCTTCTGGAACCCCAAGATGGCCCCGTTCATCTTCGGCCATCGCAACAAGATCCACATCATCAACCTGGAAAAATCGCTTCCGATGTTCCAGGATGCGATGAAGTACGCCAAGCAACTCACGGCCAACCGCGGCACGATCCTGATGGTCGGCACCAAGCGCCAGGCCCGTGAAATCGTCGCTGCCGAAGCGCGCCGCGCCGGCGTGCCGTTCGTCGACACCCGCTGGCTCGGCGGCATGCTGACCAACTTCAAGACCGTCAAGACCTCGATCAAGCGTCTGAAGGACATGAAGGCCCAGCAAGAAGGCGGCCTCGATGCGCTCAGCAAGAAGGAGCAACTGACCTTCTCGCGCGAAATCGAAAAGCTCGAAAAGGACATCGGCGGCATCCAGGACATGACCGCGCTGCCCGACGCCATCTTCGTGATCGACGTGGGCTTCCACAAGATCGCCGTGGCCGAAGCCAAGAAGCTCGGCATCCCGCTGATCGGCGTGGTCGACTCGAACCACTCGCCGGAAGGCATCGACTACGTGATTCCGGGCAACGACGACTCGTCGAAGGCCGTCACGCTGTACGCCCGCGGCATCGCCGACGCGATCATCGAAGGCCGCAACAGCGCCACCGGTGACGTGGTCAAGGCCATTGCCGAAGGCAACAGCGACGAGTTCGTCGAAGTCGAAGAAGGCGCTTCCGCCTGAGTTGACGCGCCCGCGCGCCTGAAGAAGGGGCTTCGTTGCCCCTTTTTTTTAACCTGAATACTGAGAAAACCGGAGAAATCAAATGGCTGCAATCACCGCAAGCATGGTCGGCGAACTGCGCGCGAAGACTGACGCGCCCATGATGGAGTGCAAGAAGGCCTTGACCGAGGCCGACGGCAACATGGAAAAAGCCGAAGAGCTGCTGCGCATCAAGCTCGGCAACAAGGCCGGCAAGGCTTCGGCCCGCGTGACGGCTGAAGGCGTGGTCACCGCGTACGTCGACGGTGCCGCCGGCGGCATGATCGAAATCAACTGCGAAACCGACTTCGTCACCAAGAACGACAGCTTCCTGGCCATGGCCAAGGCCGCAGCCGAACTGGTCGCGAAAAACAACCCGGCCGACCTGGCCGCGCTGGGCGCCATCGCGTACACGCAGGACGGCTTCGGCCCCACGCTCGAAGACGTGCGCAAGGGCTTGATCGGCAAGATCGGCGAGAACATGAGCTTTCGCCGCTTCAAGCACTTCAACTCCGGCGCCAAGCTGGCGTCGTACCTGCACGGCACCCGCATCGGCGTCCTGGTGGAGTTCGAGGGCGACGACACCGCTGCCAAGGACGTGGCCATGCACATCGCCGCGATGAAGCCGGTCGCGCTGTCGACGGCCGACGTGCCGGCCGAGCTGATCGAGAAAGAACGCGCCGTGGCCGCGGGCAAAGCCGACGAAGACCGCAAGGTCGCCGAAGCCGCCGGCAAGCCGGTGCAGCCGCCCGAAATCGTCGCCAAGCGCGTCGAGGGCGGCGTGCAGAAGTTCCTGAAGGAAGTCTCGCTGCACAACCAGCCGTTCGTGAAGAACGACAAGCAGACCGTCGAGCAGATGCTCAAGGCCGCCGACACCTCGATCAAGAGCTTCACGATGTTCATCGTGGGCGAAGGCATCGAGAAGAAGGTCGACGACTTCGCTGCCGAGGTCGCAGCGCAGGTGGCTGCCGCCAAGGGCGAAAAGTCGCCCGCCTGAAGAACGACGCCGCCATCGCGGCGTCGTCGCTTTCACCCCGTACACTCGCCCCCGCCAACAACAAAAGGAAGTCTTTCATGCCCAACGCCCGCCCAGCCCACAAGCGCATCTTGTTGAAGCTGTCGGGTGAGGCGCTGATGGGCGACGACGCCTTCGGCATCAATCGCGCGACCATCGTGCGGATGGTGGAGGAGGTGGCGGAAGTGGTGAACATGGGCGTGGAGCTGGCCGTCGTGATTGGCGGCGGCAACATCTTTCGCGGAGTGGCTGGCGGTTCGGTGGGCATGGATCGCGCGACCGCCGACTACATGGGCATGCTGGCCACGGTGATGAATTCGCTGGCGCTGGCCGATGCCATGAACAAGCAGGGCCTCATTGCACGCGTGATGTCGGCCATCGCAATCGAGCAGGTGGTCGAGCCCTATGTGCGGCCCAAGGCGCTTCAATACCTCGAAGAGGGCAAGGTCGTGATCTTCGCAGCCGGAACCGGCAACCCGTTTTTCACGACCGACACGGCGGCCGCGCTGCGTGGCGCCGAGATCGGTGCCGAACTCGTGCTCAAGGCAACCAAGGTCGACGGCGTCTACAGCGCCGACCCCAAGAAAGACCCGACCGCCACACGCTATTCCTCGCTGACTTTCGACGAAGCGATTGCGCAGAATCTCGGCATCATGGACGCCACCGCCTTCGCGCTGTGCCGCGACCAGAAGCTGCCGATCAAGGTGTTCTCGATCTTCAAGAACGGTGCGCTCAAGCGAGTCGTGATGGGCGAGGACGAAGGCACGCTGGTGCACGCCTGAGGAGAATTGACAGATGACCATTGCAGACATCCGCACCGCGACCGACACCAAGATGACCCAGTCGCTCGCAGCCTTCCAGAACAACCTGACCAAGATCCGCACGGGTCGCGCCAATCCCGCGATCCTCGATTCGGTGCATGTCGACTACTACGGCTCGCAGGTGCCGCTGAGCCAGGTCGCCAACGTGGCCCTGCTCGACGCCCGCACGATCAGCATCCAGCCCTGGGAAAAGGGCATGGGCGCCAAGATCGAGAAGGCCATTCGCGAGAGTGACCTCGGCCTGAATCCCGCGTCGATGGGCGACCTGATTCGCGTGCCGATGCCGCCAATGAGCGAAGAGCGCCGCAAGGAAATGACCAAGCTGGTTCGCAACGAAGGCGAAGCCGCCAAGATCGCCACGCGCAACCTGCGCCGCGATGCGAACGAAGCGGTCAAGAAGCTGGTCAAGGACAAGCTCGCGTCGGAAGACGACCAGAAGCGCGCCGAAGCCGAGATCCAGAAGGTCACCGACCGACACATCGCGGACATCGACAAGATGGTCACGGCCAAAGAGGCCGAGATCATGGCCGTCTGATCTGCTGCGCATGACCGCTTCACCCGCCGTCCCTCATCACATTGCCATCGTGATGGACGGCAATGGCCGCTGGGCGACAAGGCGCTTCTTGCCGCGCGTGGCGGGTCACAAGCAGGGGGTGGAAGCACTGCGCCGTTGCGTCAAGGCCTGTGCCGACCGGGGCGTGGGTGTGCTCACGGTATTCGCCTTCTCGTCGGAGAACTGGAACCGCCCGGTCGAAGAGGTCTCGGGCCTGATGGATCTGATGGTCGGTGCGCTGGGCCGCGAGGTTCCGCGTCTGCGCGACGACGGCGTGCGCCTGCACTTCATCGGCGAGCGAGGCGGGCTGTCCGAGAAGATGACCGCGGGCCTGGTGCAGGCTGAGGCGGCCACCGCGCACAACACGCGGCTCGTGTTCAACGTCTGCTTCAACTACGGTGGCCGCTGGGACATCGCCCGTGCCGCAGCGCAGCTTGCCGCGCGCGGCGAAGCACTGACGGAAGCCAGCCTCGACCGTGCGATGGCACTCGCCCACGTGCCCGATCCCGACCTGTTCATACGCACCGGCGGCGAGCAGCGTCTGTCCAATTTCCTGCTCTGGCAGAGCGCCTATGCCGAACTGTTCTTCAGCGACAAGCTGTGGCCGGAGTTCGATGAAGCCGCGCTCGACGAAGCGATTGCCGCGTTCCGGCGACGTGAGCGCCGTTTCGGCCAGACTTCTGCGCAGCTTTCTTCGAGTGCGCAGCAACCGCGCCAGCTCGCCTGATTCCGGATGCTCAAGCAACGCATCATCACCGCGCTGGCCTTGCTGGCGATCTTGTTGCCGGCGCTGTTCTATCCCGGCTACGTGCCGTTCGCGGTCGTGATGCTGGTGCTGATCGGCGCCGCCGCGTGGGAATGGGGTCGTCTCAACGGGTACGGCTCGCGCATGTCGCTGTTTTTCGGCGCAGAGATGGTGCTGCTGTGCGCGCTGTCCTGGTGGCTCGGCCTGCTCGGTATGCAGCTGACCCTGGCCTGGGCGCTCGCCGGTGTCGTCTGGGTGCTCGGCGGCGCTGCACTGCTGCGGGTCGCGGTGCCCGGATGGCCACGCATTCCGAAGGCGCTGCGCCTGGTCGGTGGCCTGCTGGCGCTCTGGGTGGCCTGGTTGGCAGCCGTGCAGGCGCGCATGGTCGGCATCAACTTCCTGCTCTCGATCCTGTTGCTGGTATGGGTGGCCGACATATTCGCGTATTTCGCGGGGCGAGCCTTCGGCCTCAAGTTCACCCGGAGCAAGCTTGCGCCCGCAATCAGTCCCGGCAAAAGCTGGGAAGGGGTGTGGGGCGGCATGGCGGGTGTCGTGGTGCTGGCCTTGGCCTGGGCCTGGGCCGACGCAGCGCTGCAGGCTTCGGTGCCCAGTCTCTACAGCCGGCTCGCCGCACGCGGCTGGTGGCTGCTGGTGCTCGGAGTGATCTTCCTGGCCGCGATGAGCGTGGTCGGTGACCTGGTCGAATCGTTGATCAAGCGCAGTGCCGGCGCCAAGGACAGCAGCAACCTGTTGCCCGGTCACGGCGGCGTGCTGGACCGGATCGACGCGTTGCTGCCCGCGCTGCCGCTGGCGATGATGCTGGTGTCGTTGTGAACGAAGCACGCAGGCAACGCATCACCGTGCTCGGCTCGACCGGCTCGGTCGGCGTCAGCACGCTGGACGTGATCGCCCGGCACCCGGAGCGGTTCGAAATCTTTGCGCTCTCGGCTGCGACCAAGGTGGACGAATTGCTCGCCCAGTGCGCGCGCTTCAAGCCGCGCTATGCCGTCATGGCAAGCGCCCCCCATGCCGCTCAACTGGCTGAAAAGCTCAAGCAGAACAGCCTCGCCACGACGGTTCTGATTGCGCACGATGCATTGGAGGCGATTGCGTCGCATGAGGACGTCGACACGGTGATGGCGGCGATCGTCGGCGCCGCGGGTCTGGGTCCGTGCCTTGCAGCGGCGCGAAGCGGCAAGCGTCTGCTGCTGGCCAACAAGGAAGCGCTGGTGGTCGGCGGCGAACTGTTCATGCGCACCGTGCGTGAGGGCGGTGCGACATTGCTGCCGATCGACAGCGAGCATTCGGCGATCTTCCAGTCGTTGCCCGAAAACCCGGCGAGCTGGCCGCTGTGCGTGGACAAGATCATCCTGACCGCATCGGGCGGGCCGTTCCGTTCGCGCGCCCCCGGCACGCTCGGTGCCGTCACGCCCGAACAGGCCTGCGCCCATCCGAACTGGGTGATGGGCCGCAAGATCTCCGTCGATTCGGCCACGATGATGAACAAGGCGCTCGAGGTGATCGAGGCGCGGCATCTGTTCGGCGTAACGCCGGAGCAGATCGAGGTGGTGATTCATCCGCAGAGCGTGGTGCACTCGATGGTCGAGTTTCGCGACGGATCGGTCATGGCGCAGCTCGGCACGCCCGACATGCGCGTCCCCATCGCGGTCGGCCTGGCCTGGCCCGAGCGCGTCGAAAGCGGCGCACCGCGACTCGACTTCCGCAACATGGGGGCGCTGAGCTTCGAGCCGCCCGATGACGCGCGCTTTCCCGGCCTCGCGCTGGCCTGGGCTGCGCTGCGTGCTGCGCCCGGCACCACGGCCGTTCTGAACGCGGCCAACGAGATCGCCGTCGAGGCATTTCTGGCGCGCCGCCTTCGCTTCGACCGCATTCATGCGGTCAACCTTGAAACTTTGGCAGCGATCACGCCCTCCAAGCCCACATCGCTGGCCGACCTGCTGGCGCTCGACGCCGACGCGCGTGCGGCAGCCAATGCGGCGGCACTTCGGCTGGCCGCCTGAGCCGCTTGGTCGCATTACAGGGGAACCCGGATGCTCACTATCGTTGCCTTCATCGTTGCACTCGGGTTGCTGATCGCGGTGCACGAATACGGCCACTACCGCGTGGCGGTAGCGTGCGGCGTCAAGGTGCTGCGGTTCTCGGTCGGATTCGGCAAACCCTTGTTGACCTGGCGGCCAAAGCGTCCGCGCCCGGGGCAGGACACCGAGTTCGTGATTGGCGCCTTCCCTTTCGGCGGCTACGTCAAGATGCTGGACGAGCGCGAGGCGCCGGTCGCGCCTGAAGAGCGGCACCGTGCCTTCAACACCCAGCGCCTGGGCGCGCGCGCGGCCATCGTGGCCGCCGGTCCGATCGCCAACCTGCTGCTGGCGGTGGTGCTTTACACACTGGTCAACTGGATTGGTGTGCAGGAGCCGGTCGCCAGGCTCGCGCGGCCGGTTGCGGCTTCGCTGGCCGAGCAGGCCGGCTTGCGTGGCGGCGAGCAAATCGATGCGGCCGCCTACACGGGTGATGCGCTGGAACCCGTTCAGTCGTTCGAGGACCTGCGCTGGCGCATGACCCGTGCCGCGCTCGACGGCCACGATCTGCAGCTCGAAATTGCGGGCGAGGGCGGCCGGCCTTCCCGGGTGCTGGTGCTGCCATTGAGCCGCATCGAGGCCAAGGACGCCGATGCCCAGCTGTTTCGAAAGATCGGTGTTGTCGCGCCGCTGACGCGACCCGAGATCGGCGAATTGGTGGCGGGCGGTGCCGGCGAAAAAGCCGGCCTCCAGCGCGGCGACCTGGTGCGTTCGGTCGGTGGCGCTGCCATCGTCGACGGGCAGCAGTTGCGTGAGGTAATCCGTGCGTCGGTCGACGGCGACAAGGCGCGCACCCAGCCGTGGCTGATCGAGCGCCTCGGTCGCAGTCTCACGATCGAGGTCACGCCCGAGGTACGCGAAGAAGGCCAGCTCAAGGTCGGGCGTATCGGCGCTTACGTCGGCGCCCCGCCCGACATGGTGACCGTGCGTCAGGGCCCGGTGGATGGGGTCTGGCGTGGTGTCGTGCGAACCTGGGAAGTGTCGGCACTGACCGTGCGCATGATGGGCAAGATGGTGATCGGCGAGGCTTCGCTGAAAAACCTCAGCGGCCCACTCACGATCGCCGATTACGCCGGCAAGTCGGCCAGCATGGGCTTCACGCAATACCTGGTGTTTCTGGCCCTGATCAGCGTCAGCCTTGGCGTGCTGAACCTGATGCCGCTGCCCGTCCTCGATGGGGGGCACCTGATGTATTATCTTTGGGAGGGCCTGACCGGCAAAAGCGTCTCCGACGCATGGATGGAACGGTTTCAGCGCGGAGGGGTCGCATTGCTGCTTGTCATGATGTCGATCGCACTCTTCAACGACGTCACGCGGCTCTTTGGTTAACTATCTGCCGGCCCTTTGCGCGCCGGCTCAATTCACAGATGAACAAAACAAACAGTCGCTTCCGTATGCGTAGCGTGGTCGCTCTGGTAGCGAGCGCCTTGGCCGCCACGGCTGCGTGGGCCGTAGAGCCCTTCACGGTGCGCGACATTCGCGTCGAAGGCCTGCAACGGGTGGAGCCCGGCACCATCTTCGCCTCGCTGCCGTTTCGCGTGGGCGACACCTACAACGACGAGCGCGGCTCGGCCGCCATCCGTGCGCTGTTCGACCTGGGCCTGTTCAAGGACGTGCGCATCGACGTCAGCGGCAACGTGCTGGTGGTGATCGTGGAGGAGCGCCCCACCATTGCCGAGGTCGACTTCGCCGGCACCAAGGAATTCGACAAGGCCGCCCTGCAAAAGGCGCTGCGCGAAGTGGGCCTGGCCGAAGGCCGCCCCTACGACAAGGCGCTGGCCGACCGCGCCGAGCAGGAGCTCAAGCGCCAGTACATCAGCCGCAGCCTCTACAACGCCCAGATCGTTACCACCGTCACCCCGTCCGAGCGCAACCGCGTCAACCTCACCTTCTCGGTGACCGAGGGCGACTCCGCGCGCATCCGCGAAGTCAAGATCGTGGGCAACCAGGCCTTCAGCGAATCCACGCTGCTGGGCCTGTTCGACCAGGACGCGGGCGGCTGGCTGGCCTGGTACACCAAGTCCAACCAGTACTCGCGCGCCAAGCTCAATGCCGACCTGGAGACGCTGCGCTCCTACTACATCACGCGCGGCTACCTGGAATTCCGGGTCGATTCGACCCAGGTCGCGATCTCGCCCGACCGCCAGGATCTGTCGGTCACCGTCAACATCACCGAAGGCCAGAAGTTCACCGTCTCGGGCGTCAAGCTGGAGGGCAACTACCTCGGGCGCGACGACGAGTTCAAGTCGCTGGTGACCATCAAGCCGGGCGAGCCCTACAACGGCGAGCAGGTAACCGAGACCACCAAGGCCTTCACGGACTACTTCGGCACCTTCGGCTATGCGTTCGCGAAGGTACAGGCCAAGCCCGAGGTCGACCGCGGCAACAACACGGTGGCCATGAACCTGGTGGCCGAGCCGTCGCGGCGCGTGTACGTGCGCCGCGTGATCGTGGGCGGCAACAACCGCACGCGCGACGAAGTGATCCGCCGCGAGTTCCGCCAGTACGAGGCCTCCTGGTACGACGGCGACAAGATCAAGCTGTCGCGCGACCGGGTCGACCGGCTGGGGTTCTTCACGGAAATCACTGTCGACACGCAGGAAATCTCCGGCACGCCCGACCAGGTCGACCTGGCCATCAACGTGACCGAGAAACCCACCGGAACGTTGCAGCTCGGCGCCGGCTTCTCGAGCTCCGAGAAGGTGTCGCTGTCGTTCGGCATTTCGCAGGAGAACGTCTTCGGTTCCGGCAACTACCTGGGCCTGCAGGTCAATACCAGCAAGTACGCGCGCACGATTTCGCTCACGACCACCGATCCTTATTTCACCAAGGACGGTATCTCGCGCACGATCAGCCTGTACCACACGACGACCCGCCCGTACTACACGACGGACGGCGACTACAAGCTGGTCAACGAAGGCGGCAGCATTCGCTTCGGCGTGCCATTCAGCGAGGTCGACACGATTTTCTTCGGAGCCGGCCTCGAGCGCTACCGCTTCGATCCGGGTCGCGGCAGTTACGTGCTGAATCCGCTGTCCGGCTTCGTGCTCTTCCAGTCGCCCACGCCGCAGTCGTACCGTGACTATTTCGGCTGCACTACAGGCAGCGACAGCATTGTTTCGTGCAGCAAGGACAGCGTGTGGGGCATTCCGCTTACCGTGGGCTGGTCGCGCGACGACCGCGACAGCGCATTGGTGCCGACCAGGGGCCGGCTGCAGCGCGCCAACCTCGAAGTGGGCGTTGGCGGCGACATGAAGTACGTCAAGACCAGCTACCAGTACCAGCAGTTCTTCCCGATCACCAAGCAGTACACCTTTGCCATCAACGGCGAAGTCGGCTACGGCCGGGCTTACGGCAGCAATGTCTACCCAATCTTCAAGAACTTCTATGCTGGTGGTCTCGGCTCGATCCGGGGATTCGAGCAGAACTCGTTGGGGCCGAAGGACGTGCCGCTCCTGGGCCAGACGCAGGGCGCAGCCATCGGCGGCAACAAGAAGGCAATCTTCAACGCCGAGCTCAGCACGCCGTTCCCGGGCGCCGGCAACGACCGCACGCTGCGTCTCTACGGCTTCTTCGACGCCGGCAATGTGTTCGGCGACCGCTCCCCCTACACCTCCGACGCGCAATGGAAGGCACAGAAAAAGATCCGTGCGTCCGTTGGTATCGGCATCAGCTGGATCTCGCCGCTCGGCCCGCTGCGGCTCGCCTATGCGGTGCCGATCAAGCAGCAAAAGGAAGTCCTGGATCCCAACAACCCGTACCTGCCATTGGTAGCCGGGGATAGAATTCAGCGCATCCAATTCCAGATCGGAACCTCTTTCTGATGACTTTCCTGTTTCGTGCCGCAGGCGCGTTCCTGATCCCCGTATTCGCGCTGTGCGCCGCGCCCGCCCAGGCGCAGCAAGAGACATTTCGCGTCGGCTTCGTGAATCCGGATCGCGTGTTGCGCGAGGCCCAGACCGCGAAGGCCGCGCAGGCCAAGCTCGAAGCCGAGTTCGCCAAGCGTGAAAAGGATCTGCAGGGCCAGGGCGAGGCGCTCAAGGCTGCCTCCGACAAGTTCGAACGCGAAGCGCCGACGCTGTCGGAAACCCAGCGTGCGACGCGCCAGCGCCAACTGGTCGACCAGGATCGCGAATTCCAGCGCAAGCGCCGCGAGTTCCAGGAAGACCTGAACGCGCGCAAGAACGAAGAATTGCAGGCCGTCTACGAGCGCGCCAACCGCGTGGTCAAGCAGGTTGCCGAGGCCGAGAAATACGACGCGATCCTGCAGGAAGCGATCTACATCAATCCCAAGCACGACATCACCGACAAGGTGATCAAGGCGCTCAACGCGTCGACGTCCGCAGGCAACGCCAAGTAAGGCCGCGACCGGTGTGGCGCTGCGGCTCGGAGCGATTGTCGAAGCCCTTGGAGGCGAACTTCAGGGTGATCCCGGGCTGAGCATTGCGCGGCTTGTGCCGCTGCAGGATGCCGGCCCTGATGGCCTGAGCTTTCTGAGTCATCCCAAATACCTCAAGGAACTGGCGGCGTCCCGCGCGGGTTGCGTGATCGTGTCACCGGCGCTGCGCGAGCAGGCCGCCGCGCGCGGTGCTTTCATCGTCGCCGCCGACCCGTACCTTTACTTCGCGCGACTGACTCAGCTCTGGAAGCGCGAGCATGCCCGGCCGGACGGCGTGCGCATCCATCCCAGCGCGGTGATCGATCCGGAGGCCCAGGTCGATCCGACGGCGCGCATCGGCGCGCTGTGCGTGGTCGAACGTGGCGCACGCATCGGTGCCGGAACGGTGCTCAAGTCGCGCGTCACGGTCAGCGAAGACTGTGCCATCGGCGCGCGCTGCCTGCTGCATCCGGGCGTGGTGGTCGGAGCCGACGGCTTCGGGCTGGCGCCGCACGAAGGTGCCTGGGTCAAGATCGAGCAGCTTGGTGCGGTGCGCATCGGGGACGACGTCGAGATCGGTGCCAACACCTGCATCGACCGTGGCGCGCTCGAAGACACCGTGCTCGAGGACGGCGTCAAGCTCGACAACCTGATCCAGATTGGCCACAACGTACGCATCGGCAAGCACACCGCCATGGCCGGCTGCGTCGGCGTGGCGGGCAGTGCAGTGATCGGTGCGCACTGCACCGTCGGCGGCGGTGCCATCGTGCTGGGCCACCTGACGCTGGCCGACGGCGTGCACATCTCTGCCGCCAGCGTGGTCACGCGCTCGATCCACAAACCCGGCCACTACACCGGCATGTTTCCCATCGACGACAATGCCGCGTGGGAGAAGAACGCCGCCACCCTCAAGCAGCTGCATGGTCTGCGCGAGCGGCTCAAGGCCCTCGAAAAAACGACGATGCAGGACAAGAATTCATGACGACGACGCTCGATATCCACCAGATCCTCAAACTGCTGCCGCACCGCTACCCGTTCCTGCTGGTGGATCGCGTACTGTCGATGGAGAAGGGCAAGCGCATCACCGCGCTGAAAAATGTCACGATGAACGAGCCGTTCTTCAATGGCCATTTTCCGCACCGCCCGGTGATGCCCGGCGTGCTGATGCTCGAGGCGATGGCCCAGGCCGCTGCGCTGCTGTCGTTTCATTCGCTCGACATCGTGCCCGACGACAACACCGTCTACTACTTCGCCGCGATCGACGGGGCCCGCTTCAAGCGTCCGGTCGAGCCGGGCGACCAGCTCACGCTCGAGGTCGAAATCGACCGCATGAAGGCTGGCATTTCCAAGTTCCGGGGCCGCGCTCTGGTGGGCAGCGAACTGGCGTGCGAGGCCACGCTGATGTGCGCAATGCGCCAGATCAACTGATCCTGCCGACCGCATGACCCAGGTTCATTCGACGGCCATCGTCGACCCGAAGGCCGAACTCGACGCCTCGGTCACGGTCGGCCCGTACACCGTGATCGGCCCGCACGTGAAGGTGGGGGCCGGCACCACGATCGGCCCGCACTGCGTGATCGAGGGCCGCACCGCCATCGGCGCCGACAACCGCATCTTCCAGTTCTCCTCGATCGGTGCAGTGCCGCAGGACAAGAAGTACGCGGGCGAGCCTACCGAACTGGTGATCGGCGACCGCAACACGATCCGTGAGTTCTGCACCTTCAACCTCGGCGTGCCGGGCGCAGGTGGCATCACGCGCGTCGGCCACGACAACTGGATCATGGCCTACACCCACATCGCGCACGATTGCAGGGTCGGCGACCACACCACGCTGGCCAACAACACCACGCTGGCCGGCCATGTCGACCTCGGTGACTGGGTCACCGTCGGCGGCCTCGTGGGCATCCACCAATTCGTGAAGGTCGGCGCGCACGCCATGGTCGGGTTCGCCACTGCGGTGTCGCAGGATGTGCCGCCGTTCATGCTGGTCGACGGCAACCCGATGGCGGTGCGCGGCTTCAATCTCGTGGGCCTGCGCCGCCGCGGCTTCTCGGCCGCCAGGCTTGCGGCGGTCAAGCAGATGCACCGCCTCATCTACCGGCAGGGCCGCACGCTCGACGATGCGCGCGGCGCCGTCGACGCGCTGGCGACCGAGTTGCCGGAAGCCGCCGCCGACGTCGCGTTGATGAGCGGGTTTCTCGCCAACAGCACGCGCGGCATCGCGCGCTAGACATGTCCGCTCCCACGACGACTCCGCGACAGTTCGCACTGGTCGCAGGCGAAGCTTCAGGCGATCTTCTGGCCAGCCTGCTGCTCGAAGGCCTTCAGGCGCGCTGGCCCGACATGCACGCAGCCGGCATCGGCGGGCCGCGCATGCTGGCGCGCGGGTTCGAAAGCTGGTGGCCGCAGGAGAAGCTCGCCGTGCGCGGCTACATCGAGGTGCTGCGCCACTATGCCGAAATTGCCGGCATCCGCCGGCAGCTCAAGGCGCGCCTGCTGCGCGAATGGCCGCAGTTGTTCATCGGCGTCGATGCGCCCGATTTCAACCTCGATCTCGAGGCCGGCCTGCGCGGCCGCGGCCTCAAGACCGTGCATTTCGTGTGTCCCTCGATCTGGGCCTGGCGTGCCGACCGGGCGGAAAAGATTCGCGCTGCGGCCGACCATGTGCTGTGCATCTTTCCGTTCGAGCCGGTCCTGCTCGCGAAGCATGGCATTGCGGCCAGCTACGTCGGCCATCCGGTCGCCAACGTGATTCCGATCACGCCCGATCGCGCTGCCGCCCGCGCAGCGCTTGGCATCGAGGCCGACGCGACCGTGGTGGCGCTGCTGCCTGGTAGTCGTCGCTCCGAGTTGCGCTATCTTGCTTCCCGGTTCTTTTCGGCTGCAGCGCTGATGCAGCGGGCGCAGCCTGCTCTTAAATTCATAGCGCCGGTGTTGCCCGCGCTGCGCGCCGAAGTCGAGCAGCTCTTGGCAGCCAGCCCGATGGCAGGCCAGGTGCAACTGCTTGACGGCCAGTCGCACACCGCGCTGGCGGCCTGCGACGTAACGCTGATCGCGAGCGGCACCGCCACGCTGGAGGCGGCACTGTTCAAGCGGCCGATGGTGATCGCCTACAACATGCATTCGCTTTCCTGGCGCCTCATGCACCGGCAGCAGTTGCAACCCTGGGTCGGATTGCCGAATATCCTGTGCGGCGAGTTCGTGGTGCCCGAACTGCTGCAGGATGCCGCCACGCCCGAGGCGCTGGCCGAGGCCACGCTGGCCTGGCTCGCTGCTCCCGACCGCGTTGCGGCGCTGCAGCAGCGTTTTGCGACCCTGCACGACGAATTGCGCCGCGACACCCCCACACTCTGTGCCGATGCGATCCAGAAAGTTCTTCAAAGCTGAGCAGGCCGCGCTGGTCTGGGATGCCCCGGGTCTGTTGGCCGGCGTCGACGAAGCGGGCCGCGGCCCGCTGGCCGGACCGGTGGTGGCCGCGGCAGTGATCCTCGATGACCTGCGGCCGATCCGCGGGCTGGCGGATTCCAAGACCCTCACCGCGCTGCAGCGCGAGCGGCTGCACGACCAGATCCTGGCGCAGGCCCTCTGCTGCTCCATCGCGCTGGCCAGCGTCGAGGAAATCGACCAGCACAACATCCTCCAGGCCACCATGATCGCGATGCGCCGCGCGGTCGAGGGCCTGCGCCTGAAGCCGGCCAAGGTGCTGGTCGACGGCAACCGGTTGCCCATGCTCGACGTGCTGGCCGAAGCGATCGTCAAGGGCGATGCACGGGTGAAGGCCATTTCGGCTGCTTCGATCCTGGCCAAGGTGCACCGCGACCGGCTGTGCGATCAACTGCACATGGAGTTTCCGCACTACGGTTTTGCCAGCCACAAGGGCTATGGCACGCCCGAGCACATGGAAGCGCTGCAGCGCCACGGCGCCTGCGTGCATCACCGGCGTTCCTTCAGTCCCGTGGCGGCGGCGTATGCGCGCATGGCCGGCCAGGCCATGGCGGCGGATGTGCTCCCGCAGCGCGAAGGCGCGCCATGAGTGTTTCCGACGTTCAGCACATCACGTCGCGCGACAACCCGTTGCTGAAAGACCTGCGCAAGCTTGCGCAAGACCCGGGCGCCTACCGCAGGCTCGGCCGCCTCTGGCTCGAGGGCGACCACCTGTGCCGTGCGGCACTGGCACGCGGCGTGCGCCCGGCCATCGCGGTCTTTTCGGAATCGTTCTGGCCTGCAGCGCCGCTCGAAATGGCGCAGGCTGCTGACAAGAAGATCGTGATCGCAGACGCATTGCTGGCTGCTGTGAGCGGTCTCGAATCGCCGGCGCCGATGGGCTTTGTGCTCGACCTGCCGGGCCGGCCCGATTTGCTGCCCGACGCGCCGACCGTGGTGCTCGACCGACTACAGGACGCGGGCAACGTGGGCTCCATCCTGCGCAGCGCTTCTGCCTTCGGTTTCTCGCAGGTGGTGGCGCTCAAGGGCACGGCCGCACTATGGGCGCCCAAGGTATTGCGCGCCGGCATGGGCGCGCACTTCGGTCTGCGGCTGATCGAGGGTGCGGACGCGTCGGTGCTCGATGGCCTGGTGGTGCCGCTGGTTGCGACCAGTTCGCACCACGGCGACTGGCTGCACCAGGCCAGGTTGCCGCATCCCTGCGCCTGGCTCATGGGTCATGAAGGGCAGGGCGTGTCGGCCGAGTTGGAGGCGCGCGCCGCGCACCGCATCCGCATTGCCCAGCCCGGCGGCGAGGAATCGCTCAACGTCGCCGCTGCGGCGGCAATCTGCCTGCACGCGAGCGCTACAGCGCGCCAGGCCTGAATCAATTTCGCGGGGCGCCACGGGCTATAATCAAGGGCTTTCCCGCACCCACCCCGCCCACAGCGCACGCAAGCCACCTCCTCGACGAAAGCCGCAACCCCCGAGTCGCTTCTTGGGTTCGCTTTGGGCGTCATCCATCCGGAGAACCCAGTTGCTTTTGTCTCTCAAGGGAGTTTTCCCGCCCGCCATCCTGGCGCTTGCAGACGGCACGGTCTTTCTCGGCAACTCGATTGGCGCCACTGGCGCCACCGTCGGAGAAGTGGTGTTCAACACCGCGATGACCGGCTACCAGGAAATCCTGACCGACCCGAGCTATTGCCAGCAGATCGTGACCCTCACGTATCCGCACATCGGCAACTACGGCGTCAACGAGGAAGACGTCGAGGCCGACAAGATCCACGCCGCAGGCTTGATCATCAAGGACTTGCCGCTCGTCGCGTCCAACTTCCGCAAGACCGCCACGCTCAACGAGTACCTGGTGGGCGGCGGCACGGTCGCGATTGCCAACATCGACACCCGCAAGCTCACGCGCCACCTGCGCACGCACGGCGCACAGAACGGCTGCATCCTTGGCCTGGCCGAAGGCGAGGCCGCCACCCAGGCACTGATCGACAAGGCCATCGCCGCCGCCAAGGCCGCGCCGAGCATGGCCGGGCTGGATCTGGCCAAGGTGGTGTCGGTTCAGCAAACCTACGAATGGACGCAGACCGAGTGGAAGCTCGGTGCCGGCTACGGCGTGCAGATCACGCCGAAGTTCCACGTCGTGGCCTTCGACTATGGCGTCAAGAAGAACATTTTGCGCATGATCGCGCAGCGCGGCGCACGCATCACGGTGGTGCCGGCGCAAACGCCCGCGGCCGATGTGCTCAAGCTCAAACCCGACGGTATCTTCCTGGCCAACGGCCCCGGTGACCCGGAGCCCTGCGACTACGCGATCAGCGCCGTGAAGGAACTGATCGAGACCGGCATCCCGACCTTCGGCATCTGCCTGGGCCACCAGATCATGGCGCTGGCTTCGGGCGCGAAGACTTTCAAGATGAAGTTCGGGCACCACGGCGCGAACCATCCGGTCAAGGATCTCGACGACGGCCGCGTGAGCATCACCAGCCAGAACCACGGTTTCGCGGTCGACGAAAAAACGCTGCCCGCCACCTTGCGCCCGACCCACATCAGCCTGTTCGACAACACGCTGCAGGGCCTGGCCCGCACCGACAAGCCCGCGTTCTGCTTCCAGGGTCACCCCGAAGCCTCACCGGGCCCGCACGACATCGGCTACCTGTTCGACCGCTTCACGGCATTGATGGAGAAACACAAGAATGCCTAAGCGCACAGACCTCAAAAGCATCCTGATCATCGGCGCCGGCCCGATCATCATCGGCCAGGCCTGCGAGTTCGACTACTCGGGCGTGCAGGCCTGCAAGGCGTTGCGCGAGGAAGGCTACAAGGTCATCCTGATCAACAGCAACCCCGCGACGATCATGACCGACCCGGCCACGGCCGACGTCACCTACATCGAGCCGATCACCTGGCAGACGGTCGAAAAGATCATCGCGAAGGAAAAGCCCGACGCGATCCTGCCGACCATGGGTGGCCAGACGGCGCTGAACTGCGCGCTCGACCTGTGGCGGCACGGCGTGCTCGCCAAGTACCAGGTCGAACTCATCGGCGCCACGCCCGAGGCCATCGACAAGGCCGAAGACCGCCTGAAGTTCAAGGACGCGATGACGAAGATCGGCCTGGGCTCGGCGCGTTCGGGCATCGCGCACTCGATGGACGAAGCGTGGGCCGTGCAGAAGACGGTCGGCTTCCCCACGGTGATCCGCCCCAGCTTCACGCTCGGCGGCACCGGCGGCGGCATTGCCTACAACCCCGAAGAGTTCGAGACCATCTGCAAGCGCGGCATCGAAGCCTCGCCGACCAACGAACTGCTGATCGAAGAATCGCTGCTCGGCTGGAAAGAGTACGAGATGGAAGTCGTGCGCGACAAGGCCGACAACTGCATCATCGTCTGCTCGATCGAGAACCTCGACCCGATGGGCGTGCACACCGGCGATTCGATCACCGTGGCACCGGCACAGACGCTCACCGACAAGGAATACCAGATCCTGCGTAACGCCTCGCTGGCCGTGCTGCGCGAGATCGGTGTCGACACCGGCGGATCGAACGTGCAGTTCTCGATCAACCCGAAGGACGGCCGCATGGTCGTCATCGAGATGAACCCGCGCGTATCCCGTTCCTCGGCGTTGGCGTCGAAGGCGACCGGTTTCCCGATCGCCAAGGTCGCGGCCAAGCTGGCCGTTGGCTACACGCTCGACGAGTTGCGCAACGAGATCACCGGCGGTGCCACGCCGGCGAGCTTCGAGCCCAGCATCGACTACGTGGTCACCAAGATCCCGCGCTTCGCCTTCGAGAAATTCCCGCAGGCCGATTCGCGCCTGACGACGCAAATGAAGTCCGTGGGCGAGGTGATGGCGATGGGCCGCACCTTCCAGGAATCGTTCCAGAAGGCGCTGCGTGGACTCGAGGTCGGCGTCGACGGCCTGAACGAGAAAACGCAGGATCGCGAAGTGCTCGAGAAGGAACTGGGCGAGCCCGGCCCCGAGCGCATCTGGTACGTGGGCGACGCGTTCGCGATGGGCCTGAGCGTGGACGAAGTTTTCGCACTGACCAAAATCGACCCGTGGTTCCTGGTGCAGATCGAGGAGATCGTGAAGATCGAGCTCGAGCTCGAAACCAAGTCGCTCGACGAGATCGACCGCGACACGCTGCTGGCGCTCAAAAAGAAGGGCTTCTCCGACCGCCGCCTCGCGCGCCAGTTGAAGACGACCGACACCGCGATCCGGGAAAAGCGCATCGCGCTGGGTGTGCGCCCGGTCTACAAGCGGGTCGACACCTGCGCAGCCGAGTTCGCCACCAACACCGCCTACATGTACTCGACCTACGAGGACGAGTGCGAGGCCGCGCCGACGGACAAGAAGAAGATCATGGTGCTCGGCGGCGGTCCCAACCGCATCGGGCAGGGCATCGAGTTCGACTATTGCTGCGTGCATGCCGCGCTGGCGATGCGTGAGGACGGCTACGAGACCATCATGGTCAACTGCAATCCCGAGACCGTGTCGACCGACTACGACACGTCCGACCGCCTGTACTTCGAGCCGCTGACGCTCGAGGACGTGCTCGAGATCGTCGACAAGGAAAAGCCGCTCGGCGTGATCGTGCAGTACGGCGGCCAGACGCCGCTCAAGCTCGCGCTCGACCTCGAAGCCAACGGCGTTCCGATCATCGGCACCTCGCCCGACATGATCGACGCGGCGGAAGACCGCGAGCGCTTCCAGCATCTGCTGCACAAGCTGGGCTTGCGCCAGCCGCCGAATGCGACCGCACGCGCCGAGCCAGAGGCGCTCGAGAAAGCGGCCGAACTGGGCTATCCGCTGGTCGTGCGCCCGAGCTACGTGCTTGGCGGACGCGCGATGGAAATCGTGCACGAGCAGCGCGACCTCGAGCGCTACATGCGCGAAGCGGTCAAGGTGAGCAACGATTCGCCAGTGCTGCTCGACCGCTTCCTGAACGACGCGGTCGAATGCGACGTCGACTGCATCCGCGACGCCGAAGGTGGCACGCTGATCGGCGGCGTGATGGAACACATCGAACAGGCCGGCGTGCACTCGGGCGACTCGGCCTGCTCGCTGCCGCCCTACAGCTTGAACGCCGATACGATCGCCGAACTCAAGCGCCAGAGCGCCGCCATGGCCGAAGCGCTGAACGTGGTCGGCCTGATGAACGTGCAGTTCGCGATCCAGCAGAAGGACGGCAAGGACGTCATCTACGTGCTCGAAGTGAACCCGCGTGCCTCGCGCACCGTGCCCTACGTGAGCAAGGCCACCGGCATCCAGCTGGCCAAGGTCGCGGCGCGCTGCATGGCGGGCCAGTCGCTGAAATCGCAGGGTATGACGAAGGAAGTGACGCCGCCTTACTTCAGCGTGAAGGAAGCCGTATTCCCATTCGTCAAGTTCCCGGGCGTGGACACCATCCTCGGCCCCGAGATGAAGTCGACCGGCGAAGTCATGGGCGTGGGCAAGACCTTTGGCGAAGCCTTCGTCAAGTCGCAGCTCGGCGCCGGTACGGTGCTGCCGAAATCGGGCAAGGTGTTCATCTCGGTCAAGAACAACGACAAGGCGCGTGCGGTGGATGTCGCACGCGGTCTGGCCAGGCTCGGCTTCGAGCTGATCGCGACCAAGGGCACATCGGCCGCGATGCAGGCGGCCGGCATTGCCTGCACCCAGGTGAACAAGGTGACCGAAGGCCGTCCGCACATCGTCGACATGATCAAGAACAACGAGATCGCGCTGGTCATCAACACGGTCGAGGAGCGCCGCAACGCGATCACCGACTCGCGCCAGATCCGCACCTCGGCGCTGCTGGCGCGCGTGACCACCTACACGACCATCTTCGGCGCCGAAGCCGCGGTCGAAGGCATGCAGCACATGGACGAACTGGGCGTGATTTCGGTGCAGGAGATGCACGCACAGCTCACCTGAAGCCATGGCCTCCCAGCTCGTCGAACTCGACCTGGCCGACTGGGCCGGCGCCACGCCCAACGAAGCGTGGATCGCTGCGCTCGAGGCCGGCAAGGTGCTGTACTTCCCGCACCTGGGCTTTGAACTGCTGCCGTCGGAACAGAAGCTGCTGGATCCGGCGCTGCTGGCCGAGGGCGTGCGCAACATCAGCCTCGACGTGGCTGCGTCCGGGGAGAGCAAGCTCAAGGGCGTGGCGGGCGACGAAGCGGCCCAGCAGGCGGCGGCCGCGATGATCGGCCGCTTTCGCAGCCAGGCGCGCCAGCTGATCGACGGCTTGCTGCCGCACTACAGCCCGTCGTTGCGCATGGCGCCGACGAGCTTCCGCCCGGCCCAGGTCGAATCGCGCGTGCAATCCTGGCGCGCCGACGACCGGCGCCTGCATGTCGACTCCTTTCCCTCGCGGCCCAACTATGGGGAGCGCATCCTGCGCGTGTTCACCAACCTGAATCCGCAGGGGGCGCCGCGCGTCTGGCGCGTGGGCGAGCCGTTCGAGACGGTGGCGCAGCGCTTTTTGCCGCGCGCCAAGCCGTATTCGCGCCTGCAGGCCAGACTGCTGCGCGCGTTGCGAGTGACCAAGTCGCTGCGCAGCGAGTACGACCACCTGATGCTGCAACTGCACGATGCGATGAAGTCCGACCTGGACTATCAAAAGACTTCGGAGCAGGAAACCGTGCCGTTTCCGTCCGGTTCGGTGTGGGTCTGTTTTTCCGACCAGACCTCCCACGCCGTGATGTCGGGCCAGTTCATGGCCGAGCAGACCCTTCATCTGCCGGCCGCAAGCCAATACAATCCTTCTGCAAGTCCGCTGGCTATTTTGAGCCGGCTGACCGGACGAACCCTCGTCTGATTTCCACTACCCAGATACCGCCGAACGGCGACGTTCGGCGGTTTCGCTTTTTGAGACAGGCAACCATGGCCACCATTCCGATTACCAAGCGCGGCGCGGAGAAGCTCCGCGAAGAACTGCATCGCCTCAAGACCGTCGACCGCCCTTGGGTCATCAATGCGATCTCGGAGGCACGCGCCCAGGGCGACCTGAGCGAAAACGCCGAGTACGAAGTCGCCAAGGATCGCCAGGGCTTCATCGAGGGCCGCATCCAGGAGGTCGAGGGCAAGCTCTCGGCCGCGCAGGTCATCGACCCGACCGAACTCGACGCCGGCGGCAAGGTGGTGTTCGGCTCCACCGTGGAACTCGAGGAAGAAGCGTCCGGCGAGGCTGTCAAATACCAGATCGTCGGCGAGGACGAGGCCGACCTGAAGCTGGGCCTGATCAACATCTCCAGCCCGATTGCGCGCGCGCTGATCGGCAAGGAAGAGGGCGATACCGCCGAAGTGCAGGCGCCGGGCGGCCTCAAGCGCTACGAAATCGTGGCGGTGCGCTACCTCTGATGCGCGCCCTGGTCGCGCGCCTGCCCGGCATCGTTGCGGCGTTCTGGTGGGGCAGCCTGAGCACGATCGGGTTCCTGGTCGTGCCGTTGCTGTTCAAGCACCTGGCAACCCCCGCGATCGCGGGCGGCATGGCGGCCAGGCTTTTCACGGCCCAGACCTGGGTCTCGATCGCGTGCGCGCTGCTGCTCCTGATGGTGAGCCGATCGGCCCGCTCGCCCGAAACCGCCAACCGGGTGCGGGCAGCCTTGCCGTTCATCCTGGCGGGCTTGCTGTTCGCCCTGCTGGCCGAGTTCGGCGTCGCGCCGCGCATCGTGGCGCGCGAAAACCTGCCGCTGTGGCATGCCGTCGGCAGTGGCATGTACCTGTTGCAGTGGCTGAGCGCCGCCGTCGTGCTGTGGCGGCTGCAAGGCCCCGCGTCTCGCTGAGCCGCCTGAGGGAGGGCGAGCTTATTCTTTCCAGTGCTCGGCGACCCAGCGCGCCGGGCGGATGAAGCGGAACCGGCGGTTGCGGCGCCCGGCCAGCGCATCGGGCGGGTTGCACTCGCCGTGAAAGATCACCACACGCGCACCTTCAGGCACAAAGGGCGGCTGCCAGTAGTTGCTCGGCCACGCCGGAATGCCGTGGTACTTGAAGCTCGGGCACCAGGCGCTGGGCCAATAGCTGAGCTTTCCCTGCTTGTGAACGTAGTCAGACAGGTAGGTCTGCTCGTTGCGGAACTGCTCGCGCATCGCCGTCTCATGGGTGCGGAAATGATCCAGCACATCGGCATGCGCGCCGATCGTGAAGCGGTACACCGACGAGTTTCCGGTCACGCGCCAGGGGCGGCGGTAGTCCTTGATGATCACGAACTCGCCGGGCTCGGTGAAGAAATCGTCGAGGCTACCGACCACCACGATGTCGAGGTCGAGAAACAGCGCCTGGCCGCTCAGTCCGTAGACGTCAGGCAGGTCGCGGCTCAGCGTAGTGAGCTTGCGCCAGGCCCGATCGCGCACGCCGGCCGCCTCGGGCCGGATGTCGAGCCGCGGAATCGGAAAGCATTCGACCTCTTTGCGAATGCCGGCGGCATCGTCGGTCAGGCAGACAAAGCGGAACTCGCCACTCAAATGGCGGCGCGCCATGGCGTAAAGCTTGTTGACGTAGTAGGCCTCGTACTTGGTGCCCCACTTCATGCACAAGATGTGGCGCATCGGTGGCGCCGCTCCAGCCTCCAGCGCCATCGCTCAATCCGCCTGGCGCTGCTTTTTCACCGAGAGCGACTTGCGCGGCTTGGCACGCTTGATGTTGCCGCCGGGCGTGAGGCGCTGGTTGCCGAGCACGCGCAGGGTCTTGATCTCGGGCCGCTGGCCGAAGCGCTTGCTGTACTTGACGACCTTGATGTCGCGCGGGCCGGGCATGCGGTCTTCGTCGACTTCCTTGACCTTCTCGGCTTTCGGGCGCCACAGCACCAGCAGCTTGCCGATGTGCTGGATCGGCGCCGCATCGAGTTCGTCGGCCAGTGTCTGCAGCATCGCGTCGCGCGCGACCCGGTCGTCGGAGAAGACGCGGATCTTGATGAGGCCATGCGCCTTGAGCGCGGCGTCGGTTTCCTTCTTGACGGCCGGCGTGAGCCCGTCACCGCCGATCATGACGATCGGGTTCAGATGGTGCGCTTCGGAGCGGTGCACCTTGCGCTGGGCGGGGGTCAAATGAATAGCGGGCATGCCCGTATTATCGAACCACTGTGAAACGACCCTACGGATGACCACCAAAACCACCGGCAAGAAGGTCAACAAGGCCTGGCTGCACGACCACATCAACGACCCGTGGGTCAAGCTTGCGACCAAGGAAGGCTACCGGGCGCGCGCAGCCTACAAGCTCAAGGAAATCGACGAGACGCTGGGCCTGATCAAGCCCGGGCAGCTCGTGATCGACCTGGGCTCCACGCCGGGGGCCTGGAGCCAGTACGCGCGGCGCCGGATGGCGCCTGGCGGGGCTGCGGCGGGCCAGTTGCACGGCACCATCATCGCGCTCGACATGCTGCCGATGGAGCCGATCGAGGGCGTGATCTTCCTGCAGGGCGACTTCCGCGAGCCAGACGTGCTCGCGCGCCTCGAAGACGCCTTGCAGGGGCGCAAGGCCGACGTGGTGGTGTCCGACATGGCGCCCAACCTCTCCGGCATTGCCTCGGCCGATGCGGCGCGAATCGCCCACCTGGTGGAGCTTGCGGTCGACTTTGCCGGTCGCCACATGAAGGCCGAAGGTGCGCTCGTGACCAAGCTCTTTCACGGCAGCGGTTACGACCCGCTCAACAAACTGTTCAAGGACACCTTCAAGGTCGTCAAGAAGGTCAAACCGAAGGCATCGCGCGACAAGTCGTCCGAGACTTTTCTTGTCGGCATCGGCCTGAAAGCGTCGGATACGCCTTGATACAGTTGCCGCCAAACGGGGCGGTTTGGCGCAAAACCGTGCAGGCCCTGTGGCTGATGGGTGCAAACAAGGCTATTTCGCAGCTTGAAAAGCCTAAAATGGGCGTCAATTGCCTGCCTGGTGCGCGGCTTTCATTGTTTTGTCACGCGCACCCTACGACTGGAGCCTCGTTTGAATAATCAGTGGTTTTCGAAAATTGCCGTCTGGCTCGTCATTGCGATGGTGTTGTTCACTGTGTTCAAGCAGTTCGACACGCGCGGCGCAGCAGGAGCTGGTTATGTCGGCTATTCGGATTTCCTCGAGGAAGTTCGCGGCAACCGGATTAAGAGCGCAACCATCCAGGAAGGCCAGGGCGGCAGCGAGATCGTGGCTGTCACCAATGACGACCGCAAGATCCGCACCACCGCCACCTACCTCGACCGCGGCCTCGTCGGCGACCTGATCAACAACAACGTCAAGTTCGACGTCAAGCCGCGCGAAGAGGGCTCGCTGCTCATGACGCTGCTGGTGAGCTGGGGGCCGATGCTGCTGCTGATCGGCGTCTGGGTCTATTTCATGCGACAGATGCAGGGCGGCGGCAAGGGCGGTGCCTTCAGCTTCGGCAAGAGCAAGGCCCGCATGATGGACGAGAACAACAACACCGTGACCTTCGCAGATGTCGCCGGCTGCGACGAGGCGAAGGAAGAGGTCAAGGAAGTTGTCGATTTCCTGAAGGATCCGCAACGCTTCCAGAAGCTCGGCGGGCGCATTCCCCGTGGCCTGCTGCTGGTCGGCCCGCCCGGTACCGGCAAGACGCTGCTGGCCAAATCAATCGCAGGCGAGGCCAAGGTGCCTTTCTTCTCGATCTCGGGTTCCGACTTCGTCGAAATGTTCGTCGGCGTGGGCGCGGCCCGTGTGCGCGACATGTTCGAGAACGCCAAGAAAAACGCGCCCTGCATCATCTTCATCGATGAAATCGACGCGGTCGGCCGCCAGCGCGGCGCCGGTCTCGGTGGCGGCAACGACGAACGCGAGCAAACGCTCAACCAGATGCTGGTCGAGATGGACGGCTTCGAAACCAACCTCGGCGTGATCGTGGTCGCTGCGACCAACCGTCCGGACATCCTCGACGCGGCACTGCTGCGTCCGGGCCGCTTCGATCGCCAGGTCTATGTCACGCTGCCCGACATTCGTGGCCGCGAGCAGATCCTGAACGTGCACATGCGCAAGATCCCGGTGAGCCAGGACGTGAATCCAAGCGTCATCGCGCGCGGCACGCCCGGTATGTCGGGCGCCGATCTGGCCAACCTCTGCAACGAGGCCGCGCTGATGGCCGCGCGCCGCAATGCGCGCGTGGTCGAGATGCAGGACTTCGAAAAGGCCAAGGACAAGATCTTCATGGGCCCCGAGCGCAAGAGCATGGTCATGCCCGAGGAAGAGCGTCGCAACACGGCCTACCACGAGTCCGGCCACGCGCTGCTCGGCAAGCTGCTGCCGAAGTGCGACCCGGTGCACAAGGTCACCATCATTCCGCGCGGCCGTGCCCTCGGCGTGACCATGAGCCTTCCGGCCCAGGATCGCTACAGCTACGACCGCGACTACATGCTGAACCAGATCAGCATGCTGTTCGGTGGCCGGATTGCCGAAGAAGTGTTCATGCACCAGATGACCACCGGCGCGAGCAACGACTTCGAGCGTGCCACGCAGATCGCACGCGACATGGTCACCCGCTACGGCATGACCGAATCGCTCGGCCCGATGGTCTATGCCGAGAACGAGGGCGAGGTGTTCCTCGGCCGCTCGGTCACCAAGACCACCAGCATGAGCGAGCAGACCATGGAAAAGGTCGACGCCGAGGTGCGCCGCATCATCGACCAGCAGTACGCGCTCGCGCGCAGCCTGATCGAACAGAACAGCGACAAGATGCACGCGATGGCCAAGGCGCTGCTTGAGTGGGAAACCATCGACTCCGAACAGCTCGACGACATCATGGCCGGCAAGGAGCCGCGCCCGCCCAAGGACTGGACACCGCGCGTGCCACCTTCGGGTAACAGCGGTGGCGGCACAGGCGGCACGCCCGCCGTCAAGCCGGATCCGGCGCCGACCGCCGCCTGAGCGTGGCGCATCGGCAATCAACGGGGCCTCGGGCCCCGTTTTTTTGTGGAATCGCCGCCGCATGACGACGATCTGGCAGACCGCCCGGTTCAGGATCGATCTCACGCGACCGCGCGTGATGGGCATCGTCAACGTCACGCCCGATTCGTTCTCGGACGGCGGCGCGCACGAAAGTACGGCGGCGGCGCTGCGCCATTGCGAACGCCTGGTCGAAGAGGGCGCGGACATCCTCGACATCGGCGGCGAATCGACCCGGCCCGGCAGCCCGGCAGTGCCGCTGGAGATCGAGCTGGCGCGTGTGCTGCCGGTGGTGGGCGAGGCCGTCAGGCTCGGAGTGCCGGTTTCGGTCGATACCTACAAGCCCGAAGTCATGCGCGCCGTGCTCGAGCTCGGTGCCGACATCGTCAACGATGTCTGGGCGCTGCGCCAACCCGGCGTCCGCGAGGCCGTGGTGGCGCATCCCGCTTGCGGCGTCTGCCTGATGCACATGTACCGCGATCCGCAGACCATGCAGGTGGCGCCGATGGTGGGTGACGTGGTGCCGCAGGTGCGATTGTTTTTGGAGCAATCGGCGCAGGCACTGCGGGCGCTGGGGGTCGATTCGAACCGCATCGTGCTCGACCCCGGTATTGGCTTCGGCAAGACCGTGGCCCAGAATTTCGCACTGCTGGCGCGCCAGTCCGAATTGCTCGCGGCAGGCTATCCCTTGCTGGCCGGCTGGTCGCGGAAGTCCTCACTCGGTGCGGTCAGCGGCATCGAAGCCGCTTCGCAGCGCGTGCTGCCCAGCCTGGCTGCAGCGTTGCTCGCGGTGGAGCGGGGCGCCCGAATCGTGCGCGTGCATGATGTGGCCGAGACGGTGAGCGTGCTCAAGGTCTGGCAGGCCATGCACGCCGAAGAAGCACAACAATAAAGGAGCGAAATCTCACTATGACACGCCAGTATTTCGGCACCGACGGCATCCGCGGAACGGTCGGCCAGCCGCCGATCACACCAGACTTCGTGCTGCGCCTCGCCCATGCGGTCGGCCGTGTGCTCAAGAAGACCGAAGCGAGGCCGCGAGTGCTGATTGGCAAGGACACGCGCATCTCCGGCTACATGCTGGAGAGCGCACTCGAGTCCGGCTTCAATTCGGCCGGTGTTGACGTGCTGTTGCTGGGGCCGTTGCCGACGCCCGGCGTGGCCTACCTTACGCGTGCGCAGCGCGCCAGCCTGGGCGTCGTCATTAGCGCCAGCCACAACGCCTTTCCGGACAACGGCATCAAGTTCTTCAGCGCGCAGGGCACCAAGCTCAGCGACGAGTGGGAGCTGGCGGTCGAGGCCGCGTTGGAGGAGGCGCCCGTGTGGGTCGAGTCCGCCCAGCTCGGCAAGGCTCGCCGCCTCGACGACGCGGCCGGGCGCTACACCGAGTTCTGCAAGAGCACCTTCGCCAACGACCTCACGCTGCGCGGCCTCAAGCTGGTGGTGGACGCAGCCCACGGCGCGGCCTACCAGGTTGCGCCGCAGGTGTTCCACGAGTTGGGAGCCGACGTGGTCAGCATCGGCTGCGCGCCCGACGGGCTCAACATCAACAAGGGCGTCGGCGCGACGCATCCGCAAGCGTTGATCGAGATGGTCAAGGCGCAGGGCGCCGACTACGGCATCGCGCTCGACGGCGATGCCGACCGGCTGCAGCTGGTCGACGCCAGCGGACGCCTGTTCAACGGCGACGAGCTGCTCTACCTCATGGTCGCCGAGCGCCTGGCCAAGGGCGACCGGATCGAAGGAGTGGTCGGCACGCTGATGACCAACAAGGCGGTGGAAGTCGCGCTGCGCGCCAAAGGCATCGAGTTCGTGCGGGCCAGGGTGGGCGATCGCTACGTGCTCGAAGAGCTGCACAAGCGCGGCTGGCTGCTCGGCGGCGAAGGCTCGGGCCACCTGCTGGCGCTGGATCGGCACACCACCGGCGACGGCATCGTGAGTGCACTGCAGGTGCTGCAAGCCTGCGTGCGTTCCGGCAAGACGGTGGCGCAGCTGCTGTCCGACGTGACGCTGTTCCCCCAGACGCTCATCAACATCCGGCTGCGCGAAGGCCATGACTGGCGCAGCAACCGCGCGCTTGCCGAGGAAACGAAGCGCACCGAGGCCGAACTCGGAGACGGCGGCCGCGTATTGATCCGGGCCAGCGGCACCGAGCCGCTGCTGCGTGTGATGGTCGAGGCGCGCGAAGCGGCGCAGGCCGAGGCGTGCGCGCGCCGGCTCGTGGCCACGGTCGAGGCGGCCTGACCGTGGCGATCGACGTCAGGCTCGCGAACTACGCCAATCCCGACGACGCCGCTGCCCTCGTCGCGTTGCTCGACGCATACGCGCGGGATCCGGCAGGCGGCGGCACGGCGATCGCGCCCGAACTGCTGGAGCGCCTGCCGGCCGAACTCGCCCGACGGCCGCAGGCCTACAGCGTGCTGGCGTTCGACGGCGATGTGCCGGTCGGGCTGGTCAACTGCATCGAGGGCTTTTCAACCTTCGCCTGCCGCCCGCTCGTGAATGTGCACGACGTCGTGGTGCTGGCCAGCCACCGCGGCCAGCGCCTCGCGCAGCGCATGTTCGGGCGCGTCGAGCAGGAAGCGAGGGCGCGCGGCGCCTGCAAGCTCACGCTCGAGGTGTTGTCGGGCAATGCGAGTGCAATGCGTGCCTACGAGCGCGAAGGCTTCGCTGCCTTCCAGCTCGACCCGGCCTTTGGCTCTGCACTGTTCCTGCAGAAAAAGCTGTAGATAAAAAATGCCGCCGGCGCTTGTGGCGCGGGCGGCAGCGGCTGTCAAGAAGACAGCCGATGAACGGTGACGATCAGAAGCGAGTGACAGGCGGCTCGCTCTCGCGCTTGTCGGCCGAGTACTTGCCGAGCTCCCACTTGGCGATCGCGTTGCGGTGCACTTCGTCCGGGCCGTCGGCAAAGCGCAGGGTGCGCGCACCGGCGTAGGCGTAGGCCAGCGGGAAGTCGTCGCACATCCCGCCGCCGCCATGCGCCTGCATTGCCCAATCGATCACCTGGCAGGCCATGGAGGGCGCGACCACCTTGATCATCGCGATCTCGTTCTTGGCGACCTTGTTGCCGGCCACGTCCATCAGCCAGGCGGCCTTGAGCGTGAGCAGACGCGCCATGTCGATCTTGCAGCGCGCTTCGGCGATGCGTTCCTGCGTGACGGTCTGCGAGGCGACGGTCTTGCCGAAGGCCACGCGCGAGGAGGCACGCTTGCACATCAGTTCGAGCGCGCGCTCGGCCAGGCCGATCAGGCGCATGCAGTGGTGGATGCGTCCCGGGCCGAGGCGGCCCTGGGCGATTTCGAAGCCGCGGCCTTCGCCGAGCAGGATGTTGTCGACAGGAACCCGCACGTTCTCGAAATACATCTCGACGTGGCCGTGCGGCGCATCGTCGTAGCCCATCACATTGAGCGCCCGCACGATGCGGATGCCCTTGGCATCGGCCGGCACGATCACCATGCTCTGTTGCGAGTGCCTGGGCGCCTCGGGATCGCTCTTGCCCATGGTGATGAAAACCGCGCAACGCGGGTCGGCCGCGCCGGAGATCCACCACTTGCGGCCGTTGATCACGTACTCGTTGCCATCGCGTTCGATGCGCGTGGCGATGTTGGTCGCATCGCTCGACGCAACTTCGGGTTCGGTCATCGCGAAAGCGGAACGGATCTGGCCTTCGAGCAGCGGCTTGAGCCAGCGTGCCTTGATGTCTTCCGAGCCGTAGCGCGCAATGGTTTCCATGTTGCCGGTGTCGGGTGCCGAGCAGTTGAACGCTTCGCTGGCCCATGGCACTGCGCCCATGATCTCGGCCAGCGGCGCGTATTCCTGGTTCGTGAGGCCCGCGCCCTCGTAGCCCGAGGCCGACGCGCTGTCGACCGGAAGGAACAGGTTCCAGAGGCCCTGGGCCTTGGCCTTTTCCTTGACCTTCTCGACGGTCTTGAGCGCGGTCCAGCGTTTGCCTGCTGCCGTGTTGGCGGTCAACTCGGCGGCGTACTCGGTCTCCGCCGGGTAGATGTGCTCTTGCATGAAAGCGCTCACGCGCTTTTGCAGATCCTTCGTCTTGGCGGAATATTCGAAATCCATCGTTGTCTCCTTGGGGTAAATGGGTCAGGCGCGCTGCGCGAAGGCCCAGGCCATTTCGGCCATGGGCCGCGCGCCGCGCCCGGAGGCCACGGCTTGCTCGCTCGATGCGGTACCGGCCTCGACCCGCTTGGCAATGCCTTGCAGGATCGCGGCCATGCGGAACAGGTTGTAGGCCTGGTAGAAGCTCCAGTCCGGCGCCAGCGCCTCGGGCGTAGTGAGTCCGGTGCGTTCGCAGTACTTGCGGATGTACTCGCTCTCGGTCGGGATGCCGAGGCTCTTGTGGTCGAGCCCGCCGATGCCACGGAACACGCCCGGGGAGATGTGCCACGACATGCAGTGGTAGCTGAAGTCGGCCAGCGGGTGGCCCAGCGTCGAGAGCTCCCAGTCGAGCACGGCGATCGCGTGCGGCTCGGTGGCGTGGAACATCAGGTTGTCGAGGCGGTAGTCGCCGTGCACGATCGACACCATGCGCTCGTCGCGCGCGCTGGCCGGCATGTTCGCGGGCAGCCACTCCATGAGCCTGTCCATCTCCGGGATCGGCTGCGTCACCGAGGCCACGTATTGCTTGCTCCAGCGGCCGATCTGGCGCTCGAAGTAATTGCCAGGCTTGCCATAGTCAGCCAGGCCGCGCTCGGCGAACTTCACCGTATGCAGCGCCGCGATGACGCGGTTCATCTCGTCGTAGACGGCACTGCGTTCGGCGTTGCTCATGCTGGGAAGCGACTGATCCCACAGCACGCGGCCGGCCATGAACTCCATCACATAGAAGGCGCGGCCGATAATGCTTTCGTCGGTGCACAGGCAATGCATTTGCGGCACCGGCACGTCGGTGCCGGCGAGGCCGCTCATCACCTTGAACTCGCGCTCGATCGCATGCGCCGAAGGCAGCAGCTTGGCAACCGGGCCGGGCTTGGCACGCATCACATAGCTGCGGGCCGGCGTGACGAGCTTGTAGGTCGGGTTCGATTGCCCGCCCTTGAACATCTCGACCGTCAACGGGCCGATGAAGCCATCAAGGTTTTGTTCGAGCCAGGCCGTCAGCGCCTCGATGTCGAACGCATGCTGCGGCGAAACGGCGCGCGTGCCGATGAAGTTCTGGAAATCCGTCATGTCAGATGTCTGCTTCGGAAATGCGCATGAGCGCAGTGCGGTCGAGCACCACCAGTCCAGCCGGCTCGATGCGGATCGCGTTCTCGCGCTCCATCGCCTTGAGCTCCTGGTTCACGCGCTGGCGCGAGGCGCCGAGGAGTTGCGCCAGTTCTTCCTGCGCCAGATGCAGGCCGATGCGCATCTGGCTGCCGTCGGCGAGGTTCGGTACGCCGTAGCTGCGCACCAGGTGAATCAGTTGCTTGGCCAGTCGTGCGCGCAAGGGCAGGGTGTTGAGGTCTTCCACCAATCCGAACAGCGTGCGGATACGCCGTGCCTGCAGGCGCATGAGGGCCTCGTAGAGTTCCACATGCGCAGCCAGGATCTTCTGGAAGTCGGCGCGCGCCACGTTGAGTGTGGTGGTGTCGCCATGCGCATAGGCATCGTGCGTGCGACGCTCGCCGTCGAACATCGCCACGTCGCCGAACCAGATCCCCGGCTCCACATAGGTCAGCGTGACCTGCTTGCCCGACACCGCTGTCGAGCTCACGCGCACGGCGCCCTTGGCACAGGCGATCCATTGATCGGGCGGGTCGCCGCGTGCGCACAGCAGGTCGCCGTCCTTGTAGCGTTTGACAAAAGCACATCGGAGGATGTCGTGGCGAAGTGATGGGGAAAGTGAAGAAAACCAGCGACCGGCATTGATCGCTTCTCGTTCTTCGATGGTAAGAATGGGGTCGTCCATTGTTCTGTCCTGTCGGAGACTGAAAGGGGTGAGGGATGTCGCTGGCGCGACCCGGCGCTACTCGTAGCGCGGTGGAGTCTTGGCGAGGAATGCCGCGATGCCGATACCGGCATTCGCATGGTGCAGGTTGCGCACGAAATGGTCGCGCTCCTGCGTGAGATGGGCTGCCAACGTGGCGCCACGCGCCTCGTTGAGCAGTTCCTTGATGCTTGCCAGCGAATTGGGCGCACGGCCTGCAAGTGTGGCGGCCAGCGTGAGCGCGCCCTGCAGCGCCTGACCTGGCTCGGTCAGTTGATTGACCAGTCCGAGCGCATGCAGGCGCGGCGCCGCGATGCGCTCGCCGCCCATCAGCCATTCGCTGGCGAGTTGGCGCGGCAACGCCTGCGCAAGTTGCCAGCTCAGGCCGCCGTCGGGCGACAGCGCGATGTTGCTGTACGACGCGGCGAACACCGCATCGCGTGCCGCGATCACGAAGTCGCAGGCCAGCGCGAGGGAAAAGCCCGCACCTGCCGCTGCGCCTTCGACCGCGGCGATCACCGGCTTCGGAAAGGCGCGGATCGAATCGATCCAGTTGTGCAGCCCGTCGATGCTCTCGGCCTGCGCCGCGGGCTCGCGCTCGCGGTTCGCGGCCAGGCGCTGCAGCGATCCGCCCGCGCTGAACCAGGCGCCATCGCCCACGATCACCACGTTGCGCACGTCGTTGCTGTTCTCGGCGCCGTTCAGCGCTTCAATGCCGGCTGCGTACATTTCAGGGCCGAGCGCGTTGCGCTGCGACGGGTTGGCCAGTGTCAGCACCATGGTCTGGCCTTCGGTGCGGCTCTTGAGTTCTGCGGTCATGCTTCTTCTTCGTGCATCAGGCTGAGGCCCAGCGCGCCGCGGCGGCGCAACCAGGGGCTGGGGCGATAGCGCGGATCCCCGTAGACAGTCTGCAGGTTGAACAGCACTTCGAGCATGTTGGTCGGGCCGTACAGGTTGCCCATCGCAAGCGGGCCCTGCGGGTAGCCGAGGCCGCGCGTCACCGCAGTTTCGAGATCCGCCGGCGAACACACGCCTTGCTGGCACATATCGGCCGCGATGTTGACGATGGTGGCCACCACGCGCTGGGTGACGAAGCCGCCGCTGTCGCGAATGACGCTGACGGCCTTGCCGTCGCGCGCGAACAGCGCATGCGCTGCGTCGCGCATGTCGATCCGTGTGGCCGGGTTGGTGGCCAGCACGCGGCGTTTGGTGGCGGCATCGTCGATCAGCATGTCGATGCCGACGGTGCGCGTGGCGTCCAGGCGCTCGACGGCGGCCACCGTGGTCACGTCGAAGCCCAGCGGCGCGACCAGGATCAACGCAGCCGTCGACGGCGTGGCGCCGGTTTCGATCTGGCCGCCTAGGTCGTGTACCAGCTTGATCAACTCGGCACGCCGGGCTGCGCGGGGCGAGATCCAGAAGATCGGCAGCTTTTCCACCAGCGGCGCGGGCGCTTCGGGCGGCTGCTGCATGACCCCGTCGGCATAGCGATAGAAGCCTTCGCCGGTCTTGCGGCCGAGCGCGCCGGCCGCCAGGCGCTGGGCCGTGATCACGCTGGGCCGGAAGCGCGGTTCTTCGTAGTACTGGTGATAGATCGACTCCATCACCGGATGCGAGACGTCGAGCCCGGTCAAGTCCAGCAGTTCGAATGGGCCGAGCCTGAAGCCGGCTTGATCCTTGAGGATCTGGTCGACCGTGGCGTAGTCGGCTACGCCTTCTCCGACGATGCGCAGCGCCTCGGTGCCGTAGCCGCGGCCCGCATGGTTCACGATGAAGCCGGGCGTGTCCCTCGCCTGCACCGCCTTGTGGCCCATTTGCTCGGCGTAGCCGGCCAGGCGGGCGCAGACGTCCGGTTCCGTCTTGAAGCCGGCCACGACTTCGACCACCTTCATCAGCGGTACCGGGTTGAAGAAGTGGAAGCCCGCGCAGCGCCCCGGATGCTGCAGCGCCCGGGCAATGGCCGTTACAGACAGCGACGAGGTGTTGGTGGCCAGCACGGCAGTGGGCGCCACGATCGTCTCGAGTTCGCGAAACAACTGGCGTTTCACCTCCAGGTCTTCGATGATCGCCTCAATGACCAGATCGCAAGCGGCCAGTTCCTGCATTGTGGTGACCGCACGAATCCGCGCAACCAGCCCGTCGCGCTCGGCTGCTTCGAGCCGGCCCTTGGCGTGCAGCTTGCCCCATTGTTCGGCGAGGGTTGCCAGGCCCCGTTCCGCGGCGCCCGGCATGCTGTCGACCAGCAATACCTCGCTGCCGGCTTGCGCTGCCATCTGGGCGATGCCGCGGCCCATGGCGCCGGCACCAACGACGGCGATTTTGGAAAAGTTCACGTTCATTTGATAAATGTCTCCAGATGAAAGAATGTGCTGTACCTGCATGTCAGAATCTGTTTACTTTAGATTTCAATTTTTTCATCCCATTTTGAAACTTCGACGCATTGCGGCGACCCTGGCCCTTTTGGGGTTCGCGCTACCATCGCTCGCCTTGACGATCGGCCGCCCTCAAGGGGCGACCTGGATCGGCAAGCCGCTCGATCTGGCGATCCCGCTGGCACTCGAAGGCGCAGAAAAAGGGGACAGCCTGTGCCTTGAAGCAGAGGTGGTTCAGGGCGACGCGCGCATCGACGATCGACGTGTGACTGTATCGCTGGAACCGGGTTCTTCGGCCGGCAGCTCGCGTCTGCGAGTGCGATCGACGGTGGCGATCGAGGAACCCGTGGTCAATGTGACGGTGCGCGCCGGTTGCGAGGCCCGCTCGATCCGCACTTATGTCCTGTTGGCCGATGTGCCGCCGGAGGCGGTCAGTCTGCCGCGCGCAGCGTCGTCGGCATCGCGGGCGGACAGCGGCGCGCCCGCCTTCGCACCGCAAGAGCGCAGCGCCCGTTCGTCGCGAGGCAACGCCGGTGCCAGCTCGGCCGCGATGGGTTCGGGCGGCACGGCGCGCCGTAGCGCGCCGCCGCGTCCGCGCACTGCCGAATCCGGCGAACGGGCCGCCGGCACGCCGCCTCCCGCGCCGCGCCGCGCCGCCGTCGCGCAGGCGCCGGCCCGCGTCGCACCCGCTGTGCGTGTGCCCGTGCCCGCCGCACCCGCCGCACGCGTGACAGCACCCGAACCCCAACGCGAAGCGGTTGCCACCGGCCCGCGGCTGCAGGTCGACGCGCTCGAACCGTTGTCGTTGCGGGAGGTCGGTCTACAAACTTCGCCTTCGCTGGCATTGCCCGGTGGTGAAGACCTGGCAAAGCGCGCGCAGGCCGCCGCGCAGTGGCGTGCACTCTCGGCGCCGCCGGAAGACGCGCAACGCGAGGCGCAGCGCATTCAGTCGCTCGAAGCCACGCTGGCCGCGCTGCGCGAGCAGACCGCCCAGAACCAGCGCACGCTGCTCGAAATGCGCAGCGAATTGGCTGAGGCGCGCGACAGTCGCTACAACAATCCGCTGGTGTATGCCCTCGGGCTTTTGCTGCTGCTCGCATTGGTCGCGATTGCACTGTTGTGGCGCCTGTCACGCCGCGCCGTGGCACCTGCCTGGTGGGGGGATGGGCATGATGCGCGCGAAGGCGGGCCACGCCCGGGGCCGACGCCCGACAGCCAGTTCGATGACCTGGTGGACCACCCGGTCACACGGCCCGACGCGCTGCCGCCAGGGGAGCTGGATCCGCGCCATGCGGCGCTGCTGGCTTCCACCAATGCCGACACGCGATACGACCAGGACGAGCCGGAGCCCGCTGCCACGCGCGCGCCAGAGCCTGCGGCCGTGCGACCGGTCAATACCGAGGAACTGTTCGACGTGCAGCAGCAATCGGACTTCTTCCTCTCGCTTGGGCAGCACGACCAGGCCATCGCTGTTCTGGTCGAACATATTGCCGCCAATCCCGACACCAGTGCACTGGCGTACCTCGACCTGTTCAAGATCTATCACGCGCTGGGGCGTCGTGATGAGTACGCGCGCCTGAGCGGCGGCTTCGAGCGTGCTTTCAACGCCGAGGTGCCTGCGTTCGACGATTTCTCGCTCGGCGGGCGTGGGCTGGAGCACTACCGCGGTGCGCTCGCCCGCATCGAATCGCAATGGCCGGCCGCCGGCACGCTGGCGCTGATCGAGGAACTGGTGTTCCGCAAACCGGGCGTGCATGAGGACGAAGCCTTCGACCTTGCCGCTTATCAGGAACTGTTGCTGTTGTATGCGGTGGCCAAGGAAGTGATCGACCCCGACAGCGCACCGCCGGCGCCGGTGACGCCGCTGTCGTTCGTCGACACTTTCTCTCACGACGCCACAGCGCCCGCGACCTTGCTCGAGGACATCGCGCCCACCCAGCCGCCGCCGCCTTCGATCTACGGCGGCATCGACGACGGCCTGCAGGCCGATACGGTGCTGATCCCCGATTCGCCGGTGGTGGCCGCCGATGCCCGGCCGATGCCCGTCAGGCCGCAGATCGATATGGATCTGGCCGAGTTCGACAAGACCGCCTTTGAAACGATCGCTGCGCCGATCGAACGCGGGGCGCCGCCGCCCGCCGGTGATTCGCACACCATCGATTTCGACCTGTTCGACCCGGACACCGAGGCCGAGATCGCACCACGCGTCATCAAGAAGCGCTGAGGCGGTCAGGCCGGACGCGGCAGGCGCTCGACCGCGACGCTCAACGCCATGGCCAGCAGCAGGGCGGCGAGGCCCGCCCAGCTCATCCAGCCCGCCGCGCCGTTGGCGAGCAGCCAGCCACCGGCCCCGGCGCCCATGGCCTGCCCGATATAGATCCCTGAACTGTTGAGCGCCACCGAGCCGGAGGCCATTGCGGGCGCCAGGCCCACCAGCCGTGCCTGCTGGGCCGAGTTGGCGGCAAAGCAGCCGAATCCCCAGGGCGCCAGCACCAGCGCCAGCACGGCGAAGCTGCGGCCCAGCGGCCACAGCAACAGGCTCAGCGCAATCAACGAGGTGGTCAGCAGCACCATCCGGCCTGCGCCGATGCGGTCGATGTACCGGCTGACCAGCATGTTGCCGATCAGGCCGCAAACGCCGAACCAGGCCCACAGCAGACTCAGCATCGTCGCGTCAGCACCGAGCTGTTGTTTGACCAGCGGTGCGAAATAGCTGAACAGCACAAACTGGCCCGCGCCCTGCAGTGCGGTGACCGACACGACGCCCATCAGCACCGGGCTCTTCAGCACGCTGGCCCACGCGGCACGCGTCAGCACTGCGGGCCGGATGCCCACCGGCAGTGTGGCCCAGACCCAGATCGCGCTGAGCACGGACGCCACGGCAATCGCCATGAACGCAGCACGCCAGCCGAAGTGCCCGCCCATCAGCGCACCCAGCGGCAGCCCCAGCACCGAGGCCATCGACCAGCCGAGAAAAACGAAGGTCACGGCTCGGCCGCGCTGCTCGGGCGGCACCAGCAAGCCGGCACACGCAGCGGCTTGCGGCGTGAAGATGGCGGGCGCGATCATCGTGAGCATCCGCACCACGAGCAGGCCCGTGTAGCTGGGCATCAGCGCCGCGAGCACGTGGCCGACCGCATACCAGGCCATCGACAGTGCAAGCAGCACACGTCGATCCCACCCAGCCACCAGTGCGGCGAGCAGCGGGGCGCCGAGGCAGACGACCACCGCGCCCGCCGTGATCAGTTGGCCCGCCGCTGCGGCGCTGACGCCCAAGGAATCGCTTATCTCGTTGAGCGTGCCGGCTACAACCATGACGCCGGTGCCGATTACGAAATTGCCCGCCAGCAGTGCCCACAATGCGGCGGGCAGCGGCGGCCGGTTCAACGCCGAACCTGCAGCGCGCCCGGATTGACGATGTTGGTGGGGTTGCCCTTGATGAAGCTCACCACGTTGTCGAACGCCTGCCCGAAATAGAGCTCGTAGCTCTCTTGTTCCACATAGCCGATGTGCGGCGTGCAGATGCAGTTTTCGAGACGCAGCAGTGCATGGCCCTGCAGCGGCGGTTCGCTTTCGAACACGTCGATGGCGGCCAGCCCGGGCCGGCCGCGATTGAGCGCCGCGAGCAGCGCATCGGGCTCGACCAGCTCGGCGCGCGAGGTGTTCACGAACAGGGCGGTAGGCTTCATGCGCGAGAGGTCTTCGAGGGCGACCAGGCCGCGTGTTTCGTCCGTGAGGCGCAGGTGAACGGACAGCACATCGGCGGTCTCGAACAGTGCCTCGCGGCTGGCAGCGATTTGGAACCCGTCGGAACGGGCCTTGCTGCAACTGGCCTCGCGGCCCCAGATCACGACCTGCATGCCAAAGGCCTGACCATAGCGTGCGACCAGTTGGCCGATGCGGCCGTAGCCCCAAATGCCCAGCGTCTTGCCCTTGAGCACCGAACCAAGACCGAAATTCGCCGGCATCGATGCCGACTTGAGGCCCGCCTGCTGCCAGGCACCGTGCTTGAGGTTGCTGATGTACTGCGGCAGTCGCCGCATCGCCGCCATGATCAAGGCCCAGGTCAGCTCGGCCGGTGCCAGCGGGGAACCGCTGCCCTCGGCCACTGCGATGCCGAGTTCGCTGCAGGCGTTGACGTCGACATGCCCGCCGACGCGGCCGGTCTGGGAAATGAGTCTGAGCTTGGGCAGCTTCTCGACCAGTTGCCGCGAGATCTGCGTGCGCTCGCGGATCAGCACGATCACGTCGGCGTCTTTGAGCCGAACCGACAACTGGCCGATGCCCTTGACGGTGTTGGTGTAGACCTTGGCCGCGTAGGCGTCGAGCTTGGCGGCACAGCGCAGCTTGCGCACGGCATCCTGGTAGTCGTCGAGGATCACGATGTTCATGGCACGTTATTGTGCCTTGCGCTCCTCGTCGCCGTGAGGTGGCCGCTGGTCAGTGCATCAGATGGCGCGAGTCGTCGGCGGCCTCGAGCGCGACGAGGCGGTCGAGTTCGGCGCAGACATCGGCCATGCGGCCCGAGATCACGACGCGGCCGGAAGCGCGATCAACGCGCTGGCCGTCGAGCACGCGCACCACGCGCAGCGGCCGTGCGGTGGGTGCCACGTTGGCGGCAGCGGGCCGCACGGTGCAGGCGGGGCGCACTGTGCAGGCGGGGCGCACGGCCACATAGCGCAGGCCCGCATTGCGGTGGGCACGGCGTGCCGGTATCCAGCGGCTTGCAAGCGATTGCAGCGGCGTGAACAGGTCGGCCAAGGTCAGAAGAGCGATTCCCATGTGAACTCCAGTAAGTCAGAGGTTGAACACAGGCAGGATTGCGTCTCGTCCGGCTGCAACAGGGTGATGGCCTTGCGCCATACGCCCGCCACCTGTTGCTGCCGGTGATGGCTACATCAGCATCGTGTTGCGGATCAGGCCGACGGCGAGGCCTTCGATTTCGAAGGGCTCGCCGGGCTGCACGATGATGGTCGGATAGTCGGGGTTTTCGGCATGCAGCTCGATCACCTGCTTGTTGCGCTTGAGGCGCTTGACGGTGACCTCGTCGCCCAGCCGGGCCACGACGATCTGGCCGTTGCGCGCTTCCTTGGTGGCCTGCACCGCGAGCAGGTCGCCGTCCATGATGCCGGCATCGCGCATCGACATGCCGCGTACCTTGAGCAGGTAGTCGGGCTGGCGCTGGAACAGCGTGTTCTCGACGTAGTAGGTTTGATCGACGTGCTCCTGCGCGAGGATCGGCGAACCGGCTGCAACGCGGCCGATCAGTGGCAGTGCGAGCTGGGCCATGCCGGGCAGACCGAGCGAATACTGGCTGGAGCGGGTTTCGTTGATGGCGCGCAGTGCATCGCCCTTCAGGCGAATGCCGCGCGAGGTGCCGCTGACCAGTTCGATCACGCCCTTGCGCGCCAGCGCCTGCAGGTGTTCTTCGGCCGCGTTGGCCGATTTGAAGCCCAGTTCGGCTGCGATCTCGGCGCGCGTGGGCGGCGCACCGGTTCGGGCGATGGCGCTCTGGATGAGATCCAGAATCTGTTGCTGCCGGGCGGTAAGCTTGACGGCGAAAGTCGACAGGTTGAGCATGCGTTGACTCCTTGCGATACTGGCTGTGTATCCAGTAACTGTATTTTTAACCAGTTTTTGAAAGTTGGCAAGTGATGGTCACGCAATCCGCAACAGCAACGCTGCGCCGCATCCTGGTGCTGGGCACCGGTGGCACCATCGCCGGGCGAGCCGCGCAGCCCGGGGACAACATCGGCTACACCGCGGGCGAAGTGGGCGTGGCCGCGCTGGTCGGCGGCATCGACGCGCCCGCCGGCGTGACGCTGGAGGCCGAGCAGGTTGCGCAGGTCGACAGCAAGGACATGGAGTTCGCCGTCTGGCAGCAGCTCGCGCAGCGCTGCGCGCACTGGCTGGCACAGCCCGACGTGGCAGGCATCGTGATCACCCACGGCACCGACACGCTCGAAGAGACGGGCTTTTTTCTTCAATCGGTGCTGGCGCCCCGCAAGCCCGTGGTGCTGACCTGCGCCATGCGGCCCGCGACCGCACTGTCGCCCGATGGCCCGCAGAACGTGCGCGATGCGATCGCGGTCGCGGCCACCGAAGGCGCGAGCGGGGTGGTGGTGGTCTGCGCCGGCGTGATTCACAGCGCGCTCGACGTGCAGAAGGTGCACACCTATCGGGTCGACGCCTTCGCGTCCGGCGATGCCGGCCCGCACGGCTATGTCGAGGAGGGCGTCGTTCGCTTGCTGCGAAACTGGCCTACAGCTTCCGAGGGGAGGGCGCAAACGGCCATTGATTGGCTCGCAAGCGTTGGCGCCGCGCCGCGCGTGGAGATCCTGACGAGCCATGCCGGTGCGCGCGGCACCATCGTCGACGCATTGGTGCGCGAACGGGAGGCGGGCTCTCCCGATGCCGTGCGGGGCCTGGTGCTTGCCGCCACCGGCAACGGCACGCTGCATCGTGAACTGGAGGCTTCGGCATTGCGCGCGCAGGCCACCGGCATCGCGGTGCTGCGCGCCACGCGTTGCACCAGCGGGCACATCCTCCCGAAGGCGGGTGATGCGCTGCCTGATGCAGGCGGGTTGAGCCCGGTCAAGGCGCGCATCGCGCTGATGCTCGAGCTGATCGGCGCCGACGCGTCCGGCTGAAGGAAGCGATGTTCGCCGCGCTGCAGACCCATCCCTGGGCTTATCCGGTGCTGGAGGCGGTGCACATCCTCGGGATCGGACTGTTGTTTGGCAACCTCGTGCTGTTCGAGTTGCGCGTGTTCGGTCGCGGCGCGGCGCTGCCGGTAGAGGCGCTTGCCCGGCTGTCGCTTGGCATCGCCCTGGCCGGTTTCGCGCTCGCCGCGGCGAGCGGCCTTCTGATGTTCTCGACGCAGCCGTCCGAGTTGCTCGCCAACCGCAGCTTCGTGCTCAAGATGCTGCTGCTCGTCGCGGCCGGCTGCAACGCAGCATGGTTCCACGGGCGTGGCTCGCTGGCCCGGCTGGACGGCCTTGCCCGCGCCCAGATGTTGCTGTCCACTGTGATCTGGGTCGCGGTCGTGTTCTGCGGCCGCTGGATTGCGTACTACTGAACGCGAAGGAGCTCGTCATGCAACGCCGCCATTTTCTTGCTGTAGCCGCCACAGCGCTCGTTGCGCCCGGCGTCCGGGCGCACCACGGCTGGAGCAGTTTCGACGCCGAGCGGCCGATCTACCTCGAGGGCAAGGTGCTGAGTTCACGCTGGCAGAACCCGCATGCCGAACTCGTGATCGAGTTGCCGGCCGACATCAAGGTGCCGGCCGATCTGGCCCAGCGTGCGCTGCCCGCGCAGAGCGCTGCGGTCGATGGCAAGGCGCTGCTGGCCAGAGCCGTGGTGCCGACGCGCAAGGATCGTCGATGGGAGCTGGAACTCGCGCCCCTCACGCGCATGTCGGCATGGAGCGTGGAAGAGATCAAGCCCGGCGCCACGCTGTCCGCCATCGGCTTCACCTTCAAGGACGAGAAGGGCGAGGCCGTGATGCGCGTCGAATACCTGTTTGTCGGCGGCAAGACCTACGCGCTGCGTTCCAGTCCGGCCTGACGGCTGACGACGGTCAGTCGTTCAGCGCCGCGAGTGCGCGCTGGGTGATTTCGTCGACGCTGCCGACACCTGCGATGGCACGGTACTTCGGCGCTGCAGCCGGGTCGGCTTTGGCCCAGCTCGCGTAGTACTCGACCAGCGGACGCGTTTGCTGGCCGTACACCTCGAGCCGCTTGCGCACGGTGTCTTCCTTGTCGTCGTCGCGCTGGATCAGCGGTTCACCCGTGACGTCGTCGATGCCTTCGACTTTCGGCGGGTTGAACTTGACGTGATAGGTGCGCCCGGATGCCGGGTGCGAGCGGCGGCCACCCATGCGCTCGATGATGTCGGAGAACGGCACGTCGATCTCGAGTACGTAGTCGATCTTGACGCCCGCCGCCTTCATCGCATCGGCCTGCGGAATGGTGCGGGGAAATCCGTCGAACAGAAAACCGTTGGTGCAGTCGGGCAGCGCAATGCGCTCTTTCACCAGATTGATGATCAGGTCGTCGCTCACGAGCGCACCCGATTCCATGATGGCCTTGGCCTCCAGGCCCAGCGGCGTGCCGGCCTTGACGGCGGCGCGCAGCATGTCACCCGTCGAGATCTGCGGGATGCCGTACTTCTTGCACAGGAAAGTGGCTTGCGTGCCTTTGCCTGCCCCGGGGGCGCCCAACAAAATCAGTCTCATGGTGTCCTCGGAAGGTTCTTGGATTTCTTGACGCGCCATTCATGCCGCGAGGGCCGGACAGCGCGAAGCTGCTTCGAGGATAGCATGGGCTTTTGCCCGCGCTCACTCGGAAAGCGGGCCTTCCGAAAGCATTCCGGCGATGCGCGCGCGCACCCGCAAAAGGTCGTCCGGCGTGTCGACGCCCGGGCCTGGTGCATGCGCACTCACATGCACCGCGATGCGATGGCCGTGCCACATGGCGCGCAATTGTTCGAGTGCCTCGATCGCTTCGACCGGCGCTGCCGGCAACCGGGGGAATTGCCGCACGAAGCCGGCCCGGTAGCCATAGATGCCGATGTGCCGCAACGGTGCGGGAGAGGGCAGCGCGCCCAAGCCCTGCGCTGCGAAGCCGTCGCGCCACCAGGGGATCGGCGCGCGGCTGAAGTAAAGCGCGTAGCCGCGTGCGTCGAGCACGGCTTTCACCACGTTCGGATTGAGAAAATCTTCGGTCGAATCGATGGCGTGCACCGCGGTGCTCATCGAGGCTTCGGGATCGTTTGCGAGCGTTGTCGCGACGGCGTCGATCAGCGACGGGTCGATCAGCGGCTCGTCCCCCTGCACATTGACCACGATCGCGTCGTCCGCCAGATCGAGCAGCGTGCAGGCTTCGGCCAGACGGTCGCTACCGCTCAGGTGGTCGGTACGGGTCAGCAGCGCCTCGATGCCATGGGTCTTGCACGCGTCGACGATGCGCGCGTGATCGCCCGCGACCACGACGCGCACCGCGCCCGACAACTGCGCGCGCTGCGCCACGCGCACCACCATCGGCAAACCGCACAGATCGGCAAGTGGCTTGTCCGGCAGGCGCGTCGACGCCAGCCTCGCCGGTATCAAGACGGTGAAGCTCAAAGCCCCAGCTCTTCGTCGGACAGCGTGCGCGCCTCGTTCTCGAGCAGCACCGGGATGCCGTCGCGCACCGGATAGGCGAGGCGCGCGGAGCGGGAGCAGAGCTCCTGCTTCTCCGGGTTCCAGGTCAGCGGCCCCTTGGTCACGGGGCAGACCAGCAATTCAAGCAGCTTGGTGTCCATCGACCGATGATAGCTTTGCGTCCAGCGCCGCGAAGAAGGCCGGCTCGGGTGTGAACACCAGCGGCACGGCCAGCGCATCGGGTGCAATGCGCCACAGCTTGACCGCATCCTTTTCGGTACAAACAAGGCTGTAGGGCCCGTCGGACGGACGTTGCCAGCTATCGAAATCATAGTGATCGGGCAGCGCGATGCAGCGCTCAGGCGTGACGCCCTGGGCGCGCAGCATGTCGAAAAAAGCTTCGGGTCGGGCAATCGCAGCGAGCGCGATCACCGGGCGGTCGGCCAGTTCCGCCAGCGGCACGCGGCTGCCATCGCTACGCAATGCGTGCTCGGCCAGCGTGCGTTGCGCGCGATAGCCGCCGAACGCGAGGTTGGCGCCGGTGTGCAGCACCAGGTCGCAGCGACGCGGCCAGTACTCGCGCAACGGCCCGGCCGGCAGGAGCCAGCCGTTGCCGATGCCGCGGTCGTCGAATACGCACAGTTCGATGTCGCGCACGAGCGCCAGGTGCTGGAGCCCGTCGTCGCTCACGATGATGTGGGTTTGCGGGTGACGTGCGAGGAGGGCGCGCGCGGCTTCAACGCGGCGCGCCGCCACGAACACGGGCGCACCGGTCGAGCGAGCGATCAGGGCCGGCTCGTCGCCGACATCGCGCGTATCGGCGGCAGGGAGCACTTCGCGGCAGTCGCGGGTACGGCGACCGTAGCCGCGCGAAATCACGCCCACCTGCAAGCCGCGTGCGCGCAGGTGCCGAACCAGCGCCATCACCACCGGTGTCTTGCCGGCGCCGCCCGCGATCACATTGCCGACCACGAGCACCGGCACGCCGACGCGCTCGGTCTTGAAGACGCCGGCCTGGTACAACCCGCACCGCAGCAGCGTCAGCGCGCCATAGAGCAGGGAGACGGGCCACAGCAGCCGCGCCAGCAGCCCGCGTCCCAGCCAGGCCCGCTGCAACGACAAGTCAGCGCCCGGCCTGCGCAGCCGACTGCGTGGCGAAGGTGATCTGCATCAAGCCCGCGCGGCGGGCGCCCTCCATCACGGTGATGACCGACTGGTGCGGCGCGTTCGCGTCCGCACTGATCACCACCACCGTGTCCTTGCCGCCGCTGGCCGCGGCTGCCAGTGCGGCGGCCACGGTCTCGACACTGCGGTCGGGCAGGACGGTCTTGTTGATCGAATAGCGACCATCGGCCGAAACGGCCGCGATCACTTCCTTCGGGTAGTCGCGCTGCGCATCCGCATCGGCCACCGGCAGCCGCAGCTGCATCTCGGTGAACTTGCTGTAGGTGGTCGACAGCATCAGGAAGATCAACACCACCAGAAGCACGTCGATGAACGGGATCAGGTTGATCTCCGGCTCGTCGCGCGCGCCGTGGCGGAAGTGCATGCGGCCTCTTGTCATTTGCGCAATGCGTTGAGGTGACGGGCGAAGCGTTCGCCGGCGAGTTCGAGATTCAGCAGGTACTCGTCGACGCGGGTGCGGAAGTAGCGCCAGAAGATCAGCGTCGGGATCGCGACGATCAATCCGAAGGCCGTGTTGTAGAGCGCGATCGAGATGCCGTGCGCCAGTTGAGCCGGGTTGCCGGAGCCGGCCGCGCCGCTGGCGGGCGATTGCGAGCCGAAGATCTCGATCATGCCAATCACCGTGCCCAGCAGTCCCAGCAGCGGGGCGGCCGATGCGATGGTCGCCAACGCAGGCAGCCAGCGCTCGAGCTGGTGTGCCACGGTGCGGCCGGCCGCTTCCATCGCGGCACGCAGATCATCCTCGGTGCAGCGCGGATTGGCGTTGAGCGCCCGAAAACCGGAGGCCAGCACCTGGCCCAGCGCGGAGTTCTGCTCGAGCTTGGTCACCACATCGGGCCCCGGGATCGCGGCATGGGAAACAGTGATGGCTTCGTCCAGCAGTTTCGGCGGCAGCACCCGCACGGTCTTGAGGTTGACGAAACGCTCGATCACCAGCGCAAGCGCCAGCACCGAACAGGCGAGCAGCGGCCAGATCGGCCAACCCGCAGCAACTATGATCGATAACAAATGATTCTCCGGCCGTGTGGACTGTGCAAATGCGGCGCGATTATCTCCGAGCAATACCCGTCATGCCGTTCCTCTTGCGCTGTCGGACATGGCCCACAGATTCTGTGGATAACTTTGTGATTAACCGCGTTGGCAAGTTGCCAGAACCCGCATGGGCAGGGGGTCCGGTCGGATCGATCGAATTTTGAGCAGTAGTTTTCTCCATCAAATCAACAACTTGCACGACAGCCTGCGCGCGCAGCGGCGCCTCCATGCTGAGCCCTGCCTTGGTGCATGCGCCTGTGGACGAATCGGCATCGGGGCACCTGCTCCCATGAGTGCGGTATGAGCGAAGTTCTGGCACCAACGGCTTCGGGGCCGCGCGTCTGGCCGGTTGGCGCGCTGTGCCGCGCAGTGGCCGATGCACTCGATGCACGCTTCAATCCAGTCACGGTGCGGGGCGAGATTTCGGGGTTCTCGCGCGCCGCCAGCGGGCATTGCTATTTCTCCTTGAAAGACGAGGCCGGCCAGCTTCGCTGCGCGATGTTCCGCCGCGCCGCGAGCCTGCTGGATTTCAGCCCGCGCGACGGCGACCAGGTCGAGGTGCGCGGCCGTCTTGCGGTGTACGAGCCGCGAGGCGACCTGCAACTGGTGGTCGAAAGCCTGCGCCGCGCGGGGCAGGGCGCATTGTTCGAGCAGTTCCTGCAGCGGAAGGCGCGGCTCGAGGCCGAGGGGTTGTTCGATCCGTCGCGCAAGCGTGCACTGCCGGCAATGCCGCGACGCATCGGCCTGGTGACATCGCTCGGTGCAGCCGCACTGCACGATGTCGTCACCGCGCTGCGCCGGCGCGCGCCCCATGTGGAGGTGGTGCTTGCGCCGGCAGCCGTGCAGGGTGTGCAGGCGCCGGCCGAGCTGGTTGCGGCGCTGCGCGCGCTGTATGCGCTGCATCCGGCGCCCGATGCGATCCTGCTGGTGCGTGGCGGCGGCTCGATCGAAGACCTCTGGGCCTTCAACGACGAAACCCTGGCGCGCACGATCGCGCAGAGTCCCGTGCCGGTGGTCAGCGGCGTCGGCCACGAAACCGACTTCACGATCGCGGACTTCTGCGCCGATTTGCGCGCGCCGACGCCGACAGCAGCGGCGGAACTGGTGGCGGCGCCTCAGGCGCTCTGGCTTGAAGCGCTCGGTCTGATCGGCGAGCGCCTGGGCGATGCGCTCGGCGCGCGACTCGATGTGCTCGGCCAACGGCTCGACCTCGCGGCCGGCAGGCTCGGGCGGCCTTCCGGAATGGTCGCGCGCCAACGGCTCGGGCTGGCGCATCAGGCGCAGCGCCTGCACTATGCGGTGCTATCCAAAACAGAACGCCTCTTGCAGACACAGCAGCTTCTGCAGGCCGATTTGCCATTGAAAGTGGGGCGTTCTGTGGCACAGCGGCGCGAGCGGCTCGAACGCGTTGCCGTACGCCTGCAACTGCTTGACCCCGCCCTGGTGCTGCAGCGCGGTTACGCGTGGCTGGCCGACCCGGCGGGGCGCGCCATCACCAGCGCGCACCAACTCGCACCGGGCGATGCGGTGCGCGCGCGGCTGGCCGATGGCACGGTCGACATGACGGTCGATCGGGCCTGAGTGGGACGCGCCCGCGTCCGACGTGAGGCATTCGAATCCTTTCTAGAATGCTCCGTCCCACAACCAACCCGCGAGTCAAAAACATGGAACACGTTCTTCCTCCCCTGCCGTATGCATTGGATGCGCTGGCGCCCGAGTATTCGAAGGAAACCCTCGAATACCACTATGGCAAGCACCACAACGCCTACGTCGTGAACCTGAACAACCTCCAGAAAGGCACCGAGTTCGAAGCCATGACGCTCGAGGAAATCGTCAAGAAATCCAGCGGTGGCATCTACAACAATTCGGCGCAGATCTGGAATCACACCTTTTTCTGGAACTGCATGAAGCCGCAAGGCGGCGGCGCTCCGACCGGTGCACTGGCCAAGGCGATCGATGCCAAGTGGGGCAGCTACGACGCCTTCAAGGAAGCCTTCACCAAGTCGGCCGTCGGCAATTTCGGTTCGGGCTGGACGTGGCTGGTGAAAAAGGCCGACGGTTCGGTCGACATCGTCAATACAGGTGCTGCGGGTACGCCCCTGACCACCGCCGATACCGCGCTGCTGACCGTCGATGTCTGGGAGCATGCCTACTACATCGACTACCGCAACCTGCGCCCGAAGTACGTCGAGACCTTCCTGGCCAAGCTGGTCAACTGGGACTTCGCTGCGAAGAACTTCGGCTGATACGCCGTACCCGCCACGAAAAAGCCGACCCGCGGGTCGGCTTTTTCGTGGCGCCTTCGCTCTTCAGCGACGCGCTGCGAAAGGCGTACCGGTGAGCTTGAGCCCCTTCTTGATGTTCTTCTTGGCGAACCAGCCCTGGTTCATTTCGAGCACATAGCGCACCGGTTCTTCGGAGCAATGCGAAGTGGTGGTCTGCGGCTGCATGTCGACCAGATTCACGATGCGGCCATCGTCGGCCACGAACGCGGCCGTGAGCGGCAGTATCGTGTTCTTCATCCAGAAGCACTGCGTGGCCGGTTCCTCGAACACGAACAGCATGCCTTCCTGCTGCGGCATTTCCTTGCGGTACATCAGGCCGATCTCGCGTTCGCGCGGTGCAAGCGCGACCTGCGCATCGATCTTGTACATGCCGGCGCCCAGCGGAACGCGCTGCAGATCCATCTGGGCATCTTGCGACCAGGCGGGCGACAGGCCCAGCAGACAGAAGGAAAGCAGGGCGACCAGACGCTTGAACATGGGCAACTCTTGGGGAAAGAAGGCGGGGCCGTGAGGCCAATGAAAAATGCCCGCAGAAGCGGGCATTCCTGCAAGCCGCGAAGCTTACATCTTGTGGCGCAACGGCGCCTTGTGATGAACCGGGCGATGAACCACGCGCTTGATGTGCTTGGGGTGATGTTTCACCACATGCTTGACCGAATGAACCGAATGCGTCGGCACGACGACCGCTGCAGGAGCCTGGGCGAACGCGCCGGCGGCGAAGAGACCGGTAATCAGGACTGCGAGAAGCTTTTTCATGAAGATTTCCTCTTTGGTTATAAATCTGAAAATATCTGAAACCCCCCAACGAACTGGAAAGGCCAGCATTCAACGGCAGCGCTCCCTGGTGGTTGACAGTGCTTTGTGAACTCGGAAAAAGAAAAGCGCCCCGTGGGGCGCCTCGACCAAGCGGCGTGAGCCGAAGGTTTACTGCGGCGTACCGCCTTGCGTGCTGCGGCGCTTCAGGCTGCCGTCCTTGTTGCGGCGACGGGTGTCGCGCGTTTCAGCACGCTTCTCGCCGGACGCAGCAGCCTTGTCGGTGCCGATGGCGCCGCCTTCGGGCGTCTTGGCGATGTCGCCAGCGGGCGCCTTGACCTGACCAGCAGGCTTGGCCGCAACCTTGGCTTCGGCCTTGGCAGCCGGCTTGCCCTGACCCGTGGGGTCCACCTCGCCCGGCTTCGTCTGTGCGTAGGCACCAGCTGCGAACAGGCCGGCGATCATGACTGCGAGAACTTTGCTCATTACGGATTCCTCTGTGGAGAATGGATTGAAAACGCCTCCCGGCCAGCAGAAGGTCTGCCAACAACGAAGGCCCGGCGTCTGCGGTTGACAGATCCTTCGCCTTCTCCGGTTGCGTCTAAAATTCTAAGGCTATTCAGCCGGCAGGAAACACATTGTCTCCTCGCCACCACTTCCCACTCCCGGAGCCCTCGCCCCTCATGCCCAGCTATCAGCACATCAAAGTCCCGTCCGAAGGCCAAAAGATCACGGTCAATGCCGACAACTCGCTGAATGTGCCCGATCAGCCGATCATCCCGTTCATTGAGGGTGACGGCACCGGCCTCGACATCACGCCAGTGATGATCAAGGTGGTCGACGCGGCCGTGGCCAAGGCCTACGGCGGCAAGAAGAAGATCCACTGGATGGAGGTCTACGCCGGCGAGAAGTCGACCAAGGTCTACGGCCCCGATGTCTGGCTGCCGGAGGAAACCCTGCACGCCGTGCGCGACTATGTGGTCTCCATCAAGGGCCCCCTGACCACGCCGGTCGGCGGCGGCATCCGCTCGCTCAACGTGGCGCTGCGCCAGGAGCTCGACCTGTACGTCTGCCTGCGCCCGATCCAGTACTTCAAGGGCGTTCCTTCCCCGGTCAAGGAACCCGAGAAGACCAACATGGTGATCTTCCGCGAGAACTCGGAAGACATCTATGCCGGCATCGAGTTCGAAGCCGAAAGCGAAAAGGCCAAGAAGCTCATCAAGATCCTGCAGGACGAGTTCGGCGTCAAGAAGATCCGCTTCCCCAACACCTCGGGCATCGGCATCAAGCCGGTCTCGCGCGAAGGCACCGAGCGTCTGGTGCGCAAGGCGATCCAGTACGCGATCGACAACGACAAGCCCAGCGTCACCATCGTGCACAAGGGCAACATCATGAAGTTCACCGAAGGTGGCTTCCGTGACTGGGCATATGGCCTGGCGGCCAAGGAATTCGGCGCCGAGCTGATCGACGGCGGCCCTTGGATGAAGTTCAAGAATCCCCGAACGGGCAAGGAAATCACCATCAAGGACAGCATCGCCGACGCGTTCCTGCAGCAGATCCTGTTGCGCCCCGCCGAGTACTCGGTGGTTGCAACGCTGAACCTGAACGGCGACTACATCTCGGACGCACTGGCCGCCCAGGTCGGTGGCATCGGCATCGCGCCGGGCGCGAACCTCAGCGACACCGTCGCGATGTTCGAAGCTACCCACGGTACGGCGCCCAAGTACGCTGGCAAGGATTACGTGAATCCCGGTTCCGAAATCCTCTCGGCCGAAATGATGCTGCGCCACATGGGCTGGAAAGAAGCCGCCGACCTGATCATCAGCTCGATCGAAAAGTCGATCGCCAGCAAGAAGGTCACGTATGACTTCGCGCGCCTGATGGACGGCGCCACGCAGGTGAGCTGCTCGGGCTTCGGCCAGGTGATGATCGAGCAGATGTGATCTGGCCGGCCGGCCGAGTGCCGGCGGCATCGTCCCAGCCCCGGTGACCGCAAGGCGCCGGGGCTTTTTGATGGGCGCGCCGTGCCGTCTTTCACGGGTGACCACTTGTTTTGTCTGGAACCCGCCACCAAATCCTTTGGCGCCGGGCATGGCGCTTGCTCGATCTATAGAATGATTTTCATGGCAACGAGAATCCCAACGACCCCGAAAACGCCGCCGGTTCGCAAGCCGGCGCGGGATGACGGCGACGCGGTCGTCCTGGAGCGGCGCCCCCAGAAAACAGCGCCCCCCCAGATGTACCAGGTGGTGATGCTGAACGACGACTACACGCCGATGGAGTTCGTGATCGTGGTCATCCAGGAGTTTTTCAACAAGGATCGCGAGACCGCGACCCAGATCATGCTCAAGATCCACCTCGACGGCCGGGGTGTCTGTGGCGTGTTCTCGCGCGATCTGGCGGCTACCAAGGTCAATCAGGTGATGGAAGCGGCGGCCCAGGCGGGCCACCCGTTGCAGTGCGTCAGTGAACCCGTTGAATAAAGCGCACTCCAACCCATCTGCAACATATTTACAGCAAGGCAAAAAGGAAATCACATGATTGCCCAGGAACTGGAAGTCAGCTTGCACATGGCCTTCGTCGAGGCCCGGCAGCAGCGCCACGAGTTCATCACCGTGGAGCATCTGCTGCTCGCTTTGCTGGACAACCCGAGCGCCGCAGAAGTTCTGCGCGCCTGCTCGGCCAACGTCGACGACCTGCGGGCGTCGCTTACCAACTTCATCAAGGACAACACGCCTCAGGTGGCGGGTACCGACGATGTAGACACCCAGCCGACGCTGGGTTTCCAGCGCGTCATCCAGCGCGCCATCATGCATGTGCAGTCCACCGGCAACGGCAAGAAGGAAGTCACCGGCGCCAACGTGCTGGTCGCGATCTTCGGCGAAAAGGATTCGCACGCGGTCTACTACCTGCACCAGCAGGGCGTGACCCGGCTCGACGTGGTCAACTTCATTGCCCACGGCATCAAGAAGAGCGATCCGCCGGAAGCCGCCAAGGGCAGCAGCGAGTCGTCGTCGAGCGAAGGCGACGAGGGCGGTGGCGAAAAGAACGAGAAGGCTTCGCCGCTCGAGCAGTTCACGCAAAACCTCAACCAGGCCGCCCGCGAGGGCAAGATCGATCCGCTGATCGGCCGCGAGTACGAGGTCGAGCGCGTGATCCAGATCCTGTGCCGCCGGCGCAAGAACAACCCGCTGCTGGTCGGCGAGGCCGGCGTCGGCAAGACCGCGATCGCCGAGGGCCTGGCCTGGCGCATCACGCAGGGTGATGTGCCGGAGATCCTGGCTGAGTCGAGTGTCTACTCGCTCGACATGGGTGCGCTGCTGGCAGGCACCAAGTACCGCGGCGATTTCGAGCAGCGCCTGAAGGGCGTGCTCAAGTCGCTCAAGGACAAGCCGAACGCCATTTTGTTCATTGACGAAATCCATACGCTGATCGGTGCCGGCGCGGCCTCGGGCGGCACGCTGGATGCCTCGAACCTGCTGAAGCCGGCGCTCTCGAGCGGCCAGCTCAAGTGCATCGGCGCCACCACGTTCACCGAGTACCGCGGCATCTTCGAGAAGGATGCAGCCCTGTCGCGTCGTTTCCAGAAGGTCGACGTGGTCGAGCCGACGGTGCAGGAAACGGTCGAGATCCTCAAGGGCCTGAAGTCGCGCTTCGAGGAACACCATGGCGTCAAGTACGCGGTGGCGGCCCTCCAGGCTGCGGCCGAGCTGAGCGCCAAGTACATCAACGACCGCCATCTGCCCGACAAGGCGATCGACGTGATCGACGAGGCCGGCGCTGCCCAGCGGATCCTGCCGCCGAGCAAGCGCAAGAAGACCATCAGCAAGACCGAGGTCGAGGACATCGTCGCGAAGATCGCGCGCATTCCCCCGGCCAACGTCAGCAACGATGACCGCGGCAAGCTGCAAACCATCGAACGCGACCTGAAGAGCGTGGTGTTCGGCCAGGACAAGGCACTTGAAGTGCTGGCCTCCGCGGTCAAGATGGCGCGCTCTGGCCTGGGCCGTGCCGACAAGCCGATCGGCTCGTTCCTGTTCAGCGGCCCCACCGGCGTCGGCAAGACCGAAGCGGCGAAGCAACTGGCCTACATCATGGGCATCGAGCTGATCCGCTTCGACATGTCGGAGTACATGGAGCGCCATGCGGTGAGCCGCCTGATTGGTGCGCCTCCGGGGTACGTCGGTTTCGACCAGGGTGGCCTGCTGACCGAAGCCGTCACGAAGAAGCCGCACGCGGTGCTGCTGCTCGACGAAATCGAGAAGGCGCACCCGGACATCTTCAACGTGCTGCTGCAGGTGATGGATCATGGCACCCTGACCGACAACAACGGACGCAAGGCCGACTTCCGCAACGTGATCATCGTCATGACCACCAACGCGGGCGCCGAAACCATGAACAAGGCGACCATCGGCTTTACCAACCCGCGCCAGGCGGGTGACGAGATGGCCGACATCAAGCGCCTGTTTACGCCGGAGTTCCGCAACCGTCTCGACGCGACCGTGAGCTTCAAGGCGCTTGACGAAGTGGTCATCCTGCGCGTGGTCGACAAGTTCCTGCTGCAACTCGAGCAGCAGCTGACGGAGAAGAAGGTCGACGTCACTTTCAGCGACACGCTGCGCAAGCACCTCGCCAAGACGGGCTTCGATCCGTTGATGGGCGCGCGGCCGATGCAGCGCCTGATCCAGGACACGATCCGTCGTGCGCTGGCCGACGAGCTGCTGTTCGGGCGCCTGATCGACGGCGGCCGCCTGTCGGTCGATGTCGACGACAAGGGCGAAGTGCTGCTCGATATCCAGCCGCTGCCGAAGAAGGAAGGGCGCTCCAAGCCCGAAGCCGAGGAAGCCGCCACGGGGTAATTGGCTCTCCCCCAGGCTTCGCGCACTTCGTGTCGCTGCGCCAACCCCCTTCCGGGGGCGATACCAGTGGCCCGGCAAAGCCGGTTCCGCGGTATCTCTGGAATGAAGTCAAAGGCCGGTAGCATCACGCTGCCGGCCTTTTTTTCTTTTTGACGTTCCCCTTGATCATCCCCGAACTGAGCCACGAATGGAAAACCGGGCTGTCGCTGGCCTGGAGCGGCTATATCGCAGTGCTGTCGGTCTGGATCGTGATGCAGAAGCGGGCGCCGGTGTCGACGATGAGCTGGATCCTGTCGCTCGCGCTGCTGCCGTTCGCCGGCTTCGTCATCTATTACTTTCTCGGGCCGCAACGCATGAAGAAGCAGCGGCTCAAGCGGCTGCGCAGCCGTGCCAGTGCGCATGCGCCGGCCGATCTGGCGCGGCTGCGGCAGGTGGCCGAAGACGCGCCGATGGCGTTGCGGCAGATGGCGGGGCTCGGCGCAGCCGCCTGCGGACTGCCGGTGTCGAGTGCGCTCAGCGTGGAACTGCTCTCCGGCGGGGCACGCACGTTCGACGCCATCTTCGAAGCCGTCCGCGGTGCGCGCGACCACGTCCACGTCGAGTACTACATCTTCGAACCCGACCGGATCGGCACTGCACTGCGCGATCTGCTGGTGCAGAAGGCGCAGCAGGGCGTGGCGGTGCGGCTGCTGCTCGATGCGCTAGGCTCCAAGCGCATCGGCCGCAAGTTCATGGCGCCGCTGCACGCCGCGGGCGTGAAGGTTGCGCTGTTCCACGATACGCGCATCGGCCGGCGACTGCGCCCGGTGACCAACTACCGCACTCACCGCAAGATCGTCGTCTGTGACGGGCGAATCGGCTTCACCGGCGGTGTCAACATCACTGACGAGGAAGACAAGCGCACCCGCGCCGACGCCTACCATGACGTGCATGTGCGCATCGAAGGCCGCGCGGTGCGCTGGCTGCAGACCACCTTCCTCGAAGACTGGACGTACGCAACTGGCGAGAACCCACGCGAGATGGATCCGACGCTGCCGAAGCTGCTCCCGCCCATGGAGGCGGGCGACATCCCGGTGCAGATCGTCACCAGCGGGCCCGACAGCCCGCTCGAGGCGATCCACCGCATGCACGTGTCGGCCATCAATTCGTCGACCGATCGCGCCTGGCTCACCACGCCGTACTTCGTGCCCGGCGAGCCGGCCCTGATGGCACTGACCAGCGCGGCGCTGCGCGGTGTCGACGTGCGGCTGCTGGTGCCGCGCCGCAGCGACTCGCTCATCGTGAGCGCGGCGGCCAGGTCCTACTTCGACGAACTCATCGCCGCCGGCGTCAAGGTCTGGGAATACAAGGCGCGGATGCTGCATTCCAAGACGCTGGTGGTCGACGACAACTGCGCGATGATCGGCACCGCCAACTTCGACAACCGCAGCTTTCGCCTCAACTACGAGGTGATGGCGGTGGTGTACGGCCCGGCACTCGCGAAGCCGCTGGCCTCCCAGTTCGAAACCGACCTGCACAGCTCCGCCGCGGTGCGCGCGCATCGGCCGCAGCGCTTTCTGCAGCGGCTGGCCGATGCCACCGCACGCCTCTTTTCCCCCCTGCTTTGACATGACCCACACCTTTCTCTGGCACGACTACGAAACCTTCGGCGCCAATGTGCGGCGCGATCGGCCGGCGCAGTTTGCTGGCATCCGGACCGATGCGGAACTCAACGAGATCGGCGAGCCGCTGATGCTTTACTGCAAGCCCGCACCCGACTTTCTGCCGAGCCCCGAGGCCTGCCTGATCACCGGCATCACGCCGCAGCTCTGCCTCGAACGCGGCATCCCCGAGCACGAATTTGCGGCGCAGATCGAACAGGTGTTCTCGCAGCCCGGCACCATCGGCGTGGGCTACAACACCATCCGCTTCGACGACGAGATCACGCGCTTCATGTTCTGGCGCAACCTGATTGATCCGTACGCGCGCGAATGGCAGAACGACTGTGGCCGCTGGGATCTGCTCGACGTGGTACGCCTCACCTACGCATTGCGGCCCGAAGGCATCGAATGGCCGAAGAAAGACGACGGCCGGCCCAGCTTCAAGCTCGAAGACCTGGCGCGTGCCAACGGCCTGCTGCACGAAGCCGCACACGATGCACTGTCGGATGTGCGCGCCACCATCGCGCTGGCACGCCTGATCCGCACCAGACAGCCGCGCCTGTTCGACTTTGCGCTGCGGCTGCACAAGAAAGACCAGGTCGCTGCAGAACTCGGCCTGCCGGCAACGCGGGTGACCGCCAAGCCCTTTCTGCACGTTTCGGGCATGTTCCCGGTGGAGCGCGGGTGCCTGGCCGTGATGTGGCCGCTGGCCACCCACCCGACCAACAAGAACGAGCTGATCGCCTGGGATCTGGCTGACGACCCGAGCGAACTGCCGCTGATCGATGTGGCGACGCTGCGCACCCGCCTTTTCACCAAGACCGCCGATCTGCCCGAAGGCATGACGCGCCTGCCCGTCAAGTCGATCCACCTCAACAAGTCGCCGATGGTGGTGGGCAACCTCAAGACGCTCGTGCCTGCCATGCAGGAACGCTGGCAGATCGACCTGGAAACTGCACTGCGCCATGCCGACATTGCGGCGGGCCTGCCCGACATGAGCGCCATCTGGCCCGAGGTGTTCAAACGTCCGACCGAAGGCAAGCCCGATGTCGACGAAGACCTGTACGGCGGCTTCATCGGCAATGCCGATCGGCGGCGGCTCAATCACCTGCGCGGCCTTTCGGGCGCCGATCTTGCCCATGCGCGCAGCGGTTTCGACGACGGCCGGCTCGAAGAGCTGCTGTTCCGCTATCGCGCGCGCAACTTCGTCGACACGTTGAGCTCCGAAGAGGCCGCGCGCTGGGAAGCGCACCGTGTCGCGCGGCTGCTCGAAGGCGAGGGCGGGGTGGTCAACGTCGACCAGTTCTTTGCCGAGATCGATACGCTGGCCGAAACGGCCGACGAGCGCGCGGAGACCATCCTCGGCGCGCTCTACGAATACGCCGAGGCGATTGCGCCCGAAGGCTGAGCAAGACCCCGCACCATTGCCCTGATCACAAACGCAGGAGAGACAACCATCGCCCGCGGCCCTCTGATGCCTTGAATTTGCGGCCGCCGTATGCTTGGCGCATGGATGCAACCTCCACTGCGCTCGCCAACTTCGTTCAGCGCCACCCCAGGCTCTTTGTGCTGACCGGTGCGGGCTGCAGCACCGATTCGGGCATCCCGGACTACCGCGACAGCAACGGCGACTGGAAGCGTCCGTCGCCGGTCACGTACCAGGCCTTCACCGGCGAAGAGAGCACGCGCCGCCGCTACTGGGCGCGCAGCCTGGTCGGCTGGCCGACGATGGCCAATGCACGGCCCGGCGCGGCGCACCGCGCGCTGGCGCAACTGGAGGCCGCCGGCCGCATCGGCCTGCTGCTGACCCAGAATGTCGACGGGCTCCATGACGCTGCCGGCAGTCGGTACACCGTCGATCTGCACGGCCGCATCGACACCGTGCGCTGCATGGCCTGCGACACGCGCACGCCGCGCGCTGCGCTGCAAGTCGAACTGCGCCGCCGCAATCCGCGCTGGGCCGAACTGGAAGCCCGCGCCGCACCGGATGGCGACGCCGACCTCGACGGCCGCGACTTCGCAAGTTTCGATGTGCCCGATTGCCCGCGCTGCGGCGGCATGCTCAAGCCCGATGTGGTGTTCTTCGGCGAGAGCGTGCCGAAGGAGCGTGTTGCTGCATCGTTTGCGGCGCTGGAGGCGGCGGACGCGGTGCTGGTCGTCGGCTCGTCGTTGATGGTGTATTCGGGCTATCGGTTCGTGCAGGCAGCCGCGCAGGCGGGCAAACCGGTCGCTGCCGTGAATCTCGGGCGGACGCGGGCCGACGAACTGCTGGCGCTCAAGGTCGAGCGGCCGGTGGGCGAGGCGCTGGCGGAGCTGGCGGGCCTCCGTTGGCCAGCGGCTTCGCGGCCGCGCCACTGCACGTGATCGCGCTGGAGGCGCGACGTGTCGCTGCAGCGATCAATGCGCGAATCCGCGAAGCCGAGCCTTCGGCATAAGCACCGCTTATGAAAACGTAACCCGTCCTGCCGTTCCGCTTTGCGCAGCTCCTGCAGATACTTGGCGCCTCTGCCGCACGACGGCGGCACCAAATGCCAGGAGACACCATGCAAGTGCAGCGGCCCGATCACGACCTTTGCGGAACGCCAGGCGCTGGTGCGCAAGGATGAGTTCGATGCACTCGAGCGCCGCTACGCCTCCGCCGGGGCTGGCTGTCAGCGCCATCGACACCCACGCGCATGTGTTCGTGCGTGGCCTTCCGCTGGCGGCGCAGCGGCGCCACGCGCCGGACTACGACGCCAGTCTCGACAACTATCTGGCGCTGCTCGACGCGCACGGCATCTCGCACGGCGTGCTGGTGCAGCCCAGCTTTCTCGGCACAGACAACAGCTTCATGCTCGCCGCCCTGCGCGCATGCCCGACCCGCCTGCGCGGCGTCGCCGTGACTGCGCTGGACGCTGGGGAAGGCGAGCTGCTCGCCCTGCGCCAGGCGGGCGTCTGCGGCGTTCGCCTCAACCTGCTCGGGCTCCCGATGCCCGATTTCCTGCAACCCGTCTGGCGCAACTGGTTTGCCCGCGTGCGGGCGCTCGGCTGGCATGTCGAACTGCATCTCGAATCCCGGCATTTGCCATTCGCCGGCCGGGCTGTGCTCGATGCGGGCTGCAGGCTTGTGGTCGACCATTTCGGACGGCCCGGCGCCGTCCCCGATGAGGGCCGGACATGGCTGCTTGACGCCGCTGGAGGCGGTCGAACCTGGGTCAAGCTGTCGGCGGCATACCGGAACTGGCCCGGTGCTTCGTCATCGCAGGCGGCTGACGCTGCCGGGCTGTTGCTGGAGCGCTTCGGCGCCCAGCGCCTGATGTGGGGCAGCGACTGGCCGCACACGGAGCATCGCGATGCCGCGAGCTACGGCAATACAAAAGCAGCGCTCACCGCATGGGTGCCCGATCCCTCGACGCGCCATCGCATCCTGGCCGAGACGCCGGCCGATTTTTATGACTTCCAAACTGGAGACAAACACCATGATCAATGATTCTTCACGCAGCCGCCGGTGGCTGACCCATGCAGCCGCCGTGTGCGCGCTGCTGTCGGCACCGGCGCTGGTTCATGCGCAGGCCTGGCCCGCCAAGCCGATCCGGTGGGTCGTGACCTACCCGCCGGGCGGAACGGTTGACGCAGTGGCCCGCGTGATCGCGCCGAAGCTGTCCGCACGGCTCGGCCAGCCGGTGGTGATCGACAACCGGGCCGGCGCGGGCGGTGCGATCGGTGGCGATCTGGTGGCCAAAAGCGCCCCGGATGGCTACACCGTCATGTTGGACGCCTCCAACCACGCACAGAACCCGGCACTTCGCACGAAGATGCCTTTCGACACGTTGCGCGACCTGGCGCCTGTCTCGCTGCTGGTCAAGGTGCCCAACGTGCTGGTGGTGAATCCGGGTGCGCCCATCGCCGGCGTCAAGGAGCTGATCGCCCTCGCGAAAGCCAAACCCGGCGAGATCAACTATGCCTCGTCGGGCAACGGTTCGGCACAGCACCTGGCGGCCGAACTGTTCTCGTCAATGGCCGGCGTGCGCATGACGCACGTGGCCTACAAGGGCGGCGGGCCGGCGCTCACCGATGTGATGGCCGGGCAGGTGCCGGTGTTTTTCGCCAGCGTGGCTTCGGGGCTTCCATACATCCAGGGCGGCAAGCTCCGCGCGCTGGCCGTTACCGGCAAATCGCGCGCCCCCGTGCTGCCCCAGTTGCCGACCGTCGCGGAATCGGGCTTGCCCGGCTACGAGGTTTATGAATGGAATGGCGTGTTCGTGCCGAGCGGCACGCCGGCGCCGATCGTCGACCGGCTGTCACGGGAGCTGGCTGCGGTGCTCAAGGATCCGGACGTGCACGCACGGCTCGAAGCCATCGGCGCCGAAGTGATCGGCTCCACGCCGGCCGAGCTGGACGCGTTCCGCAAGGCCGAAATGGCCAAGTGGAGCAAGGTCGCCAAGGAGAACCGGATCCAGCTCGACTGAATGCGTCGGCTACGGCTTCAACAGGGCGGCGAAGGCGTCGGCAAAGGTGGGGCGCGAGCGTGCCAGCCACATGGCGGCGAGCTCGAAGGGCGGCAGGCCGGTTCCGTCGGATACCTCGGCATAGCTGACCCCCTCGTGCTGCAGCGCACGCACCGAGCGTGGCAGCAGCGACCATCCGAGTCCTGCGGCCACGCAGGCAAGCACGGTGAGCGTGCGGTTCGCTTCCTGGATCACCCGCACCTCGTGCCCCGCGCTGCGTATGGCGCCCAGCATCCGGTTGCGAAGCGCCGGCATCTGCCGCTCGGGAAACCAGATCAAGCCATGCTGCGCGACCTCGGCCAGCGAAACCTGCCCGTCGGACGCGCGCGGGTGCGAACTCGGGAGGGCGGCGATCATCGGCTCTTCGCCGAGCCGCAACTCGTGCACGCGGGCGTTGACCGAAACCGGCGGATGCAACAGCGCGATATCGATGCGACCGCCTTCCAACGCCTCCACCTGTTCGGCGTTGCTCATTTCCCGCAGCACCACGTCGACCTGCGGATGTTCGGCACGGAGGCGGCGCAACGCGAGCGGCAGCACTGCATAAACCGCATGCGTGACGAAGCCGATCGTCAGGCGCCCCGCGCGCCCGGCACCCAGGGCGCGCGCCCGGTCGGCCGCCGCGTCGCCGTGCGCCAGGCTCGCGCGCAGATCATCGACGATCGCCAGGCCGGCGTCCGTCATTGCTGCGCCGCGTCTGCTGCGGACGAACAGCTTGACCCCGAGTTCTGCCTCAAGGCGATTGATGGTCTGCGTGAGTGCGGGCTGCGCCAGTCCGAGCTGCTCTGCAGCCCGCGTAAGACTGCCGGAATCCGCGATCGCGATGACGCAGCGCATCTGCCGAGTGTCCATCGCGGCATTCTAGGCAGCCGGCACGCAGGCCGACCGACATGGCCCGCCGCATCACTTTCCCGCGCGCACCGGCATGAAGGAAGTCTCTTGCGCCCGCCCTGCCAAATGCAGCGCGGCCGTCGCCGCCGGTGTTTCTGCCACCACCTTGCCCGCGCGAAAAACCTTCGACCGTGTGGCCCGCAGCCGGATCGCTTCGACCGGATCGCGCGCCTGCAGCAGCACGAAGCTCGCGTCGCAGCCCGGCTCGAGCCCGTAGCCCTCCAGATGCATCACTTTCGCCGCGTTGTACGTCACTGCGTCGAAGCAACTGCGGATGCCGGCCTGGCTTGTCATCTGCGCCACGTGCAGGCCCATGTGCGCCACTTCGAGCATGTCGCCCGAGCCCATGCCGTACCAGGGATCCATCACGCAGTCGTGGCCGAAGGCGACGTTCACGCCGGCGGCCATCAGCTCGGGCACGCGCGTCATGCCGCGCCGCTTGGGGTAGGTGTCGTGGCGGCCCTGCAGCGTGATGTTGATGAGTGGATTGGCGATCACGCTCACGCCGCTTTGCGCGATCAGCGGCAGCAGCTTGCTCACGTAGTAGTTGTCCATGCTGTGCATGGAAGTGCAGTGAGAGCCGGTCACGCGGCCGTGCAGGCCGAGGCGCTGCGCCTCGAAGGCCAGCGTTTCGATGTGGCGCGAGAGCGGGTCGTCGGACTCGTCGCAGTGCATGTCGACCAGCTTGCCGCGTTCGGCCGCGATCTCGCAGAGCAGCTTCACGCTCGCGGCGCCGTCGGCCATGGTGCGCTCGAAGTGCGGAATGCCGCCGACCACGTCCACGCCCTTGTCGAGCGCGCGCTTCAGGTTGTCGACGCCTCCCGGCGAACGCAGCACACCATCCTGCGGAAAGGCCACGAGCTGCAGATCAAGGTAGGGCGCGACCAGGCGCTTGACTTCGAGCAGCGCATCGACGGCCAGCAGGCTCGCATCGCTGGTGTCGACGTGCGTGCGGATCGCCAGCAAGCCCTTGGCTACGGCCCAGTCGCAATACGCAAGTGCGCGCTCGATCAGCGCTTCGGCTTTCAGCAGCGGCTTGAGCTCGCCCCAGAGTGCGATGCCTTCGAGCAGGGTGCCGCTTTGGTTGACGCGCGGCAGGCCGTAGCTCAGCGTCGCGTCCATGTGGAAGTGCGGATCGACGAAATGCGGCGACACCAGCAGGCCGCCAGCGTCCAGCGTTTCGTGGGCGGGGGCGGTCAAGCCCTCGGTGACTTCCGCGATGCGGCCGTCCTGTACCGCGATCGACATGTCGCCGCGGCCGTCGGGCAGCGTGGCGTGGGTGACAAGAAGGTCAAGCATGATTGCGTTCCATTTCCGGGAACACCGCGGAACCGGCTTTGCCGGGCCGCTGGTGTTGCCCCCGGTCGGGGGTTGGCGAAGCGACACGAAGTGCGCGAAGACTGGGGGCGAGCAACATCATCTTTCGCCCTTGCGGTAAGGCTTCATCAGCGCCTGCGGATAGGCCGCCTTGCGCGCCACCAGCACCAGCGCCAGGATCGACAGCAGGTAGGGCAGCATCAGGTAGATCTGGTAGGGCAGCAGGGCGTCGCCCGATTGTTGCAGGCGCAGTTGCAGCGCGTCGAAAAACGCGAACAGCAGCGCGCCCAGCAGCGCCTTGCCGGGCCGCCAGGACGCGAACACCACCAGCGCCACGCAGATCCAGCCGCGGCCGTTGACCATGTTGAAGAAGAAGGCGTTGAAGGCCGAGAGCGTGAGGAACGACCCCGCCACGCCCATCAGCGCCGAGCCGGCCACGATCGCGCCGGTGCGCGTGCCGACCACCGACACACCCTGGCCTTCGGCCGCCTGCGGGTTCTCGCCGACCATGCGCACCGCCAGGCCGAGCGGCGTGCGGTACAGCACCCATCCGATCAGCGGAACCAGCAGCAGCGCGAGCAGCGTGAGCGCGGTCTGCGCGTTGAGCACAGGGATCGGCAGCCAGTCCATCGGCGCGAACGGTGTGATGGTCGGCGGCGTGTTGACCTTCGGAAAGCTCACGCGGTAGCCGTAGTAGCTCAGCGAGGTCGCCAGCAGCGTGATGCCGAGCCCTGACACGTGCTGCGAAAGCGCGAGCCCGACCGTGAGCCAGGCATGGAGCAACCCGAACGCGGCACCGGTGAGCGCCGCCACGCCGACGCCCACCCAGAGCGGTGCACCGGCATATACCGCGAGCCAGCCGGTGAAGGCGCCCGCGACCATGATGCCTTCGATGCCGAGGTTCAGCACGCCCGCGCGTTCGCACAGCAACACGCCGAGCGTGCCGAAGATCAGCGGCGTCGCGATGCGCAGCACCGCGACCCAGAAGGCCGGGTTGGCGAGGATGTCGAGCAGGTCGCTCATTTCCAGCGTACGCGGTACTGGGCCAGCAGCATGGCCACCAGCACGGAGATCAGCGAGGTCGCGACGATCACGTCGGCGATGTAGGTCGGCACGCTGACGGCGCGGCTCATGCTGTCGGCCCCTACCAGCACGCCCGCCACGAACACGCTCGCGGCCACCACGCCGAGCGGATGCAGGCCGGCGAGCATCGCGATCACGATGCCGCTGTACCCATAGCCCGGTGACATGTCGAGCGTCACGTAGCTGGTGCGGCCGGCCACCTCGATCGCACCGGCCAGGCCGGCCAGCGCGCCCGACAGCAGGGCCACCGCGACCACTGTGCGCGTGGTGCTGACGCCGGCAAAGGCCGCGGCGCGTGGATTGGCGCCGACGGCCCGGATGTCGAAGCCCAGCACCGTGTGCTTGAGCAGTGCCCACACGCCGGCCGACAACACCATGGCCCACAGCAGACCCGTGTGCACGCGCGTCTGCGCGACGAGCTTGCCGAGCTCCAGGTCGCCCTGGAGCGCCACGCTTTGCGGCCAGCCCATGGCCGACGGGTCTTTCATCGGCCCGTCGAGCAGCGCGCCGACGCCCAGCAGCACGATGAAGTTGAACAGCAGCGTGGTCACGACCTCGTCGACGCCCAGCTTCGCCTTCATCAACGCCGGGCCGAGCAGGAGCAGCGCGCCGGCCAGTGCGGCGGCGGCCATCATCAGCGGGAAAAGCAGCCACGGCGACAGCGCGAAGCCAGTGCCGCCGTGCATGCCGCCGACCGCGATCGCCGCCAGCGCGCCAGCATAGAGCTGGCCTTCGGCACCGATGTTGAACAGCCGCGCCCTGAAAGCCACGGCCGCCGACAAGCCGGTGAGCGTGAGCGGAATGGCGCGCGTGAGCGTCTCGCTGAGCGCGAACACCGAGCCGAAGCCGCCCTTGAGCAGCAGGCCATAGGTCTGCGCCACCGGCTGCCCGGCCCAGAGCACCAGCAGCGCGGTGATCGCCAGCGTGAACAGCACCGCGCCGAAAGGTGCGAACACCAGGGCGGCGCGTGAGACGGCAGGGCGCTTCTCGAGCCTCATACCGTGGCCTCGTCCTTCACGCCGGCCATGGCCAGGCCGATCGTCTCGCGCGTCCACCCGGCGGCCGCGCGGGGGTCGCCCAGGTGCCCGCCATGCATCACGGCGATGCGGTCGCCCAGCACCATTACTTCGTCGAGATCGTCCGAAATGAGCAGCACCGCAGCGCCGGCGTCGCGCGCCGCGATCAGTTGTTGCTGCACGTAGGCCACGGCACCGATGTCGAGGCCCCAGGTGGGCTGGTGCGCCACGATGAGCCGCGGCGTCGCGGCCGTGCCATCGGGTGCGAGCAGCGCGCGGCCCAGGATCAGCTTCTGCATGTTGCCGCCCGACAGCGAGCGCGCCGCGGCGTCGAGCCCGCCGCCGCGCACGTCGAAAGCCTTCACGATGCGCTGCGCCTGCACCCGCGCGGCGGCACGCCGAACCAGCGGGCCGAAACGGAACGCGGGGCCGCGCAGCCGCTCCGACACGGCGTTCTCCCAGAGCGGAAGATCGCCCACCACGCCAACCGCGTGCCGGTCTTCAGGGATGCGCGCCACGCCTTGCTGCACCAGCCAGGCCGGCGATGCGCGCAGGGGCGCGTCGAGGAGCCGCACCGTGCCTGCCGCGGCACGGCGGGTGCCGCACAGCAGTTCGGCCAGCGCCACCTGGCCATTGCCCGACACGCCCGCGATTGCCACGATTTCTCCGGCGTTGAGCGTGAGCGACACGCCGCGCAGCGCATCGCGTGAATCGCCCCCGCATCGCACGTCGTCCAGCACGCAGACCGCCGCACCGACGCGCTGCGCCGGGTGCCGCGCGGGCGGCTTCACCGCATGGCCGACCATCGCATTCGCCAGTTGCGCCTGCGTGGTGCCGGCTGCCGGCACTTCGGCCACCAGCCTGCCGCCGCGCAGCACAACGATGCGGTGCGACACGCGCAACACCTCGCCGAGCTTGTGGCTGATGAAGATGATCGACAGGCCGCCGCTCACCATCTGCGCCAGCGTGTCGAACAGCGCCTCGCTTTCCTGCGGCGTCAGCACCGCGGTCGGCTCGTCGAGGATCAGGATCCGCGCGCCGCGGTACAGCGCCTTGAGGATCTCGACGCGTTGCCGTTCACCGACTGAGAGCGTGCCGACCCTGGCCTCCGGCACCACGGGCAGGCCGAAGCGCTGCGCCACCTCGAGCAGCTTGCTGCGAGCCTCGGTGCGTCGCGTGAACGGTTGCCACAGCGGCTCGCTGCCCATCATCACGTTGTCGAGCACCGTGAGGTTGTCGGCCAGCGTGAAGTGCTGGTGCACCATGCCGATGCCGGCGGCCAGCGCGGCCTTAGGGTTGCCGGGCGCGAGTGGCGCGCCGAAGACCTCGATGTCGCCCTCGTCGGCGCGGTAGTGGCCGAACAGGATCGACATCAGCGTCGATTTGCCGGCGCCGTTTTCGCCGAGCAGGGCCAGCACCTCGCCGCGCGCGAGGGTCAACGAAATCGCGTCGTTGGCAACGAGAGGGCCGAAGCGCTTGGTGATGCCGTGGAGGCGCAGCACCGGGGCTTCGGCGGGGGTCATTTCCAGGCCGAAAGAAAGGCCAGCAGCACCTTCGCCGAGTTGTCCGCCGCGATGCCCATGAAGGTGCCCATCTCGTTCTCGCCGTCACCGCCGCCGGCGAGGTCGCTGAGCGAGCGGAATGCGATGTACGGCACGCCGTTGCTGTAGGCGACCATGCCAACCGCGGCGGTTTCCATGTCGAGCACGTTGGCCTGGAAGGTCTTGAAGGTGTATTCGCGGAACGCCTTGTTGTCCATGAAAGCCTGGCCCGAAACGCCATTGCCCCCGATTACCAGTTGCGGCTTGCGCGGCAGGCACTTCCCGGCACTGCAGTTGGCGAGGTCGACGTTGCGGATGCCGCGCGCCACGTCGAGCATCTTCGGGTCGGCCTCGAACCAGAACTTGCGCGTGATCTGCGGGTTGGCGGCCGAGCGGACCTCGACCGGGCGCGGGTGCATCATGCCGAAGGCGGGCAGCGTCGCATCCGTGATGAAAGGCGGGGCGGTGTAGCGGCCCGGCGCCGTTTCGCGCGCCATCAGCACCTCGAGGTACTGGCCCCATTGCGCCGGCACCGTCACGTCGCCCACGTGCAATTGCGGGTTGACGCCGCCGGCGATGCCGCTGAACACGATGTGGCTGACCTTGAAACGGTCGAGCGCCAGTTGCGTGTTCATGGTCGCATTGGTCATGCTGATGCCCGAGAGGAACAGCACGACCGGCTTGCCCGCGAGCGAGCCGGTGGTGAACTCGTTGCCATTGACGCTGTACTTGCGCGCGTCCTGCAGCTTCGACGACAGCAGCACGATCTCGGGCTGGAAGGCCGAGATGACGGCGATGCGCGGCGTCTCGTCGAGTCGCACCGCGCTGCCCGGAGCGGGCAGGCCCGCACACCCGGCGAGGCCGGCGGCCAGAGCGCAGGCCGCGAGGAGGGAACGCCAGCGCATCATTTCGCGGTCGACTTCGGTTGGCTGTCGTCGACCTTGACCGTGACCTTGCCGCTCAGGATGTCGGCTTCCTTGGCCTTGACCTTGGCGACGATCGGTGCCGGCACCTTGGCCTCGAAGGTGCCGAGCGGGGCAAGCTCCGAGCCCTTGTGCTTCATCATCGAATACGGGCCGTAGTCCTCGGCGGTGAACTTTCCTTCCCGGGCGAGCTTGATGGCACGGTCGGCCGAGGGCTCGAAGTTCCAGAGAGCCGAGGCCACCACCGTGTCGGGGTACTGGGCCTGCGTGTTGATCACGTTGCCGATCGCGAGCTTGCCCTTTTCCTTGGCCGCATCGCTCACGCCGAAGCGCTCGGCGTACATCACGTCGGCACCCTTGTCGATCATGGCGAAGGCGGCTTCCTTGGCCTTCGGCGGGTCGAACCAGCTGTTGATGAAGCTCACGCTGAACTCGACCTTCGGGTTGGTCTCTTTCGCGCCGGCCATGAAGGCGTTCATGAGACGGTTCACTTCGGGAATCGGGAAGCCGCCGACCATGCCGATACGGTTGGTCTTGGTCATGCCGCCGGCGATCATGCCGGTCAGGTAGGCGGGCTCCTGGATGTAGTTGTCGAACACGCTGAGGTTCGGCGCCTGCGGCTTGCCTGACGAGCCGAGCAGGAATGAGGTCTTGGGAAAATCCTTCGCCACCTTGCGCGCCGCCGCTTCCACCGCGAAGGCTTCGCCCACGATGAGCTGGCTGCCGCCGGTCGCGTACTCGCGCATCACGCGCTCGTAGTCGGCGTTGGTGACGTTCTCGCTGGCCTTGTATTCGATCTCGCCGCGCGCCTCGGCCGCCTTCAGTGCCTTGTGCAGGCGGCTGACCCACTGCTGCTCGAAGGGCACGGTGTAAACACCCGCCACCTTGAGCTTGGCGGCCTGCGCCAGCGCAAAGCCGGGCAAAGCCGAGGCGGTCAGGGCAGCCGCGATGGCTACGGAACGGACGATCAATTGGCGGCGTTGCTGGGACATGTCGGGTTCTCCTCGTTGAAGTCGGTGGTATTGGATTTCGGGCGGACGTTTCGGGCGGACGGTCAGGCGTCGCAGACCGCCGCGGACAGCAGTCGCTTCATCGGGATGCCGTGCGCGAAGCACCAGTGGTCGACGAAGGTGCTGGACGCATGGATGCGGTGGATCTCGGCGCAGCGGCCCAGCGTGAACCAGTCGTGCAGCGCCGATTCGATAGCGGGCCGGGCCCGGTCGTCGTCGTGCTCGGGGCGTTGTAGCGCGCTGCGGATCACGGCCGACGAGAGCCCTGGCAATTCGGTGTCGCTGGCCAGGAACACGGTGGCGGTTTCGGTCAGCGTGTTGACGGCCATCGTTGCCAGCATTAGGTCGCACTCGATCTCCGGATGGTGCGTGCGGACGTGCACGCCGATCGTGCCGGGCGGCAGCGGCTGGCCGCCTTCGCGCAGTTGCAGCCGCGAAGGCTGGCTGCCCTGTACGACCGTGCCGCTCCAGTGCCAATGCCAGGCCAGCAACTCGTGCTCGGCCACGCCCTCATGCTGCGGGTGATGGTCGGCCGTGCCGAGCAGTGCCGGCTGGATGTTCGGAAACAGCCAGATGTATTCGCCCTCCGCATCGGTGAGCTGGAGCGCTTCGGGGTTGAGGAACAGGTCGTCCGGCCGCAGCGCGCCCGTGGCGCGCCAGCGCAGCGGCCGGCCTGACACCTGCGCGGCCCAGGCGGCGTTGACGCAGTTGCCGATACCGCCGCGCGCTTCGATCGGCCTCGTCATCGCTTACTTGGTTCCGAAGATGCGGTCGCCCGCATCGCCGAGACCGGGCAGGATGTAGCCGTGGCTGTTGAGTTCGCGGTCGATCGCGGCGGTGTAGATCGGCACGTCGGGGTGTGCCGTCTGCAGCGTCTTGATGCCTTCGGGACAGGCCAGCAGGCAGACGAACTTGATCGACTTCGGTGCCAGCTCCTTCAGTCGCTCGACCGCCGCCACGGCCGAATTGCCGGTTGCCAGCATGGGGTCGACCACGATGATGTCGCGATCCTGCATTTCGCCCGGCATCTTGAAGTAGTACTCGACCGCGGTCAGTGTCTTGGGGTCGCGGTACAGGCCGATGTGGCCGACACGCGCGCCCGGCACCACCGAAAGCATGCCTTCGAGGATGCCATTGCCGGCGCGCAGGATCGACACCAGCACCAGCTTCTTGCCATCGATCACCCGGCCGGTCATGGTTTCGAGCGGGGTCTCGATCTCGATGTCCTGCATCGGCATGTCGCGCGTGACCTCGTAGGCCATCAGCATGCTGAGCTCGTTGAGCAGGCGGCGAAAGCTGTTGGTCGACGCGTCCTTGCGCCGCATCAGGGTGAGTTTGTGCTGAACCAGCGGATGGTCGACCAGGTGGACGTTGCTCATTTCGGGAAGTCTTTGTCGTTATGGATACGTGAAGCCTAGCCTAGAAGACGGTGCCATCGCTTTCGATGCGCAGCGGTGGCGAACCGTCACGCAAGCGCTGTGCCAGTGCCCGCCCGGCGGCCCATGTGCCGCCTTCGAGCACGCAGGCGAGCGGCATGTCTTCGGCGCTGCGATTCAGTACCTTGCGCACGCGCGGTGCGATTTCGTCGAGCAGCGCCACCGTGAGGGCGCGCCATTCGACGATGAACTCGTCGTTGACCTTCCAGCTGCGCGCCATCAGTGCGGCGTCCCTCGGCACGATCACGCCGCTGTCGATGAACAGGCCGCCATTGCGGTACTCGGGCAGGCCGGTGAGTTCGTCGAGCCCGCTCACCCGCACGCCGGCCCATTCGAAGGGCTCCAGCAGCGAGTAGGTGAGCCACTGCGAGAGCTTGTGGAACGGCATCCAGCCGTTGGTGAGGCCCGGCCCCGCAACGGCGCTGTGGCGCCAGCAGTCGCCGAGCGCAAAGGCCGGGTCGCTGGAGGCGATGCCGCCGGGCATGTCGCTGCCATCGGCCGCGATGCTGTCGACCGCGTTGGCCGCGGGCCAGATGCGCGAGAGCGAATCGAGCAGCAGCGACAGGATCTGGTGCGCCGTGACTTCCGCCGTGGGGGGCGCAGCGGGCCCGTAGGGCCCGACCAGCGCATCGAAAAGGCCGCCGGGCCGGCCGGCGCCGGTTTCGCCGAACACCTCGGGCTGGTCGGCCATCGCTTCGCCGAGCCGGCGCAGCAGCATGGCGCGGCCGGCCAGGCCGATGAGCGGGTTGCTCTCGCTGACCTGGAACGCATCGCCGAGCCGGTCGGTGATGAGGCCACGCAGCCCGGCCGCGTCGACCCGCAGCGGATGGTTGGGATCCGACGAAAACAGCCCGCTGGTGAACGCATGGAAGCTCGCCACGCCCAACCCCTCGGAGCGGGTGAAGCGCTGGCCGCTGGCCGATTCGAAGTAGTGCCAGTTCGGGCCGGCCCCGGCGTCGAGCAGCACGCTGACCAGCACCAGGTCGATGCGCGCGCGGGCGCGTTCGCGTTCATGGATGTCGCTGCCGAGCAGCGCGTCGAGTTGCTTGCGGCGGTCGATGCCGCCGGCCTCGAAGTGGCGCCAGCGGCTGTGGTACGGAATCGGCCCCCAGGTGTAGCGATCGCTCGTGACCTCGGCCACGGTGCGCGCCGTGTCTTCGATCGCCGCGTCGTCGCCGACGGTGAACCATTTCGATTCGCCACGGCGCGCCCGCGCGAGCAGCGCATGGGCCCGCGCACGCACCTCGGCGGTGGTGCGCAAGACGGCGGCAGCGCCTGCCGGATGGGCGGTGTCGGCGACCAGCTCGATCGCCGGGTCGATGTCGCGATGGGTGCCTGCATTCATTCCGCGAGGCCCCGTCCCTTGGCCTTCTTGAGCTCTTCGGCGTCGGGCACGAGGCCCGGCGTGAAGTAGCCTGCCGCCATCTTGGCGTCCATCTCGACGCGCGCGTCGGCCGGGATCAGGTCGTCGGGGATGTTCACGCGCTCGCCGATCTCGATGCCGGAGCCGGTGATGGCGTCGTACTTGAGATTGCTCATCGACACCAGGCGGTGGATCTTGCGGATGCCGAGCCAGTGGAACACGTCGGGCATCAGCTCCTGGAAGCGCATGTCCTGCACGCCCGCCACGCACTCGGTACGTGCGAAATACTGGTCGGCCGTGTCGCCGCCGACCTGCCGCTTGCGCGCGTTGTAGACCAGGAACTTGGTGACCTCGCCCAGCGCGCGGCCTTCCTTGCGCGAGTAGGCCACCAGCCCGACGCCGCCGCGCTGCGCGCCCATGATGCATTCCTCGATCGCGTGGGTGAGGTAGGGCCGGCAAGTGCAGATGTCGGAGCCGAACACGTCGGAGCCGTTGCACTCGTCGTGAATGCGCGCGGTGAGTTCAACCTTGGGGTTCGCCAGGTCGGCCGGGTTGCCGAAGATGTAAACGGTCTGCCCGCCGATCGGCGGCAGAAACACTTCCAGGTCGGAGCGCGTGACCAGTTCGGGGTACATGCCGCCGGTTTCCTCGAACAGCACGCGCCGCAGGTCGGTCTCGGAGCACTTGAAGCGCCGGGCCACCTCGGGCAGATACCACACGGGTTCGAGCGCCGCCTTGGTCACGACCGCCGCGCCGTTTGCGGTCAGGAACTTGCCGTCGGCCTTGAGCCGGCCCGACTGCAGCGCCTCGATCACCTCGGGCAGGATCACATGGGCCTTGGTGACGGCGATGGTCGGGCGGATGTCGTAGCCGGCCGCGAGTTCGTTCGCGAACACGTTGGCGATGGTCGCTCCCCACGGGTCGAGCGACACGATCTTGCCGGGCTCGCTCCACTGCGGGTACGGGCCGATGATGTCGGTCGGCGAGGTGTTGGTGAGGTCGGCCTTGTGCTGCGGATCCAGCGCACCGGCCGCGACCGCGAGCGCGCGGTACACGCTGTACGAGCCGCTGTGCGTGCCGATCACGTTGCGGTGCGCGCGCTTCGTGGTGGTGCCGATCACGGGGCCGCGCTCGGTCGCGGTGGCCGCGCCCCAGTGGATCGGCAGCGCGCCGAACCCGCCCGCATGCGAGGTCAGCCGGATGTGGCGCGGCGCGGCAGCGACCGCAGGAGCATAGACCGGGGGGATCGACACCAGCTCGGCCACTACGAGGGCTTCGGTGGGCGAGGGCGGGGGTGTGGGGGCGGCGGGCTGGGCAGGGGTGGCGGACGAAGAAGTCGAAACGGTGTCAACAGACATTGCAGTCCCTCAAAAACAGCAATGTAGCGACCGACCTCCCGGCTGGCAAGCCAGCATTGGACTGGATGGCTGCGCGCGAACCCCTGCCGGTTACAGCACACTGCACAATCCGCCGGATTTCCTTTTCTCAACAAGGCTGTAACCGCTCGACCCGATGGCACGAATAACAGCAGGGAGCCCGATGCAGGGCAACGATGCCGAAGTCATGTTGCGCGGCCTGTTCCTGCGCGGCCTCGACGGCGACGCTGCCGCATACCACCAGTTCCTGCAGAAGCTCAGCGCGCACCTGCGCGCTTTTCTGGGCAAGCGCCTGTTCGGCTGGCCCGATGAAGTGGAAGACCTCGTCCAGGAATGTTTGCTCGCGATGCACAACCAGCGCCACACCTATCAGCCGGACCAGCCGTTGACGGCCTGGGTGCAGGCGATTGCGCGCTACAAGATGATCGATCTGTTGCGTTCCAAGTCGGTGCGCGAGGCGCTGCACGACCCGCTCGAGGACGACCTGGCCGTGTTCGCCGAGTCCAACACCGACGCCAGCGATGCGAAGCGTGACCTGGCGGGCCTGCTCGAAACCCTGCCCGATCGCCAACGCCTGCCGATCGTGCACGTCAAGCTGCAAGGCCTGTCGGTGGCCGAGACGGCGTCGGTGACGGGCATGTCGGAGTCGGCGGTCAAGGTCGGCATCCACCGCGGGCTCAAGACGCTGGCCGCCCGCATCCGGAGCAATGCACCATGAAAACCGACGATCTGGTGGCCTTGCTGGCCGCCGACACAATGCCGGCGCCCCGACGCGCCGCATCGCGCCGCATCGCCATCGCACTGCTGGTGGGTTTGCCGCTGGCGGCACTCATCATGCAACTGGAGTACGGCGTGCGGCGCGACCTGGTGCAGGCGATGTTCTGGCCCATGTTCTGGGTCAAGCTGTTGGTGCCGGGCACCATCGCGGTGGCGGGCTTCGTCGCGTTGCAGCGGCTCGCCCGGCCCGGCGTCAGGCTGCGCCTCGGCTGGCTCGGCCTGGTGCTGCCGGTGCTGCTGCTGTGGACGTTGGCCGTGGTCAGCTACATCCTGGCACCCGAATCGCAGCGGCCCGACTTGGTCTGGGGCCAGACCTGGCGCACCTGCGCCATGAACATCGGGATTATTTCGCTACCGATTTTTGCCGCGGCACTGGTGGCGCTCAAGAGCCTGGCGCCGACGCAGCCGGCGCTGGCGGGCGCCTGTGCCGGCGCGCTCGCGGGGGCGGCCGCGGCCGCCGTCTACGCCTTTCACTGCATCGAGCTGGCGGCACCGTTCCTGGCGATCTGGTATGTGATCGGGATGTCGCTGCCTGTGATCGCCGGCGCCTTGCTCGGCCCGCGCCTGCTGCGGTGGTGAGCGCGGCTCAGCGCTTTTTCGAACCGAAGATCCCGCCCAGCACGCCGCGCAGGATCTCCTTGCCGACGCTGGTGCCCACTGTGCGCACGGCCGACTTGGCCATGGTTTGCACCAGGCCGTCGCGCTTTCCGCCGCGCGGGCCGGTGCTGCCGAACAGCAGGTCGTTCAGGCCGCCCATCATCCCGCCCGATTCTTCGGCTGGCGCCGCACCGGGCTTGCCGCCTGCGACCACCGGCGGCGCGCCGGGTGCGGACTCGGCGCGGCCCTTGAGCTTCTCGTAGGCCGACTCGCGGTCCACTGTCTTTTCGTAGACGCCCGCCACCAGCGAGTTGGCGATCAGCGCCTGGCGCTGGGCCGGCGTGATCGGCCCGATCTGGCTGCCCGGCGGCACCACGAACACGCGTTCGGTCACGCTCGGGCGGCCCTTGGCGTCCAGCAGGCTGACCAGCGCCTCGCCCACGGCCAGTTCGGTGATGGCCGCCTCGATATCGAGACCGGGTTTGGGGCGCATGGTGGTGGCGGTCGCCTTGACCGCCTTCTGGTCGCGCGGCGTGAAGGCGCGCAGCGCGTGCTGCACACGGTTGCCTAGCTGGGCCAGCACCGTGTCGGGAATGTCAAGCGGGTTCTGCGTCACGAAATACACGCCTACGCCCTTGGAGCGCACCAGCCGCACCACGAGTTCGATGCGCTCGACCAGCGCCTTGGGCGCCTCGTTGAACAGCAGGTGGGCCTCGTCGAAGAAGAACACGAGCTTGGGCTGCTCGGGGTCGCCGATTTCGGGCAGTTGCTCGAACAACTCCGACAGCAGCCAGAGCAGGAAGGTCGCGTAAAGGCGCGGCGAGTTCATGAGCTTGTCGGCGGTCAGGATGTTGATCACGCCCTTGCCGCCCACGGTCTGCATGAAGTCGGCGATGTTCAGCATCGGCTCGCCGAAGAACTTGTCGCCACCCTGGGTTTCGATCTGCAGCAGGCCGCGCTGGATCGCACCGACGCTGGCCGCGCTGATGTTGCCGTACTGCGTGGTGAACTGGCTGCCGTTCTCGCCCACGTACTGCAGCATCGCGCGCAGGTCTTTCAGGTCGAGCAGCAGCAGGCCGTTGTCGTCGGCGATCTTGAACACGATGTTCAGCACGCCGGCCTGCGTCTCGTTCAGATCGAGCATGCGGCCCAGCAGCAGCGGGCCCATGTCGGAAACCGTGGCTCGCACCGGGTGCCCTTGTTCGCCGAACACGTCCCACAATGTGACCGGGCAGGCCAGCGGGGCAGGGGCCTCGATGCCGCGCTCCTTGAGCACCGCAGCCATCTTGTCGCCGATGCTGCCGGACTGGCTGATGCCGGTGAGATCGCCCTTGACGTCGGCCAGGAACACCGGCACGCCGATCTTCGACAGCTGCTCCGCGATTGTCTGCAGGCTCACGGTCTTGCCGGTGCCAGTGGCGCCGGTGATCAGGCCGTGGCGGTTGGTCAGGCCCGGCAGCAAGAAGCATTCGGTGGTGTCGTGTCGTGCAATCAGCAGGGGGGCGGCCATGGGTGCTCCGGGGGCATTTGGATGCGGCAGTCTATCCAAGCTGCCCTCCTATAATTGGCCGCCCCTCGCGAAAAGTTCCCGAAATCGTTCCCGGAGTTTGCTTTGTCATCGACCGCCTCGTCTTCCATGCCCGCCACCGGCGATCCGTCCATGCAAACCCCGCTCGAAACCGAGTTGGCGGTGCTGCTGGTACAGGCCCTCAACCTCGAGATCGCGCCGGCCGACATCGACCCCGCGGCACCGCTGTATGGCGAAGGCCTGGGGCTCGACTCGATCGACATCCTCGAAGTCGCGCTCGAAGTGTCGCGCGCCTATGGCTTCCAGTTGCGCTCGGACGACGAGCGCAACCAGCAGATCTTCGAATCGCTGCGCAGTCTCGCGACCCACGTCGCCCAGAACCGCGGCGCTGTCTGAGCCGCTCCGCATGACGCGATGGCGCCTGGTGATCATGCTGCTCGGAGGCGCTGCGTATGCAGGGCTTTCGCACTGGATGATGTTGTTCCATGCGACAGAGCCCTGGGCCGTGGCTGTTCTGCTGGTGCCGCTCTGGCTGACCGCGCTCGGCCTGGCCGGCGCGCGTTTCGGCCGCTGGGCCTTGCTGATCGTGGCCGCCGCGGGCGCTGGCCTGCTGTGGCTGGTGATGCGGGGCGAGGCCGGTGACCCGAATCGGCTCTACGTATTGCAGCACGTGGGCATCAATGCGCTGTTGTGCGGCTGGTTCGGGAGCACCTTGCGCGGCGACGGGCTCTCGCTGATCGGCCAGTTCGCCGAGCGCGTGCACGCCATCGGGCCCGGCCAGCGGCGCTATACGCATCAGGTGACGGTGGCCTGGACGCTGTACTTCGCAGTGGTCGTTGTCGCCTCGATCGTGGTCTACCTCACCCTGCCGTTCGCGGCCTGGTCGCTGCTGTCCAACGTCGTGACGCCGATCGGCGTCACGGCGCTGTTCGTCGGCGAGCACTTCATGCGCTACCGCCTGCACCCCGAGTTCGAGCGCGTGCGCATGATCGACGCGGTGCGCGCCTTCTCCGGCGCGCCGATCGATCGCAGCGCGCGGCGATGAACGCAAGGCTGAACCGCCCATCCGCCCCTGTGCTGCCGTTGCTGGGTGCGCGCGACCTCGACGCACCGCTGGCCTGGCGGGCTGGCACCGCCATTTCAGCGCGGCAGTACCTGGCCGATGTGGCGCTGCTCGCAACCCGGTTGCCCGCGGCCGGCCCGGTGCTCAATCTCTGCGTTGACCGTTATGCCTTCGCGGTGGGCCTGGGTGCCGCCTTGTCGAGCGGTTTGCCCAGCCTGCTGCCGCCCGATGCACGCCCCGACACGCTGGCACGGCTGCGCGAAGGCAACCCCGATGTGTTTGCGGTGGCCGACGACCGGCAATTTCAATCGCACGGCATGCCGGTGGTGTGGATTGACCCGCGCCAGCATGCCGACCTGGTCGGTGCCCCGGGCATGCCCGATTTCGACGCCGCCGCGCATGCAGTGAGCCTGCTGACTTCGGGCTCGACCGGCTTGCCGCAGCCCCATGCCAAGACCTGGCAGACGCTGGTCGGCGATGTCGCGGCCGCAGTGCCGCGTCTGGCCGAGTTGATGCAGTTGCCGTCGCTGGCCGGGCTGAACCTTGTGACCACGGTGCCGGTGCAGCACAGCTACGGGCTCGAATCGTCGGTGCTGCTGGCGCTTCTGGGCGGCGCGGCGTTCGACAGCGGACGCCCGTTCTTTCCGGCCGACGTGGCGGCGGCGCTGGCGGCCGTGCCGCGCCCGCGCGCACTGGTCACCACGCCGTTCCATCTGAAGAACCTGCTGCTCGCTGGCATCGCATTGCCGCCGGTGGATCTGATCCTCTCGGCGACGGCGCCGCTGTCGCCGCAGCTCGCCGCGCAGGCCGAGCAGGCCATGGGCGCGGTGCTGCTCGAAATCTACGGCAGCACCGAGTCGGGCCAGGTCGCTTCGCGCCGCACCACCGCCAGCGAGGTCTGGCACACCTTTGGTGACGTGCAGGTGGTGGCCGAGCGCGACGCCGGCGGCGAAGAGCGCTTTGTGTTCAGCGGCGATTTCGTGCCGCAGCCGACGCCGATGGCCGACGTACTGGAGCTCATCGACGCCCGGCACTTCCGCCTGTTCGGACGGGCCAACGACCTGATTCACGTGGCCGGCCGGCGCAGCTCGCTCGGGCATCTCAACTACCACCTCAACAGCGTCGCCGGCGTGCTCGATGGCGCGTTCTGGTTGCCCGACGACGTGACAGACGGCGTGGTGCGGCCGGTGGCCTTCGTGGTCGCCCCTTCGCTCGGTGCCGGCGACATCATTGCGGCCTTGCGCCAGCGGCTGGAGCCGGTGTTCGTGCCGCGCCGCGTGGTTCAGGTGGCCGCGCTGCCGCGCGAAGGCACCGGCAAGCTCACCGTGCGCGCGTTGCGCGAGTTCGCGCTGGCGCAGCTCGCGGTCGACGGCACCGCGGTGCAGGCCACGCGCGAGGTGCCGCACGACCATCCTTCATTCGCGGGCCATTTTCCGGGTCAGCCGCTGGTGCCCGGCGCCCTGTTGCTGTCCGAGGTGCTCGAAGCCGTGCAGGGTGTGCCGGCACTGGTCGCGCGGCTCGGTGCCCGACCTACGCTCGCGGTGGCCAAGTTCCTCGCGCCCGTGCGGCCCGGCAGCACACTGTTGATCGAGCTGCAACCCGAGGCCGGCGCCGCGCGCGGCGTGCGCTTCGAGGTGCGATGCGGCGAACAGGTGGCCGTCAGCGGACGCTGGACCGCAGGCGCGGAGGGCGACGCATGAACCACAGCCAGCCCGAAACGCGCGCGCTCGACGATGCGGCCAAGCGTCCGGCCGACTGGTCGCGTACACCCGAGCGCAGCAACCTGCTTGCACTGCGTCTGATCTGCTGGATCGCAATCAAGTGCGGACGCCGCGTCGCGCGCCTGGTGCTGCATCCGATCAGCCTCTACTTTTTGCTGTTTTCGCCGACCCCGCGGCGCAATATCAAGCGCTACCTGTTCCGCGCCATCGGCCCCGGAGCCGGTTGGGGCGACGGCTACCGCCTGCTGCACGCCTTCGCTTCCACGGTGCTTGACCGCGTGTACTTCCTGCGCGGCCGGCTCGACATGTTCGATGTGCGGGTGGTCGGCAACGAAGCGGTAGAAGCCGAGGCGCTGAGCGGGCGCGGCGCCTTCCTGCTGGGTGCGCACATGGGCAGTTTCGAGGCGCTGGGTGCCTGCAAATTCCAGAGCCCCGACCATCCGAGGCTGCGCGCCGCGATGCTGATGTTCCCGGACAACGCGCGCCAGATCAACGCGGTGCTCGACGCCATCAGCCTGCCCGAGCGTCGCCCGCACGTGATCGCGCTGGGCCGCTCGCATTCGATGCTGGCATTGCGGGACTGGCTCGACACCGGCGGCATGGCCGGCCTGCTGGTCGACCGCACGCTGCCCGGGCAGGAGAGCGAAGCCGCCGGCCAGCGCGGCAATTCGCTCGAGCTGCCGTTTCTGGGGCACCCGGCCACATTCAACGATGGCCCGTTCCGCCTTGCCGCGCTGCTGCGCCGCAAGGTGTTCTTCATGGCCGGCCTCTATGTGGGCGGCGCCCGCTACGACGTGCTGTTCGAGCCGCTGGCCGACTTCACCGATCGCATCAGCGATCCGGTCGAGCGGGAACGCCGCATCCGCGCAGCGGTCGAAGACTATGTGGCGCGGCTCGACGCGCTGTGCCGCAAGTACCCTTACAACTGGTTCAATTTCCATGATTTCTGGCTTGAAGATGCGCATTGACCGTTTGCTGCGCCCGCTGTTGCTGGCGCTGCTGTGTGCGGCCGCGCCGGCTTGGGCCTTCGATCTGGGCGAGCTCATGGGCCTGCTGGCCAAGCAGAAGCAGGGCGAGGGCACCTTCACCGAACAACGCTTCGTGCGCGGCCTCGACGGCCCGCTGTACGCGAGCGGCACGCTGAGCTTCACCGCGCCGGATCAGATGACGCGCCGCACGCTGTCGCCGCGGCCCGAGTCGATGGTGGTCGACGGCAACAACCTCACGCTGACGCGCGGTGGCCGCAGCCGCAACATGACGCTCGACAGCATGCCCGAGCTGCTCGGCATGGTGGAGGCGATGCGCGGCACGCTCAGCGGCAACGGCCCGATGCTGCAGCGCTATTTCCGCAGCACGCTCAGGGGCAGCAAGGACAACTGGACACTCGATCTCCAACCGGTCGACGAGCGGCTGGCGGCGCAGGTCACCTCGATGCGTCTCAGCGGCCGGGCCGGCGAAGTGCTTGGCGTCGAGATGGAGTTCCGAGGTGGCGACCGCTCGGTGATGACCATCGTGCCGGTTAGATGAGCTCCCCCCCAGGCTACCGGCACTTCGTGTCCGTCCGCCAACCCCCTGCCGGGGGCGGGCCGGCCGCTTCGGGCGGCCGGGCGCGGCGGCCCCCGCGAAGGGGGGGACACCCATGAGCACTGGCGCGCCTCGCTCGCGCCGGGCGCTGGTGTTGCTGGTATGGCTGGCCGCGCTGCTGGCCGGCGTCGCCGTCATCTCGCGCACCCATTTCAGCGCCGACCTCACGGCCTTTCTGCCGGCCAGCCCGGACGCGCGCCAGCGCGTGCTGATCGAGCAACTGCAGACCGGCGTGGCCTCGCGTACGCTGATGATCGGCATCGAAGGCGGCAAAGACGCCGCGCAGCGTGCCGACGTGTCGCGTGCGCTCGGCAAGGCGATGCGGGCGAGCGGCCTCTTCGACCAGGTGCAGAACGGCGACAACAGCGACTGGCAGGAGGCCGGCAGCTTCGTGCTCGACCACCGCTACCAGCTCGCGCCCGACATCACGCCCGAGCGCTTCACCGTGCAGGGCTTGCGCGACGCGATCGGCGACACGCTCTCGATGCTGGGCACCCCGGCCGGCAACATCGTCAAGCCGCTGCTCGAACGCGACCCGACCGGCGAAACGCAGCGCATCGCCGAAGGGCTGATCCCGGCCAGTTCGCCGCGCACGGAGCAGGGCGTCTGGGTGTCGCGCGATGCGCCGCGCGCGATGCTGCTGGCCGGCACCAAGGCGTCGGGCAGTGACCTCGATGCGCAGGCCATCGCGATTGCGCGCGTGCAGACCGAGTTCGCCAAGGCCACCCAGGCGCTCGGCGCCGACGCACCCAAACTGCTGATGAGCGGCGCTCCGGTGTTCTCGGTGACGAGCCGCGACCAGATCAAGGGCGAGGCCATCCAGCTTGCGACGATCGGCGGCATCGTGATGAGCGGCCTGCTGCTGCTGGCCTTCGCCTCGCCGCGGGCGCTGGTCATCGCCGTGCTGCCGGTGGCCACCGGCGTGGTGGGCGGCACGACTGCGGTGGCGCTGGTGTTCGGCGAGGTGCACGGGCTCACCATGGGCTTCGGCAGCACGCTGATCGGCGAAACCATCGACTACGCCATCTACTACCTGATCCAGGCACGCGGCGCGGCGGTGCCCGGCACCGGCTGGCAGCGCTGGCGCGACCTCAACTGGCCGACGGTGCGGCTTGGCTTGCTGACGTCGGTGTGCGGCTTCGCGGCTCTGGTGTTCTCGGGCTTTCCGGGGCTGGCGCAGCTCGGCGTATTCTCGATCGCCGGGCTGGTCGCGGCCGCCGTGGCGACGCGCTACGGATTGCCGGTGCTGGCGCCCGACGGTGCCACCGGCATGGGCATGCGGGGCCTGATGGCCAAGGTTGCCGGGTCCATCGTGCGCGGCCTGCCGCGGCTGCGCTGGGTGTTCGCGGTGCTCGGCCTCGGCGCGGCGGGGCTGGTGGCCTGGCAGGGCGGCACGCTCTGGCGTGCCAACCTGTCGGCCATGAGCCCGATCAAGCAGGCGGCGAGCGACCTCGACGCCAAGCTGCGTGACGACATCGGTGCCAGCGACGGCCGCACGCTGGTGGTGATCCAGGCGCCGGACGAGCAGGCCGTGCTGCGCGCCACCGAGGCTGCCGGCGCGCGGCTCGAGGCACTGGTCGAACGCGGCGAACTGAGCGGCTACGAAACCGTGACGCGCATGCTGCCGAGCATCGAGGCGCAGCGCCAGCGCATCGCGAGCCTGCCGGACGCAGCCACCCTGCGCACCCGGCTGGCCGAGGCCACCGCGGGCGGGCCGTTGCCGGCGGCGCGGCTCGAGCCCTTCATCGCCGATGTGGAGAAAGCGCGCACGCTGCAACCGATCACGCGCGCCGACCTGGCCGACGGCCCGCTCGGCGCCGTGATCAACGCGCTGATGTACGAGCGCCCGGGCGGCGGCTGGTCGGCCCTGATTGCGCTGCACACCGGCGACAAGTTCGATCCCGTGCGGCTCGCAGCGGCACTGTCGCCGATGCCCGAGGTGCAGGTGGTCGACGTCAAGCACGAACTCGACAGCCTCTACACGCGCTACCTGCACGAGGCCTTCGTGCAGGTGATGCTGGGTGCGCTGGCGGTGGTGGTGCTGCTGGGCCTTTACCTGCGCTCGGGGCGCCGCTTGCTGGCCGTGTGCCAGCCGCTGGCGCTGGCGGTGCTGCTCACGCTCGGCGGCATGGCGCTGCTGAACGTGCCGCTCGGCATACTGCACCTGGTCGGCTTGCTGCTGATCGTGGCGGTCGGCTCCAACTACGCGCTGTTCTTCGACCAGCTGCAGGAGACCGGCCGGGCCGACGAGGACACGCTGGCCTCGCTGATGCTGGCCAACCTCACGACCGTGGTGTCGTTCGGGTTGATCGCGATTTCGGACATTCCGGCGCTGTCGGCGATCGGCCGCGTCGTGGCGCCGGGCGCGCTGCTGGCGCTGTTGCTGTCGGCCGCCTTCGTGCGCCGCAGAGTGGCTGAGTTGCAAGCAAAATAGCCATCGATGTCTTCCACTGTTCCTTCCGCTCCCGCGCTGCCGACCTCCTGGCCGATGCCACCGATCATGCGTGCCAGCGTCGGCCTGCATCTGGCCGCACTGGGTGCCGCGTTGCTGATCCCCGGCGCCGTGCCATGGGCGATCGGCGCGGTGGTGCTCAACCATGCGCTCATCACCGGTGCCGGGCTGACGCCACGCAGCCATTTGCTCGGGCCGAACGTCACGCGCCTGCCGCAGCCGGCCATCGACCGCCGCGAAGTCGCGCTGACCATCGACGATGGCCCCGATCCGGAGGTGACGCCCCAGGTGCTCGACCTGCTCGATGCCGCCGGCCAGCGCGCCACTTTTTTCTGCATTGCCGAGCGGGTGGCGGCCCATCCCGCGCTGGCGCGCGCCATCGTCGCGCGCGGCCACAGCATCCAGAACCACACGGCGAAACATCGCCACAATTTTTCGTTTCTGGGGCCGCGCGGCTATGCGGCCGAGATCGCGCGCGCGCAAGACATGCTCACCGACATCACGGGGACGCGTCCGACTTGCTTTCGCGCGCCGGCCGGCCTGCGCAACCCGTTCCTCGCACCGGTGCTGCACCGGCTCGGGCTCACGCTCGTGAGCTGGACGCGGCGCGGCTTCGACACGCGTGAGCGGGAGCCGGCCAAGGTGCTGATGCGGCTCGCGAAAGGGCTCGCCGCTGGCGACATCCTGCTGCTTCATGACGGCAATGCGGCACGCACCGTGGGCGGAAAGCCGGTGGTGCTCGAAGTGCTGCCGCTGCTGTTGCAGCAAATCGAACGCGCGAATCTGCGCACCGTCACCTTGCCCGAAGGCCTCGCGGCATGAGCGCTGCAATCCACACCGATGCCGCCTGGCGGCAGCTTCATGACGCGGCCTCGGCGCCTTACCAGAAAGCCGGCCAGTTCACCTACCACTTCGCGCGAGGCAAGCTCGGGCGCGACCCGGTGTTTCGCGGTCTGGTGGAGCGCGGGCTGATCGGCGCCGAACGGCGCAGGGTGGTCGATATCGGCTGCGGCCAGGGGCTGTTTGCCAGCCTGCTGTCGTCGATGGCCGCGATGCAGGTAAAGGGGCAATGGCCCGCCGGTTGGGCCGCGACGCCGCCAGTGGCCGACTACACCGGCATCGAACTGATGCCGCGCGACGTGGCGCGCGCCGAGTCGTCCATCGGGCACTTGCAGCCGACGCCGCGTTTTGTCTGCGCCGACATGTGCGAGGCAGCGCTGCCGGCCAGCGACCTGGTGGTGATCCTCGACGTGTTGCACTACGTCGATCTCGATGCGCAGGAAGGCGTGCTGCGCCGGGTTCACGATGCATTGGCGCCCGGCAGCGGCCGCCTGCTGCTGCGCGTGGGCGATGCGGCCAGCCGGCGCGGCTTCGCGATCAGTCAATGGGTGGATCGTACCGTCACGCGCATCCGCGGCCACAAGGTGTCGCCGACCTGGGGCCGCACCTTGCAGGAATGGACTTCGCTCCTGCAGCGGCTTGGCTTCACCGTGCAGAGCATCCCGATGAGCGAAGGCACGCCGTTCGCCAACGTGCTGCTGGTCGCGGATCGCAAGCCATGAGCGCGCCGGTGGCCGCACCGCAAACCATGGATCGGGAAGGCATCGCTGCGCGCATTCCGCACAGCGGCACCATGTGCCTGCTCGAGCGGCTCGAAAGCTGGGATGTCGACACGATCCACTGCACCACCACGAGCCATCTGCAGCCGGGCAACCCGCTGCGCACGGCCGGCGGCCTGATGGCACCGAACGCGATCGAGTACGCCGCGCAGGCGATGGCGCTGCATGGCGGGTTGCTCGCTGCGCCAGACGCGCCGCCCTCGGCCGGATTCCTGGCTACGGCGCGCAATGTGCGTTTTGCCATCTCCCGGCTCGACGAAGTGCAGGGCGCGCTGCAGGTGCGTGCCAGGCGCCTGTCGGGCGACGCGCGCCAGGTGCTCTACGAGTTCAACCTGACGGATATGAATGGCGCCGCGCTGGCCGATGGCCGAGCGGTGGTCGTGCTCAACACCCCTTTGCCGTGACATGACGACTGCAGCCACAAACCTTTCGGGCAAGCGCGCCCTGATCACCGGCGCCAGCGGTTCGCTCGGCGCTGCGATCGCGCAACGCCTCGCGCATGACGGCGCCACGGTACTGCTTCATGCCAGCACCCGGCCCGACGCGGTCGAGCAGCTCGCTGCCGTCATCCGGGCGGCAGGCGGTACTGCCGAGTGCCATGTGTTCGATCTGCGCAGCGACGAGGCCACGGCCGCCGGTTGCGCTGCGATGCTGCAGGGCGGGCCGGTTCAGATCATCGTCAACAACGCCGGGGTGCACGACGACGCGGTGTTGCCGGGCATGCGGGCCGAGCAGTGGCACAAGGTGATCGACGTTTCGCTCAACGGCTTCTTCCGCGTCACCCAGCCGCTGCTGCTGCCGATGCTGCGCACGCGCTGGGGCCGGATCCTGAATATTTCGTCGGTCGCGTCGTTGATGGGCAACAAGGGTCAGGTCAATTACGCCGCGGCCAAGGGCGCGCTCAACAGCGCGACCAAGGCGCTGTCGCTCGAGGTGGCCGCGCGCGGCGTCACGGTCAACGCCATCGCGCCGGGCATCATCGCCTCGCCGATGGCCGATGCGGCGTTCGATCCGGCCATGATCCAGCAGATGGTGCCGGTGAAGCGGGCCGGCACGCCGGATGAGGTGGCTGCGCTGGCGGGGTTTCTCGCCAGCCATGAAGCCGCCTACATCACGGGGCAGGTTATTTCCATCAATGGCGGGATGATTTAGGCGGCGTGCTGGGGCAGCGGGGCACCGGGGCGCTGGGATGCGCGGGGGTGCGTCGGCGGGCGGTATGCGCTGGGGCGGCCGACGTCACCGGCCCTTCGGGCTGCCCTGCGCTGCTCGCGGCAGGCGGGGTCCGCGTGAACTCGCCTGCGGCTCAAACAGCACGCGGCCCTGATCCGCCTGCCGCTGCGCTGCTCGGCGGTGCCTCAACGGCCGCCCCAGCGCATACCACCCACCGACGTGGACAGGAAGGGGTTGCATCCGGAATGCATCCGGAAGGCGCGACCTCCGCGCCACCCCAAGCCCGGTGTGCGGTACGGGCTGGCCGATCCCTTCTGCGCCGCCGAGGAGCGCAGCGTTTTGCGGATCAGGGCTCGCAGCTGTTTGAGCGAAGCGAGTTCTGCGAGACCCCGCAAAACGCGAGCACCGCAGGGCAGCCGCGAAGCGGCCGGCGCAGCAGGGTCGGACAGCCCGTACCGCACACCGGGCGCTCTGCGAAAAGGGCGGAATTTCAGTCCTGAAACGGCGGTAACCGCAAAACCCGCTTGGCGATCAACCAGGGCAGCCGCAGTACGAACTCCACCATCAGCCGCGTGTGCATCCAGGTCAGCAGGACGTTGTCGCGCACGTACCGAAAGTGGGACACACCGCCCTCGGCCGCGGTGAGGTACTTCACTGGTGCATCGATGTTGACCGGCTTCACGCCGCGCCAGGCCAGGCGCACCACGGCTTCGGTGTCGAAGTCGAAGCGGCGCATCCAGGGCTGGCGCGCCATCACGCGGATCAGCGAGGCAACCGGGTAGACGCGAAAACCGTAGAGTGAATCGCCGACGCCGGCGAACAGGGTTTCGAGCTGCGTCCAGCCATTCGACACGCGTCGCCCCCGCACGCGCAGCAGCGGGGCGCTGGCATCGAAGACCGGGCGGCCCAGCACCATCGTGTCGGGTCGCGCGACCGAGGCCTGCATGAACGTCGGGATCAAGTCGGCCGGGTGCTGGCCGTCGGAGTCCATCGTCAATGCGTGGGTGAAGCCGGCCTCCTGCGCCATGCGCAGGCCGTGCAGCACGGCTGCGCCCTTGCCCTGGTTCCGGGGCAGCAGCACCACCTTCAGGCCGGGGTCGCTGGTGGCGATCTGCGCGAGGCGCTCGCCGGTGCCGTCGGTGCTGCCGTCGATTACCACCCAGACCGGGTTCCATTGCGCACGGGCCGCGCTGACGGTGGAAAAAAGGCGCTCGCCCGTGTCGTAGCTCGGGATCAGAACGAGGTGTGTGCGCGAGGCGTCGATGGGCATGCGGGCTGCGCGTCTTTGGCGCGCTGTTCCATGTTTTGGCGAAAATATTGTTCGAGCTGTTTCAGCAGTGCGCTGCTGTCCTGCTCCGGCGCAAAGCGCTGGCCCAGCCGCAGCTTGAACACGACCGGCAACGGCGGCACCCTCCACAGCGGCCAGCCCTTGCCGAGGTACGGCGAATCGGTATCGATGAAAACAGTCTGGATCGGGGCTTGCGCGAGCTTGGCGATCAATGTGACGCCTGGGCGAAAACTGTTGATCGGCGGTTCGACCGTGCGCGTGCCTTCGGGAAACAGCACCAACTGACCGCCGGCACGCAGATCGTCGACGGCCAGCCGCACCATGGCGCGGGCCGAGTCGTTGCGGATGTAGTGCGCCAACCGCGCACCGGCGCCGAGGAAGATGTTCTTCATCAGGTCGGCCTTCATGATGCAGACGCTGCGCGGCAGCCGCGCGACAAGCAGCAACGCATCGAGCATGGTCGGGTGGTTGGCCACGAAGATCAGTCCGCGTTCGTTGCGCAGCGCGTCCAGGCATCCGGCGTCGATGCGCATCATGCCGGTCAGCGATGCGGTGGCCCAGAACCAACGGTAGGCCAGCGCAATGGTTGCGCGTCCGAGCGGACGCGCCAGGCGGGCTGGCAGCACCGGCTGAAGCAGCATCGCGACCATGTTCCACGTGAGCGAGATGGTGCCGAGCAGCAACAGCAACGCGTAGAGCGGCACGGCCAGCAGGGCCGTCTTCAGCAGGGAGAAAAGCCGCATCATCTAAGGCTCAGCCGCGCAGTTCGCCCGGTTCGGTGGCATGCGCCTCGATCTCGACCAGCAGGTCGCTGCGGCAAATGTCGGCCTGGAGAAACACCGCGTGCCGCATGAAGCGCGAGCCGGCGCCGAGCGCCTGCTCGAGTTGCCGGCGGATGCCTGGCGCATCGGCCGGATGGCGCACATAGACCACGGGGTCGCTGCGCTCCAGCGTGAAGTTGGCACTGGAGCGCTCGTTGGCGGCGGCGATCACCGCACGCAGATTCAGCAGCGTTTCGTCCAACTGTGCCCGCACGTCGCCAACGTGTACCGTTTGGTGCCCAACAATGCTGGCCGTGCCCGAAATGAACAACGCGACCTGGCCTCCGCCGAGCGGCGCCAGCGCTGCGCGCGAAAAGGTGGGAGAACGCGGCCCATAGTCGGCGGGGTAGTGGTACGCCGACACCTGGCGCGGGTTTTCCACCGGAAGCGGGGGGACGCGGCCGGCAAGAAACCGGATGCAGAGCGCGCCTTCGTGCACGCCCAGCGCGCAGGCCGCGGGCGCACCTTCGAAGGCGGCTTGGCCGGCCTCGAGAAAGGCCTGCTGGCGCCCTGCGTTGAACTGGCGGTAGCGCTCCATGCCGCCGCCGTCGTCGTTGATGCGCGGCAGGTAGTTCCAGATCCGCAGCAGATGCGGGCAACCGGCTTGTTTCATCGCCTCGAACAGGTTGCGGTAGGCGCGCTGAGACAGCGCGGTCAAGTCCTCGCCATTGCCGTTCTCGTCGAGATCGACCACGCCGAGCAGCCAGTGGCCGTCGCTGCGCCAGCGCACCACGCCGGTGGTGCCCGACTGCACGGCGGCACCGGCATGCCAGAGGTCGACCATGGGCTCGCTGTTGAGCAGCACCCGGGCCGAGACGCCAGTGATCCAGGCGTTGTCACCGCCGGCGCCGTAGCTCAAGGCAGCGAACGGCTTGGCACCGCCCGCCGCGCGGGCCAGGCCTTGGCCCAGTGTCAGACGCTCGACGCGCAGGGACGGCGCTTCTGCCGCGGCAACGAGCGTCACTTGGCCTCGGCGACGTTTGCGCCCATCAGCACATCGCGGCTTTGCGGGCGCGTCGGCCGGGGAGCGGTCTGGGCGAAAGGCATCTGTGTCATCGGGCGATTATCCCCAAACACATTTGGCAGGTCGCAGTTACAGCTCGGGCGTTGTGTGCGCCGGACAGTAAACTCGCTGTCTGCTTTGCAAACACGAGATCGCGAGATATAGAGCTATGGCCGGACACAGCAAATGGGCGAACATTCAACACAGAAAAGGCCGGCAGGACGAGAAGCGTGGCAAGGCCTGGACCCGGGTGATCCGCGAAATCATGGTGGCAGCGCGCCTGGGCGGCGGTGATCTGGGTATCAACCCCCGGCTGCGGCTCGCGGTGGAAAAAGCCAAGGCCGTCAATTTGCCGATCGACACCGTCAAGCGCAACATCGACAAGGCCACGGGCAACCTGGAAGGCGTGAGCTACGAGGAAATCCGCTACGAAGGCTACGGCATCGGCGGCGCCGCCATCATCGTCGACACCATGACCGACAACCGCGTGCGCACCGTGGCCGAGGTGCGGCATGCTTTCAGCAAATACGGCGGCAACATGGGCACCGAAGGCTCGGTCGCGTTCCAGTTCAAGCATTGCGGGCAGTTCATCTTTGCGCCCGCCACCAGCGAGGACAAGGTCATGGAGGTTGCGCTCGAAGCCGGCGCCGAGGACGTCATCACGCACGACGACGGCGCGATCGAAGTGCTCACGGCCTACGCCGACTTCGAAACCGTCAAGAACGCGCTGGAGGCCGCCGGCCTGCAGCCCGAAGTCGCCGAAGTCACGATGCGCGCCGAGAACCCGGTCGAGGTCACCGGCGAAGACGCCGCGAAGATGCAGAAGCTGCTCGACGTGCTGGAAGACCTGGACGACGTGCAAGAGGTCTATCACAACGCCGAGTTGTCCGAATGAAAGTGCTCGTCATCGGCGGTGGTGGACGCGAACACGCACTCGCCTGGCGGCTCGTGCAGTCGCAGCGCGTGTCGAAGATCTATGTGGCGCCGGGCAACGGCGGCACCGCGCTCGACCCGCGCTTCGAGGGGGTGGCGATCAGCGAGCCAGCGGCGTTGCGTGCCTGGGCCGCGGCTGAAAAGATCGCGTTGACCGTGGTCGGCCCAGAGGCGCCGCTGGCGGCCGGCATGGTCGACGAGTTCCGCGCGCATGGCCTGCGCATCTTCGGCCCGACCAAGGCGGCGGCACAGCTCGAAAGCTCGAAAGCCTTCTCCAAGGCGTTCATGAAGCGGCACAAGATCCCGACGGCCGAGTACGAAAGCTTCACTGACCCGGTGGCGGCGCATGCGTACATCGATGCGCAGGGCGCGCCGATCGTGGTCAAGGCCGATGGCCTGGCCGCGGGCAAGGGCGTGGTGGTGGCGATGACCGCGGCCGAAGCCCACGAGGCGGTCGATTTCATGCTCGAAGGCAACAAGTTCGGCGTGACCCACAACGAGGGCGGGGCGCGCGTGGTGATCGAGGAATTCCTGCAGGGCGAGGAAGCCAGCTTCATCGTGCTGTGCGACGGCCGCAACGTGACGGCGCTGGCCACCAGCCAGGATCACAAACGCCTGCAAGACGGCGATCAGGGCCCCAACACGGGCGGCATGGGCGCCTATTCGCCCGCACCCGTGGTCACCGCCACCGTGCATGCGCGTGCAATGCGCGAGATCATCCTGCCGACCATTCGCGGCATGGAGCGCGACGGCATCCTCTACACAGGCTTTCTGTACGCCGGCCTGATGGTCGACCCGCAGGGCCAGCTCAAGACGCTGGAATTCAACTGCCGCATGGGCGACCCCGAAACCCAGCCGATCATGATGCGGCTGAAGTCCGACCTGTTCGAGGTGCTGTGGCACGCGACCGACGGCACGCTCGACCAGGTCGAGCTCGAATGGGATCGGCGCACCGCGCTCGGTGTGGTGATGGCCGCGCACGGCTATCCATTGTCGCCGCGCAAGGGCGACCTCATCAACGGCCTGCCGCCGGAAGCGCCCGATGCCGTGGTGTTCCACGCCGGTACCGCGATGGAGGACGGCGAGGTTCGCACCAGCGGCGGCCGGGTGCTTTGCGTGACCGTGCTGGCCGACAGCGTCAAGCAGGCCCAGCACCGCGCCTATGAAGTGGCAGCGCGCATTCATTTCGACGGCGCCCAGTACCGCCGCGACATCGGCTTCCGGGCGTTGCCGCTGCGCGACCAGGCCGGCTGATGAGCGTCTCGACGCCCGAGGCGGTTGGCGCGTACCTGCGCGGGCTGCAGCAGCGCATCGTCGATGCGGTCGAGCTGGCAGATGGCAGCGCGGCGCTGCGCGATGCCTGGCAGAAAGCGCCCGGCGAGCCGTTGCAGGGCAGCGGGCTTACCTGCATCCTGGAAGGCGGCGCGCTGTTCGAGCGCGCCGGCTGCGGCTTCTCGCAGGTGAGCGGCCCGAAGCTGCCGCCCTCGGCCACCCAGCACCGCCCCGAGCTGGCCGGCGCGCCATTCGAGGCGATGGGCGTGTCGCTGGTGTTCCATCCGCGCAACCCGTACGTGCCGACCGTACACATGAACGTGCGCATGCTGGCCGCCTTGCCCGCGGGCGGCGAGCCGGTCTGCTGGTTCGGCGGCGGCATGGATCTGACGCCGTACTACGGCTTCGACGACGATGCGCGCCATTTCCACCAGACTTGCCGCACGGCGTTGGCGCCGTTCGGCGACGACAAGTACCCGCGCTTCAAGACCTGGTGCGACGACTACTTTTTCCTGAAGCACCGCAACGAGCCGCGCGGTGTCGGCGGCATCTTCTTCGACGACTTCGCCGAACCGGACTTCGAGCAGAGCTTTGCCATGCTGCGGTCGGTCGGCGATGCCTTCCTGCCGGCCTATCTGCCGATCGTCGAACGCCGGCGCGACATGGCCTGGGGCGAGCGCGAGCGCGCCTTTCAGCTCTACCGGCGCGGCCGCTACGTGGAGTTCAACCTGGTGTGGGATCGCGGCACGCATTTCGGGCTGCAGTCGGGTGGGCGCACCGAATCGATCCTGCTGTCGATGCCGCCGCTCGCAAGCTGGGCCTACCGGCGCGAGCCCGAGGCGGGCACGCCCGAGGCGGCGCTGACGCGCGATTTCCTGGTGCGGCGCGAGTGGGTTTGAGCCAAGCGATGCCGCGCGTCGGTGTGTTCGGCGGCGCCTTCGACCCGCCCCACAATGCACACGTGGCTCTGGTGCAGGCCGCGCTCGCCCAGCTGGGCCTGGCCGAGTTGCGCATCTTTCCGACCGGCCAGGCCTGGCACAAGGCGCGCGCCTTGAGCAGTGCTGAACACCGGCTCGCCATGGCCCAGCTGGCCTTCGGCGGCGTGGCCGATGCGGTGGTCGATACCCGCGAAATCCGTCGCGCCGGCCCGACCTATACACTCGACACCTTGCGCGAACTCAAAAACGAGCGCCCGGACATGCAACCTGTGCTGCTGATCGGTGCCGACCAGGCCACTGCCTTGCGCAGTTGGCGCGGGTTTGAGGAGATTCTCTCGATCGCTATTATTTCGATAGCGCATCGCGCAGACCCCACGGGCGCTGCGATCCGATTCGACCCTCAAACACTGGCGCCGTTGCCAGCCGGTGCGCGCTTCGAACAGCTCGAACTGGCGCCGATGGACATCAGCGCCACCGAGATCCGGAGCCGCGCTGCCCGTGGGGCGGACATCTCCGGTCTGGTTCCCCCTGCCGTTGCACGCTATATTGACCAACACCACCTCTACTCACCTGCCTGATGACCACTGAAGCCGCCGCCAAGAAAGACACCCAGAAACTCCAACGGGCCATCATCGATGGGCTCGAAGACGTCAAGGCGCAGGACATCCAGGTTTTCGATACCGAGCATCTCTCCCCGCTGTTCGAGCGCGTGATCGTCGCCTCGGGCACCTCCAACCGCCAGACCAAGGCGCTTGCCGCCAGCGTGCGCGACGCTGTGCGCGAGGCCGGTTTCGGCAAGCCGCGCATCGAGGGTGAGGACAACGGCGAGTGGATCATCGTGGACTGCGGTGCTGCGGTCGCGCACATCATGCAGCCGGCGATCCGCCAGTACTACCACCTCGAAGAGATCTGGGGCGAGAAGCCGGTGCGCCTGAAGTTCGGTGCCGCCAAGCCGGCGACCGCATCGGCTGCGACTGCTGCACCGACGCCCGCCGCGAAGAAGGCGGCGACCACGCTGCGCCGTTCCAGCGCCTCCAAGACCGCGATCCGCGAGATCGAGCAGGCGGCCAAGGCGGCGAAGCCCTCGTCGGCCAGAAGGCCGGCGGCGAAGAAGACCGCTGCGCCTGCGAAGAAAATACCCGCTGGCAAGACACCCATCAAGACCGTGGTGGCCGGCAAGCCGGCCGCCAAGAAGAAGGCCGCGCGCAAGACCACCACCTCGTCGCGCAGCAAATGAAGCTGCTGGTGGTCGCAGTCGGGCAACGCATGCCCGACTGGGCGCAGACCGCCTGGGACGACTACGCCAAGCGCTTCCCGCCCGAGCTGAAGCTCGAACTGCGGGCGGTCAAGACCGAGCCGCGCGGCTCCAAGACCCTCGACACACTCTACGCGGCCGAACGCGAGCGCATAGAAGGCGCGATTGCCAAGGGCATGCGCATCGTCGCGCTCGACGAGCGCGGCACGGCGCTCACGACCAAGGCGTTGGCGGCGCGGCTGCAGGCCTGGCAGGGCGAGGGCGATGACGTGGCGCTGGTGATCGGCGGGCCCGACGGGCTCGACCCGGCGTTCAAGGCGGCCGCGCACGAACGCATTCGCCTGTCGGATCTGACGCTGCCCCACGCGATGGCGCGGGTGCTGCTGGTCGAGCAGTTGTACCGCGCCTGGTCGGTCAACGCGGGCCATCCGTATCACCGCGAATGACTTTGTCTTCTTCTTCATCTCCTTTCATCTATCTGGCCTCGCAGAGTCCACGCCGTGCGCAACTTCTCGGGCAGCTCGGCGTGCGCCATGAACTGCTGCTGCCCGCACCCGACGAGGATGCCGAGGCGCTCGAGGCGGTGCAGGGGGGCGAGTCGCCGAGCGCGTACGTGCAGCGCGTGACTGCGCTCAAGCTCGATGCGGCCGTGGTGCGCCATGCGCGGCTGGGCTTGCCGCCGGCACCGATCCTCTGCGCCGACACCACGGTGGCGCTGGGCCGCACCATCCTCGGCAAGCCCGAAGACGCGCGCGACGCCCAGCGCATGCTCGCACTGCTGTCGGGCCATACGCACCGCGTGCTGACGGCCGTGGCGCTGCAGAACGGCAAGCGCCGGTGGGCCGCGTTGAGCGTCTCGCGCGTGACCTTCGGGCCGATCGGCCGCAACGAGATCGCCGACTACGTGGCCAGCGGCGAGTCGCTCGGCAAGGCTGGCGCGTATGCTGTGCAGGGCCGCGCCGCCGCTTTCATCGCGCACATGGCCGGTTCGTATTCGGGCATCATGGGCCTTCCCATGCACGAGACAAACGCGCTGCTGAAGTCGGTCGGATTCAAGCGCCAGGCCACACCCCCATGCAAGACATCCTGATCAACTGGTCACCCCAGGAGACCCGCGTCGCGCTGGTCGAATACGGCTCGGTGCAGGAGCTGCACGTAGAGCGCACGCTCGAGCGCGGCCTGGTCGGCAATGTCTACCTCGGCAAGGTCTCGCGTGTGCTGCCGGGCATGCAGTCGGCCTTCATCGACATCGGGCTGGAGCGCACCGCGTTCCTGCATGTGGCCGACATCGTCGCGCCGTTCACGCCCGGCTCGCGGCCGAAGACGGCATCGCCCGAGCGCGATCACCGCGGCGGCAATGGCGGCGCGATAGTGCCGATCGAGAAGCAGGTGTTCGAAGGCCAGGCGTTGCTGGTGCAGGTGATCAAGGATCCGATCGGCAGCAAGGGCGCACGGCTGTCCACGCAGATCAGCATCGCGGGCCGGTTGCTCGTGTTCTTGCCGCAGGACAACCACATCGGCGTGTCGCAGAAGATTCCGTCCGACCTGCGCGACGCGTTGCGCGCACGCATGCAGGCGTTGATCGAAGCTGCGGCTGCCGCCGACAGCGGCGGGGTGGTGCCGGCCAGCACCGGCGGCTTCATCCTGCGCACCAATGGTGAGGATTCGAGCGATGCCGAACTGGCCGAAGACATTGCCTACCTGCGCAAGACCTGGTCGCGCATCCGCGAGCTGTCGACGCGGCTGCCGCCGATGTCGCTGCTGCACCAGGATCTGAGTCTGCTGCAGCGGGTGCTGCGCGACCTGACCAGCGAAGACACGCAGGCGATCCGGATCGACTCGCGCGAGCAGTTCGATTCATTGGTGAAGTTCGGCCGCGAGTTCATGCCGCAAGCGGTCGACAAGCTGCAGCTCTACAAGGGCGAACGCCCGATCTTCGATTTGTGCGCGGTCGACGAAGAGATTGCGCGTGCACTGGGGCGGCGGGTCGAGCTCAAGTCGGGCGGCTACCTGGTGGTGGATCAGACCGAGGCGCTGACCACGGTCGACGTGAACACCGGCGGCTTCGTGGGCGCACGCAACTTCGACGACACCATCTTCAAGACGAATCTCGAAGCGGCACAGGCGATCGCGCGGCAACTGCGGCTGCGCAACCTGGGCGGCATCATCATCGTCGACTTCATCGACATGGTGCGCGACGATCATCGTGAGCAGGTGCTGGCCGAGTTCCGCAAGCAGCTCGCGAGGGATCGGGTCAAGACCACTGCCGGCAGCTTCTCGCAGCTCGGTTTGGTGGAGATGACGCGTAAGCGCACCCGCGAGTCGCTGGCCCACATGCTGTGCGAGCCCTGCGCGGCCTGCGGCGGGCAGGGCATCGTGAAGACCGCGCGCAGCGTGGCCTACGACGTGCTGCGCGAGATCCTGCGCGAGGCGCGCCAGTTCACGCCGCGCGAGTTCCGCATCGTCTCGTCGCCGCAGGTGATCGAGTTGTTTCTCGACGAGGAAAGCCAGCACCTGGCGGGCCTTAGCGACTTCATCGGTAAGCCGATTTCGCTGCAGGCCGAGGCGTCGATGGGGCAGGGCCAGTACGACATCGTGTTGCTTTAGCTCGCCCCCAGGTTGGGCTCACTTCGTGTAGCCCGCCCACCCCCTACCGGGGGCAACACCAGCGGACCGGCAGAGCCGGTTCCGCGGTGTTCCGCGAAGGGGCCGGAGTTCCCCCGCTCCGCAGTTAGAGGGTTGGGTCCTGGCCCGCGGGAGCGGTGCGCACGGCATGGGTCTGCAGGCGCGCATAGAGGCCGTCGAGCGCCATCAACTGGTGGTGGCTGCCTAGCTCGGCGATGCGGCCATGCTCCATCACCACGATCCGGTCCGCATGCTGGATGGTCGAGAGCCGGTGCGCCACGATGAGCGTGGTGCGGCCCTGCATCAGGCGGTTCAGCGCTTCCTGCACCAGCCGTTCCGATTCGGTGTCGAGTGCCGAGGTCGCTTCGTCGAGCAACAGGATAGGTGCGTCCTTGTAGAGCGCGCGGGCGATGGCGAGGCGCTGCCGCTGGCCGCCTGAAAGTTCGGTCGCGTTGTGGCCGAGCACGGTGTCGATGCCCTGCGGCAGGCTCTGCACGTGCACCGTGAGGTTGGCGGCTTCTACCGAGGCGGTTACCCGAGCGCGGTCGATCGTGGCGCCGAGTGCCACGTTGGCCGCGAGCGTGTCGTTCAGCATGACGACGTCCTGGCTCACCATCGCGAACTGGGCGCGCAGGCTGGCCAGCTTCCATTGGTCGATCGCATGGCCGTCGAGCAGCACGGCGCCGCCGCTCGGGAGCACGAAGCGCGGCAGCAGGTTCACCAGCGTGGTCTTGCCGGAGCCGGAAGGCCCCACGAAGGCAATCACTTCGCCCGGCTCGATCGTCAGGTTCACGCCGTCCAGCGCCCGCGCTTCGTCGGCGCCACGATAGTTCACCTGCACGTTGCGCAGTTCGATGTGGCCGGCCGCGCGGGCGGCCTCGAAGCCGCCTTGCGGTTCTGCACCGACATCGTCGATGAGCACCAGTCCGCGCTCAAGCGCTGCGAGCCCGCGCGTGATCGGGTTGGCCATGTCGGCCAGCCGCCGGATCGGTGCGATCAACATCAGCATGGCCGTGATGTAGGCCACGAAGCCGCCGACCGTGAGGCCTTGCTCGCCACTCTGCCAGAGCGCGATCATCACCACTACCGACAGCGCCACGGCGGCCAGCAACTGCGTGAGCGGCGTCATGGCCGCCGAAGCAATGGTCGATTTGACGGCGAGCCGGTTCAGGCTCTGGCTCAGTTGCTCGAAGCGGGCGAGCTGGCCGGTTTCGGCGCCGTGCAACCGCACCATGCGATGCGCCAGCACGTTCTCTTCGACAACGTAGGCGAGGTCGTCGGTGGCCTTCTGGCCCAGGCGCGTGAGGTGGTACAGCCGCTTCGACAGCACCTTCATGATCCAGGCCACGCCGGGCACCAGTACGCCGACGATCAGCGTGAGCTTCCAGTTCAGGTAAATCAAATAGGCGAGCAGCGCGATCAGCGTGAAACCGTCGCGCGACAATCCGAGCAGCGCCTGCACCAGCAACATGGCGCCCGTCTGTACTTCGTACACCACCGTGTTCGACAACGCGCTGGCCGACTGGCGCGAGAACAATGCCAGTTCCGCGGCGAGCAGCCGCTCGAACAGCACGCGCCGCAACCGTTGCATGCCCTCGTTGGCTATGCGTGCCAGCGCGTACTGCGAAATGAACTGCGCCACGCCTCGCACTGCAAACAAAAGGATGATGGCGGCAGGCACCGTCCACAGCGCGAGTTGTCCGCGCGTGAAGCCGCGGTCGAGCAGTGGCTTGAGCAGCGCGGGCATCAGTGGTTCGGTCAGCGCGGCGATCATCGCGGTCGCAATGCCGAGTGTCCACCACCGGCGCGAGCCGCCGAACCAGGTCATCAGCCTTGCCAGCCGGCGCATCAGGGGAGGGCGCGCGCTCGCGTCGGCGGGGGAAGACTGCATGGCGGCGCATTCTACGGGTGGCCCTTGCACCACAAGGCCGTACACAGTTTGTGACGTTGCCCTCGGCGCAATGTGTACCATGTAGCCTCGTTACGCCCGGGCCAGAAACTTTCTTCCCGGAAACATCTCCGATCTGCATGAACAAGCCGTTGCCCGTTTCTATCCCAACTCCTTCTTCATCGTTTTTTTCTCGCCGCGGCCTTGTCGCGGCACTCGCTGCCTCCCCCGTGATCCCTGCACTGGCCCAGTTCCGGGTCGAGGTGTCGGGCGTGGGGCTCACGCAGTTGCCGATCGCGCTCGTCCCGTTCAAGGGTCAGGACGCGTCGCCCCAAAAGATTTCCGCCATCGTGCAGGCCGACCTCGAACGCAGCGGCCAGTTCCGCGGCGTCGATGCATCGGGCCAGGCGCTCGACGAAACCTCGCGCCCCGATCTCACGCTCTGGCGCCAGCGCACTGCCGATTCGGTGGTGGCAGGCAGCGTCACGCGCCTTGCCGACGGCCGCTACACGGTGCTGTTCCGGCTGTGGGACGTGGTGCGTGGCCAGGATCTGGGCGGCCAGAGCTACACCGTGCCGCAGGGCGACCTGCGCTTGGCATCGCACCGCATCGCCGACTTCGTCTACGAAAAGCTGACCGGTGAAAAGGGCATCTTCTCGACCCGCATTGCCTATGTGACCAAGGCCGGCAGCCGCTATTCCCTCTGGGTCGCGGATGCTGACGGCGAGAACGCGCAGGCTGCGCTGGCGAGTCCGGAGCCCATCATCTCTCCGGTGTGGTCGTCCAATGGATCGCAACTGGCCTATGTGTCGTTCGAGTCGCGCAAGCCCGTGGTCTACGTTCACAACGTGGCCAACGGACAGCGCCGGCTGCTGGCCAACTTCCGCGGCTCCAACAGCGCGCCTGCGTGGGCGCCCGATGGCAACTCGCTGGCAGTGACGCTGAGCCGCGACGGTGGTTCGCAGCTCTACACGATCCCTGCTGCAGGCGGCGAGCCTCGGCGGCTGACGCAGAGCAACAGCATCGACACCGAGCCGGTGTTTTCGGCCGATGGCGGCACCATCTACTTTGTCAGCGACCGCGGTGGTGCCCCGCAGATCTACAAGATGGGCGCCAGCGGCGGCAACCCGACGCGGGTTACCTTCAGTGGAACCTACAACATTTCGCCTTCAATCAGCGGAGATGGCCGGTGGTTGGCCTACATCTCGCGGGTGGGCGGAGCCTTCAAACTCCACGTGATGGAGTTGGCCACCGGCAACGTGACGGCCATCACCGACACCAGCGCCGATGAAAATCCGAGTTTTGCACCGAACAGCAAGCTGATCGTCTACGCCACCCAGCTGCAAGGCAGGGAAGCGCTGATGACGACCACGCTCGATGGAAAAATCAAGGCACGGCTGGCGGGGCAGGCAGGCGACATACGGGAACCGGACTGGGGTCCGTTTCAAAAGCAATGATTAACTTGAGGAGTTCGAGAATGTTGAAACGTACGATTTATTCGCTCGCCATCGTGGCGCTGATTGCCGGTTGCTCTTCGGGCACCAAACTCAACGACACGCCGGTCACCGACGGACGCGCCGGCGGCATGGGCCAGGGCGCGCAAAGCGGTGTGGCACCGGTCACCATCGACCAGAGCGCGCTGAATGCGCAAGGCCCGGTGGGCGTCGCACGCATCGTGTATTTCGACTACGACAGCTATACGGTCAAGCCCGAGTTCCAGTCGCTGATAGACGCGCATGCACGTTTCCTCAAGACGAATCCCGCACGTCGTGTTTCGATCGAAGGCCATACCGACGAACGCGGCGGCCGCGAATACAACCTGGCGCTCGGCCAGAAGCGATCTGAAGCCGTGCGTCGCGCACTCGCGCTGCTCGGCGTCGGCGATAGCCAGGTCGAAGCGGTGAGCTTCGGCAAGGAAAAGCCGGCAGTGCAGGGCGGCGGTGAAGCGGCGTGGGCACAGAACCGTCGCGCCGAGATTTCCTACCGTTGATGATGGCCAGGCTGAGCCTACGGCGTGCGGCTTGTGCCGCCGCTGTGCTGTGTGTCTCTATGGGCGCGAACGCGGCGTTGTTCGAGGATGACGAAGCGCGCCGCGCCATCCTCGATCTGCGTCAACGCGTCGAGACCATGCGGGTGCAGTCGGAAGGCGCTGCGCAGCGGGCCAGCGAACAGAACGCGCGCTCGGTGCTCGAACTGCAGTCGCAGATCGAAGCACTGCGAGCGGATCTGGCCCGCATGACGGGCCAGAACGAACAGCTGGCCAAGACCGTGTCGGACCTGCAGCAACGCCAGTCGAGCGTGGACGACCGGCTGAAGAAGAACGAGCCCTCACAGGTCGCGGTCGATGGTCGCGAGTTCACGGCCGACCCGCGCGAGAAGTCCGACTTCGATGCGGCGCTGGGCGTGTTTCGGGCCGGCCAGTTCGCGCAGGCGCAAACCGCGTTTGCCGAGTTCGTCAAACGCTATCCGCAGAGCGGCTACAACCCGTCGGCCTTGTTCTGGTTGGGCAACGCGCAATACGCGACGCGCAACTACAACGAGGCGATCGCCAATTTCCGTTCCATGCTGTCACTCGCGCCGGATCACGCAAAGGCGCCCGAGGCCGTGCTGTCGATCGCGAACTGCCAAATCGAGCTCAAGGACACGCGCGCTGCGCGCCGCACGCTGGAAGACCTGGTCAAGGCCTACCCGCAGTCCGAAGCGGCTCAGGCGGGTCGCGAGCGCCTCTCCCGTCTGAAGTAGCAGGCGTCGCGCTGGACGCTCTCGCGTTGCCTGCCGCCCCGCTCCCCGAAGAAGTCGACCTTGCGCGGCGCTTCGGTGGGTTGGAGCGCCTCTACGGCGTGCCAGGGGCCAACAACATCCGCAACGCGCACGTGCTTGTCGCTGGTATCGGCGGGGTTGGGTCGTGGGCCGTTGAGGCGCTCGCCCGCAGCGGTGTGGGGAGGCTGACGCTGATCGACCTCGACCATATCGCCGAGTCGAACATCAATCGCCAGATCCATGCGCTCGACAACACGGTCGGCCAGGCCAAAGTCGAGGCCATGGCGGCGCGCATTGCCCATATCAACCCCGACTGCCGCGTGCTTGCCATCGACGAATTCGTCGAGCCCGGCAACTGGCCTGCATTGCTGCAGGCGGCGGTCGACGCGCACGGGCCGTTGAGTGCCGTGATCGACGCATGCGACGACGGGCGCGCCAAGCTCGCGATGGCGGTTTGGGCGCGCGACAGCCGCAGCCGCTTCATAACGGTGGGCGCAGCGGGTGGCAAGCGGCTCGCGCACCAGGTCGAGATCGACGACATCGCGCTCGCGACGCACGACCCGTTACTGGCACAGATGCGCAACCGCCTGCGCAAGCTGCATGGCGCGTCGCGCGAAGGCAAGAAGATCGGCGTGACTTGCGTGTTCAGCCGCGAGGCGGTGGCACCGCCCGATGCGACCTGCGCCGTCGACGAGGGCGACGGCAGCCTGAACTGCCATGGCTACGGCTCGGTCGTCAGCGTCACCGCCACCTTCGGACAATGCGCCGCGGGCTGGGTTCTCGACCAGATTGCACGGGCCGGCACGCTATAATCATTGGCTTTGCCGGGCCAGCTGCCTGGCGAGATGAATCAGAGTGGGACGTTAGCTCAGTTGGTAGAGCAGCGGACTTTTAATCCGTTGGTCACAAGTTCGAATCTTGTACGTCCTACCACCACACTCTGCGCCAGTACCAGAGAGCCTGCTATAAAAAAGATAGCAGGCTTTTTTGCTTTTCCGTTGCGTTGCCAGATCGCGTAGCGGTTTGCAGGCGCCGCTCCTCGGTAAGAACCCCTCAACAGGCGCCTGGATTGGCGCCACGTGGTTCCATCGCCTCCCCGATCGAACCCATTGGGTGTCGCCCCTGGTCGCGCGCAACTCGCAGGTCCGAGAGCGGGATGTCAAAAACCAGAAGCAAGCTGCGAAGCGCGGCGAAGAGTTCGCGTGAGCTTGCGGTCTTTTCGATGTAGATGTCGGCGCCGGCATCGATGCATTCGTCCGCAACGTCGGCTGCGGGCGATGCCGAATAAACAGCCAGGGGCACGCCGGGAAAATGCCGCTTGACCTTTTGAACCCCGGAGCAGCCCGTGGCGTCCGGCAGGTTCAGATCCAATAAAATCAGGCCAGGCAATCCCGTCACATCCACGCTCGGAACGAGTTCGGCCAGGCATCCGAGTTCGACCACGTTCCGGTGGGGGTGCAGCCGGCGCATCACCATGGCGATCGCGTCGCGCATCATGGGATGATCGTCAACGACATAGATGCTCATGCTGGCGCGCGCAGAGGCTGTGCTGCGATGCTGCGTGAGTCGGCTGCGAATGCCTTGGCAGGCGCGGTCATCATCGGCGTTCCCCCGGTCAATGCTGGGAACCACACCATACCGCGGGCGCTCCGGGGGCTCTGTGCGGCGGCGAACAGAGCGTCAAAGGTGGCGCACAACGGAAAACTTTTCCGCAAAACAACAAAAAAGCCCGCATGCCCATCGGCTCTGCGAATCTTTTTCGTGAACGGCCCGATCAGGCCATGTGCTTGCCGTTGCGCAGAACAGATTCGGCCGCGACAGTCGAAACCAGGCCAATCGCAGTGGCGCGCAGCAATTCGGCTCGCAGGGCGGCCTCAAGCTGGTGGCGAGCGGCATCGGGGCGGTCGTGTTCGTACTCTTCATCCAGTTCGCAATGAAGGTAGTAATCCACCCGTCCCATCAGGCGCTCTATGGCTGCTGCAAGGTCTGTCTCGTTCATCCTTATCCTCTCGGGAGAAACGCGCCTGCGACGGCGCTGTTTCTTGACCTCCCTGCACGGTGCCAGCCGGATCCGGCTGGCCCTCTTTCACTCTCAGTGTGATCCCTTTTAGCGAAACCCACATGCAAGAGGGTATTCGACTTGACGGGAAAGCGCGTTATCGGTAACACCAATATTCTTGAATTTACGATAGCCGGCCTGGCAGGAAGTCAGAAGCTTCCCCACAGGACGCGTCACCATTGTACTTTCTTGTCAATGGCGCAACAGCTTCTGCATCACGTCGCGCAGCCGTGAGGGCCCGGCGGGCGCACGCGCTTGCAGCCTTCGCACGGGCGCAGCCCCCGCGGCAGGAGGGGCCGGAAGCAGGTGCTGCGCCGCCTTGGCAACGCGCACGCAGTCCTTGATGTGCTGTTCGCCCAGCGTGCGCAGCGCTGCATAGCCCAGCACGGCCGAGATGGCCTGGCCGGCCAACGGCACGTATTTGGTCGCCTGCTTGGCCGTCAGGCGGATGCCGGCATGCTTTGCCAGCGTGATCAGCAGTTCGCGGGTGACGAGCTTGCCGACCAGCAGGGCGCTAACGGCGACGGCCGCTTTTTGCACGCCTTCTCGGTGCTGAGGACCGAGCCGGTCGAGTTGCGTCAGCGAGAGGCCGAACTCGGCGCTGATTTGCGGCACCAGCCGCGACAGCAGCGCAGCATCGGCCGCCCAATCCAAACCGGGGATCGGCATCGCGCTGGCGGCCGCGCCGATCAGCGCCTTGCGCCCGAGCAGGCGCCGACTGCGCTGGATTGCAGCGATCAGGTGCGGATCGCCCTGGGCAAGCTCGATAGCGGACGGCATGGCCGCCAGCGTAGCAGGCTCAGCTGGCGAGCGCTTCGAGTTGATCTGAAAGTGCCAGCCAGCGCTCTTCCAGCGTGGCGATCTCTGAATTCAGCGCCTTGAGCCGCTTGCCGGCCTCGGCCATCTCGGCGGGTGCCAGCGAACCGGCCAGGCGGGCCTCGAGCGAGGCCTTGTCGGCGCTGGCCGCTGCAAGGCGTGCATCGATCTGCGCGATCTCGCGTTTCAGCGGCTTTTGCTGCTCGCCGCGTTGCTGCACATCAGACCGGGCCGCAGGCGCGGCCGGTGCCGCCGCAACCGCCGCCGCGGCCGAGCGGGTGGCTTCCTTCGCTTCTTCGCGCAGTCGTTTGGCTTCGTCCAGCAGGTAGCGCTGGTAGTCGTCGAGGTCACCGTCGAAATCGGTGACCACGCCGCGGCCGACCAGCCAGAATTCGTCGCACACCGAGCGCAGCAGCGCGCGGTCGTGGCTCACCAGCATCAGCGTGCCCTCGAACTCGTTGAGTGCCACGGCCAGCGCTTCGCGTGTTGCCAGATCCAGATGGTTGGTGGGTTCGTCGAGCAGCAGCAGGTTGGGACGCTGCCAGACCATCATCGCCAGCACCAGCCGCGCCTTCTCGCCGCCGCTCATGGTGCCGACCGGTTGCTTGACCATGTCGCCGCTGAAGTTGAAGCTGCCCAGGAAGCCGCGCAGCGCCTGCTCGCCGGTGCTTTCCTTGACCGCGCTGCCCAGTTCGCGCGCCATGCGCACCATGTGCTCCAGGGGGTTGTCCTGCGGCCGCAGCACGTCGAGCTCCTGCTGCGCAAAGTAGCCAATGTTGAGACCCTTGCCCTCGGTCACGGTGCCGGCCAGCGCGCCCATTTCGCGCGCGATGGTCTTCACCAACGTCGACTTGCCCTGGCCGTTCGCGCCCAGGATGCCGATGCGCTGGCCGCCCTGCACCGAGCGGCTCACACCGGTCAGGATGGTCTTGGGCGCCTCGCCTTCGGCCTGGTAGCCGAAGCTCGCGCCGGTGATAGACAGCATCGGATTCGGGATGTTGCCGGGCTCCTTGAATTCGAAGGTGAAGTCGGCCTCGGCCAACAGCGGCGCGACCTTTTCCATGCGCTCCAGCGCCTTGACGCGGCTCTGCGCCTGTTTGGCCTTGCTGGCCTTGGCCTTGAAGCGGTCGATGAACTTCTGCAGGTGGGCGATCTTGTCCTGCTGCTTGGTGAAGGCCGTTTGCTGCAGTGCCATCTGCTCGGCGCGCAGCGTTTCGAAGGCGCTGTAGTTGCCGCCGTAGCGCGTGAGCTGCGCGTTTGCGATGTGCAGCGTGACGTCGGTCACCGCATCCAGGAACTCGCGGTCATGGCTGATCACGATCATGGTGCCGGCGTACTTCTGCAGCCATGCTTCGAGCCAGACCAGTGCGTCCAGGTCCAGATGGTTGGTGGGTTCGTCGAGCAGCAAGAGGTCGCTCGGGCACATCAGCGCGCGGGCCAGTTGGAGGCGCATGCGCCAGCCGCCGGAGAAACTGTTGACCGGCCCGTCGAGCTCGTGCGACTTGAAGCCTAGGCCCAGAATCAGCGCCTGCGCGCGTGGCACCGCGTCGTGCTCGCCGGCGTCGGCCAGGTCGGTGTAGGCATGGGCCAGTTCCATGCCGATGTCGGCGTCCTCGGGATCAGCTTCGTACGCGGCTTCGATGGCGGCGAGCGTGGTGCGCAGTCCGACCAGCCGGGTGTCGCCGCCCACCACGAAGTCGGTGGCCGATTCTTCGGTTTCGGGCATGTCCTGCGCCACCTGCGCCATGCGCCACTGCTTCGGGATGTAGAAGTCGCCGCCGTCTTCGTGCAGCGTGCCGTTGAAAAGCGCGAACAGGGTCGACTTGCCGGCACCGTTGCGCCCGACCAGGCCGACTTTTTCACCGGGGTTGAGGGTGACGGTTGCGCCGTCGAGCAGCTTCTTGGCGCTGCGACGCAGGACGACATTTTTGAGAGTGATCATGGACTCGGCGCAATAAGGCCCAGGGCTTCGACTGCGGCCAGTACCGTCGCGGCCTGGGTGTCGTGGGCAAGAATGAAGGGGTCGCCGTAGATCGTTTCGTCAGGAAACTCGGTGATCAAGGTCAGGGCGGGAGAGCCCGGACGGTTGACCTCGGTGATCATGCAGGCCGTGCCATGGATGACTTCGAACGGAAGATCGCCGGCGTGGGCATTGTAACTTGCACGCTGCGCGGCGTTGAAGGCCATCAGGGTCGGCCGCAGTGCCAGTTGCCGGCAGACATGCCCGGCCAATGTGCGGGCGCGCGCTTCCCAGCCCGCGTGATACCGGACGATCAGAAAAAAGCCCTTGGGCAGCGTCCAGAGCTCGAATCCGCGCGGAATGTAGCCAGTCAGTGGCCGTGTCCACTCGTGCGCCGGGTAGCCATGCAGGTTGACGTGCAGTTGCGCGCTAGAGAGCGCCAGCGCCTGGTGGCGCGCTTCGCGTTCGTAGTACGGCGGCTGGTCGCGATACTCGAGATCGTCGCCGAGCGCGGTGTAGCGCGCCGCATGGTGCATGTGGCGCGGCGCGTGGGCACACAGCTCGCTGTGCAGCGCGTAGCCGTCGGGGTTCTCGAGCGGAATCAGCGCGAAGTGGGCGCCGGGCCGCTGTGCGAGCTGCTGCGCAGCCCTCAGCGCGCCCACCACGCCCGAGGTTTCATTCGCGTGCTGCGCGCCGCTGATCAGCAGCGCCGGCCCGTTGCCGGGATGGTAGACACCCCTCACCGCACGACCCTGTCGGCTCGCGGCTTCGAAGCGCTGGCCGGGAATGCGTGCGAGTTCGCTCGCCGTGCGTGCGAGGGAGAGCGGGGCACCGGCCAGGGCCAATGGCCCGTTGTCGGCAGGCGCAGGGCCGCAGGGGGTTGGCACTGCATGGGGGCTGAGCGCGATGCGCAGACGCACTGCACCTTCGCTGGGCCGGACATCCGGCACGATCTGACCCGGTTGCAGGCGGCGGTCGCCTGTGGCCCGGCCGCTGCGGCGCTGGAACACCTCGAGCAGCGAGAAATAGAGGTCTTCGTGCAGCGCCTCGTGGCTGTTGATCCATCCGGCTTCGAGTGGTGGCGCCAATGCGGTGCCTGGAAAGTCAACGCGGATGTCAAGCCGCTCGAAGTAGGGCTCGGTGTCGGGCCAGCGATGCTGCTGAAGGAAGGCTATCGCTTGCCGGAACAGCGCTTCATAGTCCGACTCGCGCGCGCCATCGGCCACGACGGCATTGCCTTTGCGCACGCGCAACCACGCGGTCGGAGACAGCAGGGTTTCGCCGAGGTGGTCGGTGTGCACGCGGTTCGGCGCGAACACCGTGTCGGTATGCTGCCGCCCGTCGTGCCAACGCAGGTCGACCTGGTAGCAGGGCGGCGCGTCGTCCACCAGTTTCGGCGCCAGCACCAGCTCGGCCGCGCCAACCATCGACACCAGCGGATAGGCCTCGAGCGCGAAGCGGCGCGGCGATGCATTTGGATGCACCGGGTAGTGCACCGTCACCTGCGCCAGCCCGCCGGTGTCGATCTGTTCCAGAAAGTGATGCACCAGCGGCTTGTAGGCGCTGTGCAAACGTGCCTCGATGCCGGTCGCGCGCAGGCGCTGCTCGGCGGCTCGGCGCGCGGGAAGCCCTTCGAACAGCCAGCCGTCGACCACGATGCCGGGCGCTTGCGCCGCCCGCAACTCGTCGACCCACGCGTCCAGCGTGCGCGGCAATGAGAGGTCGAGGAGGGGGCGCATGGGTCGTCAGGAGCGTTCACTGCCCGCGCGGGGCGCCTGGCTAGTTTGCTAGTGCAAGTCCCGCACCAGCGTCTCGCGCGTCAGCAGCAGCACCTGGTCGTCGCCGGCCGATGTTTCGAGCCAGACCGCTTCGAGATCGGGGAAGGCCGCTTCGAAGTTTTCGCGCTCGTTGCCGATCTCGAGCACCAGCACCGCGCGCTCGCTCATGGTTGCAGGTGCCGCCGCGAGCAGGGTACGGATGAAGTCCATGCCGTCGGTGCCGCCGGCCAGCGCCAGTTCGGGCTCGGCGCGGTATTCGGCCGGCAAGGCGGCCATGCTGCCTGCGTTGACGTAGGGTGGATTGCACAGGATCAGGTCGTACCGGCCCGGCAGTGCAGCGAGGCCATCGGATTCGACCAGCGTGATGCGCGCGTCGAGCCCATGCCGCGTGACGTTGATGGCCGCGACCTCGAGCGCCGACGCGGAGATGTCGGCCGCCGTCACGTGGACGTCCGGGTAGGTCATCGCCGCCAGTACCGCGAGGCTGCCGTTGCCAGTGCAGAGATCGAGCACCTGCTGCGTGTGCTCGCCGAGCCAGTAGTCGATGCTGCCATCGACCAGCAGCTCGGCGATGAAGCTGCGCGGCACGATCGCGCGCTCGTCGACATAGAAGGGAACGCCCTGTAGCCAAGCCTCCTTGGTGAGATAGGCCGCGGGCTTGCGGGTTTCGATGCGTGCTGCCAGAAGTGCGGCGACCCGCGCGGCATCGGCAGGCGCGACCGCCCGCTCGGCCACCGAATCCAGGTCATCGACGGGCAGCCTGAGCTGCCACAGCACGAGCCACGCTGCCTCGTCGAAGGCGTTGCCGGTGCCATGCCCGAAGGCCACGCCGGCCTCGGCCAGCTGCTTCGCGCCGGCCTCGATCAAATCGATGACGGTGCGCATCAGGCCAACGACCGCTCGAGTCGTTCCAGCGTGCGGCGGTAGATGTTCTTGAGCGGCTCGATCGCATCGACTGCGATGTGCTCGTCGATCTTGTGGATGCTGGCGTTGACCGGACCCAGTTCGACCACCTGCTTGCAGATTTTCGCGATGAAGCGCGCGTCGCTGGTGCCGCCGCTGGTCGAGAGTTCGGTGGTGATGCCGGTCTCGTCGTGGATCGCGGCCTGCACGGCCGCCACCAGCTCACCGGGCGGGGTCAGAAAGGGCAGGCCGCCGACCGTCCAGGCGAGCGTGCAGTCGAGGTCATGGGCATCGAGCACGGCCTGCACGCGCTGCTGCAGCGACTCGGGCGTCGACTCAGTCGAGAAGCGGAAGTTGAAGTCGATCACCGCGGCACCCGGAATCACGTTGCTGGCGCCGGTGCCCGCGTGGAAGTTGCTGATCTGCCAGCTGGTTGGCTGGAAGTACGCATTGCCGGCGTCCCAGCCGCCGGCCGCGTTGATCGCCACCAGTTCGGCCAACGCGGGCGCGAACGCGTGGACCGGGTTCTTCGCAAGGTGCGGGTAGGCGATGTGGCCCTGCACGCCGTTCACCGTGAGCTTGCCGCTCATGGTGCCGCGGCGGCCGTTCTTGATCATGTCGCCGCAGCGTTCGACCGAGGTCGGTTCGCCGACGATGCAGAAGTCGACCACGTCGCCGCGCGCGGCCAGCGTGTTGCAGACCACGACCGTGCCGTCGATGCCCGGGCCCTCTTCGTCGCTCGTGAGCAGCAGCGCGATCGACAGGCGCGGGTCGGGCGTGGCGGCCAGGAACTCCTCGATGGCCACGACGAAGGCGGCTAGCGAGGTCTTCATGTCGCAGGCACCGCGGCCGTAGAGCAGGCCGCCGCGGTGGGTGGGCGTGAACGGATGGCTCGTCCATTGCGCGAGCGGGCCGGTAGGCACCACGTCCGTGTGGCCGGCGAACGCGATTGTTCGGGTGGCGCTGTGTGCAGTCGCTGCAGTCCGTTTGGCCCACAGGTTCGTGACCCGGAAATCGGCCGGCCCGCTTTCGATGGTCTCCAGTGCAAAGCCCAGCCGCGCCAGCCGCTCACCGAGAATCTGCTGGCAGCCCCCGTCGTCGGGTGTGACAGAGGGGCGCGAGATCAGTTGTTCGGCGAGATGCAGCGTTCGGGACATGAGAGAAACGAGGGCCTTAGAACTTCACATCCAGTGTGATGTCGGTGAAGGTCGGCTCTTCGACCTGGTCCATCAGGTTGCGCTCTTCCGCTTTCGCCGCGGGCTTGTTGCGGTTTTGCAGGCGCCACATCAGGTTGGTTGGCGAGTCGGCCTGCAGCAGGCCTTCGGCCCGCGCGACCACGTCGTCGTTGATCAGGCGCGCGATGTCTTCCTCGAAGGTCTGCGATCCTTCGGCCATCGACTGCTCCATGGCTTCCTTGACCGCCGAGAAGTCGCCCTTTTCGATGAACTCGGCCACGAGCGCCGTGTTCAGCAGGACTTCGAGTGCGGGCACCCGGTTGCCGGTCGGCGTGCGCAGCAGCCGCTGCGCCACGATCGCGCGCAGCGCGCTGCCGAGGTCGCCCAGCAGCGTGGCGCGCACCTCGACGGGGTAGAAGCTCAAGATGCGGTTCAGCGCACGATGGCTGTTGTTGGCATGCAGCGTGGCCACGCACAGGTGGCCCGATTGCGCATAGGCGATGGCGGCCGTCATGGTCTCGCGGTCGCGGATCTCGCCGATCTGGATCACGTCGGGCGCCTGGCGCAACGCGTTCTTCAGCGCAATCTGCAGCGATTGCGTGTCGCTGCCCACGTCGCGCTGGTTCACCATCGATTTCTTGTTGGTGTAGGTGAACTCGATCGGCTCCTCGACCGTCAGGATGTGGCCGCTGGCGTTTTCGTTGCGGTAGTCGAGCATCGAGGCCAGCGTGGTGGTCTTGCCCGCACCCGTGGCGCCCACCATCAGGATCAGCCCGCGCTTTTCCATGATCAGCGTCTTCAGGATCTCGGGCAGGTTCAGGTCGGCAAAGGTCGGGATCACCGATGCAATGTGGCGCACCACCACGGCGTAGGTGCCGCGCTGGCGCATCGCGCTGATCCGGTAGTTGCCGGCGCCTTCGAGCGCAATGGCCATGTTGAGCTCGCCCATGCGTTCGAGCTCGGCGATGCGGCTCTCATGCACCACCTCCGCCAGCAGGTGCAGCGGTGCGTCGGGCGGCAGGATCTGCGCGTTGATCGGCAGGCAGGTCCCGTTGATGCGGATCAGTGCCGGCGAGTGCGCCGAGAGGTAGATGTCCGACGCTTTGCGTTCGGCCATCAGGCGAAGAATTCGCTCCATCGTTCCGGTCATCGGGACTCCTCTGGCGGGTTGTAGAAAAGAAGAAGATCAGTCGCGCAGCAGATCGTTCAGCGAGGTGGTCGAACGCGTCTTGGCGTCGACCTTCTTGACGATGATCGCAGCGTACATGTTGTACTTGCCGCCGGGCTTCGGCAGGCTGCCGCTCACTACCACCGAGCCGGCGGGCACGCGGCCGTAGCTCACGCTGTCGGTGGCACGGTCGTAGATCGGGGTGCTCTGGCCGATGAACACGCCCATCGACAGCACCGAGTTCTCTTCGACGACCACGCCTTCGACCACTTCGGAGCGTGCGCCGATGAAGCAGTTGTCCTCGATGATGGTCGGGCCGGCCTGCAGCGGCTCCAGCACGCCGCCGATGCCGACGCCGCCCGAAAGGTGCACATTGGCGCCGATCTGCGCGCACGAACCCACCGTCGCCCAGGTGTCGACCATGGTGCCTTCGCCGACGTAGGCGCCGATGTTCACGTAGCTGGGCATCAGGATCGCGCCCTTGGCGATGTAGCTGCCGCGGCGCGCCACGGCGGGCGGCACGATGCGCACGCCGGCTTCCTTCAGTTCGGCGGCCGACAGGTGCGAGAACTTGGTCGGCACCTTGTCGTAGAAGCCGAGCGAGCCGGCCTGCATCTGCTCGTTGTCCTTCAGGCGGAACGACAGCAGCACGGCCTTCTTGATCCACTGGTGCACGGTCCACTGGCCGACGCTCTCGCGCGTGGCCACGCGCAGGTGGCCGTTGTTGAGCTCGGAAATGACGTGTTCGACAGCTTCAAGCACTTCCTTGGGCGCCTGGGTGGCGGAAAGGTTGGCGCGGTCTTCCCACGCGGCGTCGATGGTCTGCTGGAGTTGTTGGGTCATGAAGAAAAATCTCTTTGGATGAACTGAACGATGCGCCCGGCGGCCTCGACGCACTCGGCGGTGTCGGCCACCAGGGCCATGCGTATCCGCCCACGGCCCGGATTGCGACCTTGCGATTCGCGTGCCAGATAGCTCCCGGGCAAAACCGTCACATTGTATTGAGCGTACAGGGCGCGGGCGAAAGCCTCGTCGTCCCCGTTCCAGGCGGCCGGAATGCCGGCCCAGAGGTAGAAGCTGGCGTCGGGCAGGCCCACGTCCAGCACGGCTTCGAGCATCGGCGTGACGGCGGCGAACTTGGCCCGGTACAGCGCGCGGTTCTCGACCACATGGGCTTCGTCGCCCCAGGCCGCGATGCTGGCTGCCGCCACGCTGCCGCTCATGGCGCTGCCGTGATAGGTGCGGTAGAGCAGGAAGCGCTTGATGATGGCCGCATCCCCCGCCACGAAGCCGCTGCGCAGCCCCGGCACGTTGCTGCGCTTTGACAAAGATGTCAGGGCAATAAGGTTCTTGAAGTCGCGGCGCCCCAATTTGTCAGCTGCTTCGAGGCCACCGAGCGGCGGTTCGTCGCGGAAATAAATCTCGCTGTAGCACTCGTCGGCCGCGATCACGAAGCCGTGCCGATCCGACAGCACAAACAGCTTGCGCCACTCGTCCAGCGGCATCACCGCGCCGGTGGGGTTGCCGGGGGAGCAGACGAACACGAGCTGGGTGCGGGCCCAGACCTCGTCCGGCACGCTGTCCCAGTCCACGGCGAAGTTGCGCTCGGCGAGGCTGGGCACGTAGTGCACTTCGGCGCCGGCCAGCAGCGCCGCGCCTTCGTAGATTTGATAGAACGGGTTGGGCGAGACGACCACCGGGCCGGGCTTGGCGCTCGCGTCCACCACCGTTTGGGCCAATGCAAACAGCGCCTCGCGCGAGCCATTGACCGGCAGCACCTGGGTCACCGGATCCAGCGCCAGTCCATAGCGCCGCTGCAGCCATCCGGTGAAGGCGGCGCGCAATGCGGGTGTGCCTGCCGTTGCGGGGTACATGGCCAGCGCACCGAGGCCTGCGGTCAGCGCATCCTTGATGAACTGCGGCGTGGGGTGTTTGGGTTCGCCGATGCCGAGGCTGATGGGCGGGAACGCGGCGTCCGGTGTGACGCCTGCAAAAAGCTGCTTGAGCCGCTCGAACGGGTAGGGCTGCAGTCTGGCGAGCAGGGGATTCATGCCGGCGATTATCGGGGACAGCCCGCGGCGCGAAGCGCGCCCGCGCGCCCGTTCAGGCGTTGCCGCGGCGATAGAAGGCCAGCGATGCAGCCAGTGCCAGCAGCAAGGCGCCGCAGGTGCGGTCGAGCCAGCGAGTGGCCGATGCGGTGAGCAGGCGCATGGCGCGAGCGCCGACAAATGCGTAGATGCACATCACGGCCACGTCCAGTGACGCGAACAACAGCGCGATGGCGATGTACTGCGGCGTCTGCGCCATTGCCGGATCGATGAACTGCGGCAACAGTGCCGAGCAGAACAGGTAGCCTTTCGCGTTGGTCACTGCGACGAGGAAGGACTTGAAAAAGACCTGCCGGCTGGTGCGTCGTCCACCGCCGCCCGGGCCCGCCGCAGGCACATCGAAACCACCGCGCGAGCGCAGCATCCGGATGCCGAGCCACGCAAGGTAGAGGGCGCCCGCCCACTTGAGCATCGAGAACCAGAACTCCGACGCCGCGAGCAATGCGCCCAGGCCGAGCGCCACCGCGCCCACCAGCACGAAATCCGACAGCGCCGCGCCCAGCATGCCCGGCAGTGCGCCGCGCACGCCGTGGCGCGAGCCGTTGCTCAGCGCCAGCAGCACGGTCGGCCCGGGCGTGGCGATGGCGGACAGCGCGACGATCGAGAACAGGAGGGCGGTCGTGAACGTCATGGGCGCCGGCCTTTCGTGCGGATCAGAGTTTCTTGACGAGAACCTGGCTCTTGCGATCCCAGTTGTACTTGCGCTTGCGCGCCTCGGGCAGCCATTCAGGGTCCACCTGCACGAAGCCGCGCTTGATGAACCAGTGCATGGTGCGCGTTGTCAGCACGAAGATGCTCTCGAGGCCCATCCCCTTGGCGCGCTGCTCGACGCGCTTGAGGATGCGCTCGCCGTCGCCCTGAGACTGCACATGGGGCGATACCGTCAGGGCCGCCATCTCGGCGGTGCGCGCCTCGGGGTAGGGATAGAGCGCAGCACAGCCGAAGATCACCCCGTCGTGCTCGATGACCGTGTAGTGGCCGACGTCGCGCTCGATCTCGGTGCGGTCGCGCTTGACCAGCGTGCCGTCGCGCTCGAAGGGCTCGATCAGTTGCAGGATGCCGCCGATGTCGTCGGCCGTCGCTTCGCGCAGCGACTCGAGCTTTTCGTCGATCACCATGGTGCCGATGCCGTCGTGCACGTACACCTCGAGCAGCAGCGCGCCATCGACCGCGAACGGCAGGATGTGGTTGCGTTCGACGCCGCCCTTGCAGGCCTTGACGCAGTGCTGCAGGTAGAACGCACTGTCGGTCGGGCGCTGCGCCGGTTCCAGCGTGGCCAGCAGCTTCTCGGCGGCGGCCAACGGCAGTTCGGTGTCGATCGGGTTGTCTTCGCTCACCGGCAGGCTCGTGTCGAGCGGAATGCCGGGGATCTCGGTCAGGAAGATCAGCTTGTCGGCCTGGATCGAGATCGCCACGCTGGTGGCCACCTCTTCCATCGTGAGGTTGAAGGCCTCGCCGGTGGGGGAGAAGCCGAACGGCGAAATCAGCACCATCGCGCCGAAGTCGAGCGTGCGGCGAATGCCTGCGCTGTCGACCTTGCGCACCAGCCCCGAATGCTTGAAGTCGACCCCGTCGAGTACTCCAACCGGCCGTGCCGTGATGAAGTTGCCCGAGATGATGCGTACCGTGGAGCCGGCCATCGGCGTGTTGGGCAGGCCCTGGCTGAACGCTGCTTCAATCTCGTAGCGCAGCTGGCCCGCGGCCTCCTGGGCCGAATCGAGCGCCACTTCGTCGGTGATGCGCATGCCGTGCGAATAGCGCGCCTCGTGGCCCTTGGCACGCAACTGCTCGTTGACCTGCGGGCGGAAGCCGTGCACCAGCACGATCTTCACGCCCATCGACTGGATCAGCGCCAGATCCTGCGCGATGTTCTGCAGCTTGCCGGCGGCGATCGCCTCGCCTGCCAGCCCGACCACGAAAGTCTTGCCCCGGTGCGTGTGGATGTAGGGCGCCACCGAGCGGAACCAGGGGACGAAGGTGAAATTGAAGACGGTGGACATTGGCAGGGGTGAGGAGGGCAGGTATGCCGGGCGCAAGATAATCGACGATTTTCCCTGAACTGACGGCCTTGTCTTTGTCCCCCCTTCGAATCGAGTTCCCAGAAGCCTTGCCGGTGTCGGCCCGGCGCGACGAGATCGCCGCCGCCATCGCGAACAACCAGGTTGTGATCGTGTGCGGCGAAACCGGCTCGGGCAAGACCACGCAGTTGCCGAAGATCGTGCTGCAGCTGGGCCGCGGCAAGCTCAATGCCGAACCCGGCAAGGGCAAGCTGATCGGCCACACCCAGCCGCGCCGCATCGCGGCGAGCTCGGTGGCCAAGCGCATCGCCGAGGAACTGAAGACGCCGCTCGGCGAGGTGGTCGGCTTCAAGGTGCGCTTCCAGGATCGCCTGGGCCGCGACGCCTCGGTCAAGCTCATGACCGACGGCATCCTGCTGGCCGAGACGCAGACCGATCCGCTGCTCAAGGCCTACGACACCCTCATCATCGACGAGGCCCACGAGCGCTCGCTGAACATCGACTTCCTGCTGGGCTACCTGCGCGAGATCCTGCCGCGCCGGCCGGATCTGAAGGTGATCGTGACCTCGGCGACCATCGATGCCGACCGCTTCGCGCAGCATTTTGCGTCGCGCCGCCCGCCGCCGGGCCGCCCCAAGGCGGACGAGGCCGCCTCGGGGGGCAGCGACGACGCGCAGCGCGGAGCGTGGGGGCCAGTGATTCCCGCGCCGATCATCTACGTGTCGGGCCGCACCTTCCCGGTGGAACAGCGCTGGCGACCGTTCGAGGAATCGCGCGAATACGACCTCAACGATGCGATTGCCGACGGTGTCGACGAGCTTTGGCGCGATCCGCACAACGCGGGCGACATCCTGGTGTTTCTGCCCGGTGAGCGGGAGATCCGCGAGGCGGCCGACCACCTGCGCAAGCACCTTGCGCACCAGCCGTTGTACCGCGGCGCCGAAGTGCTGCCGCTGTTTGCGAGGCTGTCGCCGGCCGAGCAGGATCGCATCTTCGAAGGCCACACCGGTCGCCGCATCGTGCTGGCCACCAACGTGGCCGAAACCTCGCTCACCGTGCCCGGCACGCGCTATGTGATCGATGCCGGCACGGCACGCGTCAAACGCTACAGCTTCCGCAGCAAGGTCGAGCAGCTGCTGGTGGAGCCGATCAGCCAGGCGGCGGCGAACCAGCGCGCCGGCCGCTGCGGTCGCGTGGCCAACGGCATCTGCATCCGGCTCTACGACGAGAAAGACTTTGCCGGGCGGCCGCGCTTCACCGACCCCGAGATCCTGCGCTCGTCGCTGGCCGGCGTGATCCTGCGCATGAAGTCGCTGCGCCTGGGCGACGTGGCGCGCTTTCCATTCCTCGAGGCGCCGTCGCCGCGCGCCATTGCCGACGGCTACCAGTTGCTCAACGAACTGGGCGCGGTCGACGACGCGAACGAGCTCACGGCCATCGGCGGCGAGCTCGCGCGGCTACCGCTCGACCCGCGCGTGGGCCGCATGATCCTGGAGGCGCGGTCGCGCAGCGCGCTCGAAGAGGTGCTGGTGATCGCGTCGGCACTCAGCGTGCAGGACGTGCGCGACCGCCCGATGGACGCGCAGCAGCAGGCCGACCAGGCGCATACCAGGTTCGACGACGAGAAGAGCGAGTTCAGTGGCTACCTGCAACTCTGGAAGTGGATCCATGCAGCGCGCGGCGGCCACGGTGATACGCACAAGCTCACCAACCGGCAGTACGAGCAGTTGCTGCGCCAGAACTTCGTCAACATCCGCCGCGTGCGCGAATGGCGCGACATCCATTCGCAACTGCTCACGGTCGTGACCGAGCACAAGTGGAAGATCAATACGCAGCCCGCGAATTACGAGCAACTGCACCTGTCGATGCTGGCCGGCCTGCTCGGCAACATCGGCTGGAAGCTGGAGGATGACGAAGCGTATCTCGGCGCGCGCGGAATCAAGTTCTACCGCCATCCGGGCGCGCACCTGAAGAAGAAGCCGGGCCGCTGGATCGTGGTGGCCGAGCTGGTCGAGACCACGCGCCTGTTCGGCCGCGGCATCGCCAACATCGAGCCGCAGTGGCTCGAGCAGGTGGCGGGCCATCTGCTCAAGAAGCAGCTGCTCGATCCGCACTGGGAGAAGAAGGGCGCGCAGGTCACGGCGCTGGAGCGCGCCACCTTGTATGGCCTGGTGGTCTACAGCGGCCGGCGTGTCGACTTCACCCGGGTCGACCCGGTCGCGGCGCGCGAAATCTTCATTCGCGAGGCGCTGGTGGGGGGGCAGTGGGATAGCAAGTACCCGTTCCTTGCCGCCAACCGCAAGCTGGTGAAGGAGGTGGAGGGCCTGGAGCACAAGTCGCGCCGGCAGGACGTGCTGGTCGACGACGAGCTGATCTATGCGTTCTACGACGCGCAACTGCCGCCCGACGTGGCCAGCGGTGCATCGTTCGAGCATTGGTACAAGGAGCGTTCGCACACCGAGCCGCGCCTGCTGTTCCTGACGCGCGACGAGCTCATGCGGCACCAGGCCGCCGGCATCACGACCGATTCGTTCCCGTCGACGCTTCGCTTGGGCGGAGTCGATTGCGCGGCGACCTATCTGCACGAACCCGGCGACACGCGCGATGGCCTGACGGTGACGGTGCCGCTGTTCGTGCTGAACCAGGTCAGCGAGGAGCGCAGCGAGTGGTTGGTCACCGGCATGCTCAAGGACAAGTTGCAGGCGCTGCTCAAGAGCCTGCCGCAGCGGCCGCGCTCGCGCCTGGTGCCGTTGCCGGAGTCGGCCTCGAAGCTGGCCGAGGCGATGTCGGTGCCCGAGGCTTTCGGCGCCGGATCGCTGACCGATGCGCTACTCAAGCGCGTGCGCGACCTCACGAGCCTCGACGTGAAGCGTGCCGACTTCAAGCTCGACATGCTGCCGCCGCACCTGTTCATGAACCTGCGCGTGGTCGACGAGCATGGTCGCCAGCTCGGCATGGGGCGCAACCTCGGTGCGCTCAAGGCCGAACTCGGGGCGCAGGCGCGTGGCGCGTTCCAGGCGCTGGCGGGGCTCAATGTCAAGAAGACCGCGGACTCGGAACAAAAAGCGGCCGCTTCGTCCGCAGGACGCACGCAGGCTGCTGTCAAGAACGTGGCAGCGGAGCCCTCGTTGCCGGCGGGGCAACGCTACGTGGCGTGGACTTTCGGCGAGTTGCCGGAGTTGATGGAAGTGCGGCGCGGCGCGCAGTCGCTGGTCGGCTTCCCCGCACTGGTGAACGACGGGCATCCCGATGGCGTGACGATCGAGGTGTTCGACGAGCCGGCCGTCGCTGCGGCCAAGCACCGCGCCGGGCTGCGTCGCCTGGTCGCGCTGCAACTCAAGGACGCGCTCAAGTACCTCGAAAAGAACATCCCCGACCTGCAGAAGATGGCCGTGGCCTATATGCCGCTCGGCACCGTGGAAGAACTGCGGGCGCAGATCATCGATGTGGCGCTGGATCGGGCGTTCCTGCAGGAACCGTTGCCCACCGACGAGTTCGCATTCAAGCGCCGCATCGAAGAAGGGCGCGGCCGGCTCACGCTGATCGCCAACGAGGTCGCCCGGCTGGCCAGCGTGATCCTGGTCGAGTACGCGGCCGCGGTGCGCAAGATCAAGGACACAAAACTTCAGCCGGAATCGGTGCAGGACGCCGCGCAGCAATTGCAGCGGCTGGTCGGCAAGCGCTTTATCGCCGAAACGCCCTGGCCGCAGTTGCAGCACTTCGCGCGCTATCTCAAGGCCATCGTGCTGCGGCTCGACAAGCTGCGCGCCGATGCCGCGCGCGATACGGCCAAGCTCGCCGAGCTGCGTCCGCAGGAGCAGCGCTACTGGCGCCTGGTTGCCGAACGCAAGGGCGCGGTCGACGAACGCATGCTGGAGTTCCGGTGGTTGCTGGAGGAGCTGCGCGTGAGCTTCTTCGCGCAGGAACTGCGTACGCCGCAGCCGGTGAGCGTCAAGCGTCTCGACAAGGCCTGGGCGCAGCTCGACGCGTGAAAAAGCCCGCCAAGGCGGGCTTTCGAGCGGTTTGGCCGGCCGCTATATGCGGCCCATCAGCAGCAGCACGATCACGACGAGCAGTACCAGGCCGAGGCCGCCGCTCGGGCCGTAGCCCCAACTGCGGCTGTAGCCCCAGCTTGGCAGCGCGCCGATCAGCAACAGGACCACGACGATCAGCAGGATCAACGAAAGCGACATGGACTTCTCCTAAGGCATTACAAAGAAGTCAATGGTCGGCTCCGGCGAGCCGATCGCCTAGGGAAAGCAGCCCCTTCGGCGGTCAGGAAGCACCTACGACTGGTGTCAGAGCCGAGCGAGTCTTTCCAGCGCCGCGTTGAGCGTTTCGTCCTTTTTGGCAAAGCAGAAGCGCACCACGCGCTGGTCGAAACCGTCGCCGTAGAAAGCCGAGAGTGGGATTGCCGCCACGCCGATCTCGCCGGTGAGCCACAGGCAGAACTCGGATTCTGTCAGGTCGCTCACGGCCGAGATGTCCACGCACTGAAAGTAGGTGCCTTCGCTCGGCAGCAGTTTCAGGCGGGTCTTCGCCAGGCCGGCGGCAAACAAGTCGCGTTTGCGCTGGTAGAAGGCCGGTAATTCGAGGTAGGGCGCCGGGTCGGCCATGAACTGCGCCAGCGCATGCTGCATCGGCGTGTTGACGGTGAACACGTTGAACTGGTGCACCTTGCGGAACTCGGCGGTGAGCGGCGCCGGCGCGGCCACGTAGCCGACCTTCCAGCCGGTCACGTGGTAGGTCTTGCCGAAGCTGCTGACGATGAAGCTGCGCGCGGCCAGGCCCGGGTAGCGCGCGGCGCTTTCGTGGCGCAGCGGCGCGTAGACCATGTGCTCGTAGACCTCGTCGGCAATCACCAGCACCTCGGTGGGCGCCAGCAGCGCGTCGAGCCGGCGCATCTCGGCATCCGTCCACACGGTGGCGCTCGGGTTGTGCGGGGTGTTGACGATGATCGCGCGCGTTTTCGGCGTGAGCGCGGCGGCGATCTTGTCGAAGTCGGGCCGGAACGTACCCGGCGTGAGCGGCACGCGCACCACGGTGCCGCCGGCCAGTTCGATGTTGGGCACGTAGCTGTCGTAGCAGGGCTCCAGCACGATCACCTCGTCGCCGGCGCGCACCACGGCAAGGACGGCGGTGATGATGGCCTGCGTGGCGCCGGCGGTGATGGTGATCTCGTCGGCGGCGCTGTAGCGGTGACCGTAGAGCGCCTCGATCTTCGACACGATCGCGTTGCGCAGCGGCAGGATGCCGGGCATCGGCGGGTACTGGTTATGGCCGGCGGCCATGGCGTCCGTGACGGCCTGCAGCAGCTTCGGATCGCAGCCGAAGTCCGGAAAACCCTGGCCGAGGTTGACCGCATTTTTCTCGGCGGCGAGCGCCGACATCACGGTAAAGATGGTGGTGCCGACGGCCGGCAGCTTGGTGGTCAGTGCCGGCGTCCGCGGCGCGGTGCCAGCGGCGGCGGAAGATGAAAGTACGGCGCTCACAGCTGGTAATCCTGGTTGTGGCCGGCAAGGGCCTTGGCGATGAGATTGCGGTCGAGCCGGTCGCTCAGCAACTCGGCGAACTTGAAGACGAAGTTGCGCAGGTAGGCGCTGCGCTTGAAGGCGACGCGTGCGATGTTGGTGCCGAAGATATGGCCCATCGGGCGCACCACGAGGTCGGCATTGGAGTCGTCGCGCACCGCCATCTCGGCCACGATGCCGACGCCGAGGCCGAGCCGCACATAGGTCTTGATCACGTCGGAATCGATCGCTTCGAGTGCGATGCGTGGCGTGAGCTTCTTCTGCGCGAAGGCATGGTCGATGCGCGTGCGCCCGGTGAACGACGGGTGGTAGGTGATGATCGGCTCGTGCGCGATGTCTTCGAGCGAGACGCGCTCCTTGTTTGCCAACGGATGGTCTTTCGGCAGCACCAGCACGTGCTGCCACTCGTAGCAGGGCAGCGTCACGAGTTCGGCGTAGCCATCGAGCGATTCGGTCGCGATGCCGATCTCGGCAATCTCGTCGATCACCATGCGCGCCACCTGATCCGGCGATCCCTGATGCAGACTCACATTGACCTTGGGGTAGGCCTCGCGCAGCTTCGCCACCGGCACCGGCAGCACATATCGCGCCTGCGTGTGGGTGGTGGCGATCGAGAGCGTGCCGCTGTCCTGCGCGCTGAACTGCTCGCCGATGCGCTTGAGATTGCCGACCTCGCGCATGATCAGTTCGATGCTCGCGATCACGTGCTGGCCCGGCTCGGTCACGCGCTTCAGGCGCTTGCCGTGGCGCGCGAAGATCTCGACGCCGAGTTCTTCCTCGAGCTCGATGATGGCCTTGGAGACGCCGGGTTGCGAGGTGTGCAGCGCCTTGGCCGCCTCGGTCAGATTCAGGTTGCGGCGCACCGCTTCCTGCACAAATTTGAATTGGTGCAGATTCATAACAAATTCCGTCCTTTTGCGGGATTTATTATGCCTTCCGAATCTATCAATGTCGGCGGATCATCCTTGCCCAAGCGCAATCCGGGCCATCAGATCGATCAGTTCCGGCTCTTCGCCGACCGCCTTGCGCAGCGAGAAATCGACCGCCGGGTGGGCCGTGCGAAGCTGCTCCAGCAGCAGCGGCAGGTCTTCACGCAGATGCTTCCCCATGCCGAGAAACAGCGGCACCACGCGCACGCTGCGTGCGCCGCGGGCCACCATCTGCGCAGCCGCCGTCGGCAGGTCGGGCTCGACCAGCTCGAGGTACGCGCAGGCCACCTGGGCTGCCGGGTCGCGCTCGCCGACCCTGCGTGCGACGGCTTCGACGGGCTCGCGCCAGCGCATGTCGCGCGAACCGTGCGCAAACAGCAGAATGCCGCGCTCGCCACCCATCGCTACCGTCTCAACACCAGCCAGCTGAAGGCCGCCAACGACATCACCGAATAGATCATCCCGGGCGCCGCCGCCGTGATCCAGGGCGACCAGGTGCGCAGGTTGCCGATGTAGCCGAACACGTTGTTGAGCAGGAAGAAGCTGATGCCGATCAGCACGCCGCCGAACACATAGCTGGTAATGCCGGTCTGCCGAAAATGCAGGTAGGCGAAAGGCAGGGCGAGCACCACCATCACCAGGCAGGAGAGCGGGTAGAACACCTTGCGCCAGAACTCGATTTCGTAGCGCTGCGCCTTCTGGCCATTGGCATCGAGGTGGCGGATGTAGTCGAACAGGTCGAAGGTGCTCATGCGGTCGGGCTTCAGCAGCGCAACCGACACCATTTCGCCGGTCAGCGAACTGGGCCAGCGCAGCCCGGGGGTGGTCACGGTCTGCACATGTGCCTTGTCGGCATTGCGGGTTTGGTATTGCTGACGCTCGACCCCATAAAGCATCCACGCGCCACCGCTTTCTATCACCGCGAACTCGGCCGAGGTTTGCGAGGCGAGAAAGCCCTTGGCGTCGAATTCGAAGATGCGCGGGTGTTTGAGCGTGCCGTCGCGATCCATCGACACCACATTCACCGCATAGGAGTTTTCGCCCTGCTTCTCACGCAGCCAGGCCCCGGTGTTGCCGCCCATGGCGTAGACGCCCTGGTAACGCGCCTTGAGCAGTTGCGCGGTGCGGTCGCTGAAAGGCGCAAGGTAGTCTCCGACCGCGAACGTGAGCACCACGAAGCCGGCCCCCAGCAGCAGCAGCGTGCGCAGCGCGCGCCAGGGCCCGAGACCACTGGTACGCAGGATGGTGTATTCCGAGCTCTGTGCGAGCCGCGCCATCACGAAGATGGTGCCGATGAGCACTGCGATGGGCAGCAACTCGTACATGTGGCTTGGCACCAGCATGGTCACATAGAGCAGTGCCTGCGGCAGTCCGTAGCCGAGCGCGTTGGCCTTGTTGACGGCCTGCAATTCGTCGACAAAGTCGAAAAAGAAGAACAGGCACAGAAAGCCGAGAGTCACGAAGGCCACGGCCCTCAGCACCTCGCCATAGATCAGTCGTCGAATGGTTTTCACGCGGTCGCAAGGGGTGCCGGGGCAGGGCGCCGCGCCCTCAGACCCCAGTTGTTATGGCGTTTGGCAAGCCAGAGCAGCGCCAGCACGAACACGCCGCCGTGCAGCAGCAGCAGAAAGACGCCGGCGCTGAGACGGCCCGACCCGACCCAGCCCTGCCCGAGATTGAGCAGGTTGTAGTAGATGACGAACGCGAACAGTGCGAACAGCAGGTTGCCGCTGCGACCGACGCGCGGGTTGACACTCGACACCGCGAGCGCCAGCAGTACGAAGTTGATGGCCGCCAGCAGCATGCCGATGCGCCAGGCCAGTTCGGCGCGATAGATCGGCGTCGGGTTGGCCAGCAGCGCCATCGTGGTGCGCGCGCGCGCCGGCGTGTTGTCTTCCGAGGCTGCCACGTTGCTGCCGGTCTTGGCTCCGTAGGTGTCGAACTCGCTGATCTTCAGCCCGGACTTGTCGAGCGGGCGCTCGAGCCGCTGGCCGTTGCTCAGCATCAGGTAGCGAGTCTCGTTGATCGATTCGACCTTGCCGCTACGGGCCGAGGTGATGATCTGGCGGTTGCGTTCGATCGAAGAAATGAACACGTTCGACGCAACGGTTCCGTTGGCCGTGTCCTTGTCGATGAAGAACACGCGGTTGCGGCCGGACGACTCCTGGAACTCGCCGGGCGCCACGCGGTCGATGTCGCCGCGCCGCTCGTACTGGTCGCGCATGCCCTGCGTCTGCGAGTTGGCCCACGGCCATCCCACCAGCGACAGCACCGCGATCAGCAGCAGCACCGGCCATGCAAAGCGGAACAGCGGGTGGATGAAATCGGTCAAGCCGCGACCGCTGGAGAACCAGATGATCATTTCGCTGTCGCGGTACATGCGCGACAGGGTGCCGACGATGGAGACGAACAGGCTCAGGCTCAGGATGGTCGGCATGTAGCCGATCACCGTGTAGGTCATCACGAGAAACACTTCGGCCGGATCGACACTGCCCCTGGCCGCAAGGCCCAGGGTGCGGATCAGCATCATCGTCATCACGATCGTGACCAGAACCACCAAGGTGGCTCCGAAGCTGCGTGACAGCTCCTTGCGTAGGGAGGAATGGAATAACATCGTCGGGGAAAAGAAGGATTATGGACTTTCAACTCAAGACCCTCTCCCTGGCCCAGGCGGCGACCGAAAAGACCGACGCACTGATCGTGCTTGCGGGCGCCCTTGACAACGACAAGGCAGGCGGCCCGCTGGCCGAACTGATCGCCCAGGCCCGTGACGCCGGCGACCTTCCAGCCAAGGCCGGCAAGCTGTTGCAGCTCTATCGTCCCGCGGGTGTCGCGGCGTCGCGCGTGGTGCTGGTTTCGATTGGCGACGGCACGGCGAGCGCGGTGCGTACCGCGGTCGGCGCCGGCGTTCACGCCGTCAAGGGCTGCGATCCGAAGCGCCTTGCCATCGTGTTCGCGCAGCCCGCCGACGCGGCGGCGTTGCGGCTCGCCGTGCTTGCCGCGGCAGACGCCACGTATGTGTACACGACGACCAAGCCCAAGGCGGAGGCACGCACGGTTCGCCATGTCACGCTGGGTGTGCCCGATGCGGCCACGCTGAACCCGGCTTTCCAGGAGGCCAAGGCCACGGTGGCCGGCATCGAGTTCGCCAAGGAGTGGGGCAATCGTCCCGCCAACCATGCCACGCCCACCTTGTTGGCCGAAGCCGCGAAAAGTCTTGCCGAAGCGCCGCACATCAAGTGCGAGGTGCTGGGCCCCAAGGAAGTGGCCAAGCTTGGCATGGGCTCTTTCGCCGCCGTGGCGCAGGGTTCGTCGGAGCCGCTGCGGTTCATCGTGCTCCGATACCAGGGCGGCGCCACGGACGAGCCGCCCGTGGTGTTGGTCGGCAAGGGCATCACCTTCGATACCGGCGGGGTGTCGCTGAAACCGGCGGCCGAAATGGACGAGATGAAGTTCGACATGTGCGGCGCGGCCAGCGTGCTGGGCGTCTTCCGCGCGCTCGGCGACTGCAAACCCGCGATCAACGTGGTCGGCCTGATTCCATCGTGCGAGAACATGAACGACGGTGCTGCGCTCAAGCCAGGCGACGTCGTCACCAGCATGAGCGGCCAAACCATCGAGGTGCTCAACACCGATGCAGAAGGCCGCCTGATCCTTTGCGATGCACTGACCTACGCCAAGCGCTTCGCGCCGGCCGCCGTGATCGACATCGCGACGCTGACCGGCGCCTGCGTGGTGGCGCTGGGCGGCGTGCGCAGCGGCTTGTTCTCGAGCGACGACACGCTGGCCGCGGCGTTGGAGACAGCGGGCGAGCAATCGCAAGACCGCTGCTGGCGCTTGCCGCTCGACGACGAGTATGCAGAAGGCCTCAAGACGCATTTCGCCGATGTGGCCAACATCGCGGGCCGGGCTGGTGGCGCAATCACCGCAGCCAAGTTCCTGCAGCGTTTTGTGGGTGACTTCCCGTGGGCGCATCTGGACATTGCCGGCACGGCCTGGAAGAGCGGCGCCGCCAAGGGCTCGACCGGGCGACCCGTGGGCCTGCTGCTGTCGTACCTGATGGCGCGCGCGGCAACTGCTTCGCCCACAACGCCCGCCAAGTCCGCCCGGCGCAGGACCCGGTAGTCAGGCAGGCCGCCCTTGACCGAGATCGACTTCCACTTCAACGCCGCCGACAAGGTGAGCCACACCTGCAGGCTGCTGCGCAAGGCGGTGGTGGTCGGCGGCGCGCGCGTCGTGGTCACGGCCGATGCCGCGATGCTCGACGCCATCGACGCCGCGCTCTGGCAGTTTTCAGCCACCGACTTCATCGGCCATTGCCGCAGCGACGGCGAGCCGCAGATGCTCGCGCGGTCGCCGGTGGTGCTGGCTGCTTCCGACGCGGTCGGTTTGCCGCACCAGCAGGTGCTGGTGAACCTGGGCGAGGTCGTGCCGACCGGTTTCGAGCGCTTCGAGCGACTGATCGAGGTCGTCACCGGGGACGACGCCGACCGCATGGCGGGCCGGGCGCGTTGGCGTCACTATGCCGAACGTGGCTACGCGTTGAAGCGCCATGACCTGTCCGGAGGTGGCGCCTGATGGTGAGCACGCTGCGCACGCCGCCCCGCTTTGTTCCCACGCTCACTGCGGTGGTCGAACTGCCCGTGCCGCCCGAGCCGCCGGCTGAGACGCCGGAGGCCGTGGCCGAAACTGAAACCCTCGTGTCGCAGGCGGCGTTCCACAGCCCCGAGGAAGAGAAGGCTGCCATGGCGCCCGCGCTGGCGCTGTCGGATGCCGAGGCGTTCCGCTTCGAGGAGGGCCTGGTTCACCGCGTGTTGCAGCGGGTCGACCTTTCCCTCGAAGCCCGCATGACCGACACCGTTTCGGCTGCTGTCCAGCAGCAACTCGACAGCATGCTGCCGCGTCTGCGCGCAGAAATCGAAACGATTTTGCGGGAGCTCGTGGTCGAAGCGCTGGCCCATGAACTTTCCGAAAACACAGGGTCTGCGACAGGATTGGGCCCTGAATCCTTGGGCTAAACTCCGCGCCGGGTCGATGCGCGAGGGCGCGGCGATGCGTGGCACGGCGCGGAATTTGCTCTGTTGTCTTGCCCGGATCAACCGACCGGTTTTTTGTTGTTTATCTAATTCATCCATGTTCTGGAGGTTCTCATGCAATTGAAATGGACTGCGGTCGCTTTGGCTGCTCTCACGCTTGTGGCTTGCGGCAAGAAAGAAGAAGCTGCCGCCCCTGCTGCCACGCCGGCGCCAACTGCTGCTGCACCCGCGCCCGCCGCACCTCCGGCCGATGCAATCGTCGTCAAGATCGGCCACGTGGGCCCCACCAGCGGCGCCATCGCCCACCTGGGCAAGGACAACGAACTGGGCGCCAAGATGGCCATCGAAGACCTGAACGCCAAGGGCGTGAAGATCGGCGACAAGGTTGCCAAGTTCGAACTGCTGGCTGAAGACGACGCCGGCGACCCGAAGCAAGGCACCGCTGTGGCCCAGAAGCTGGTCGACAGCAAGGTCAATGGCGTGGTCGGTCACCTGAACTCGGGCACCACCATCCCGGCCTCCAAGCTGTACAGCGACGCTGGCATTCCCCAGATTTCGCCTTCGGCCACCAACCCCAAGTACACGCGCCAAGGCTTCAAGACCACGTTCCGCGTGGTGGCTGACGACACGCAACTCGGTGGCACGCTGGGCAAGTACGCGGTCGAAACGCTGAAGGGCAAGAACATCGCCGTGATCGACGACCGCACGGCTTACGGCCAGGGCGTTGCCGAAGAGTTCGAGAAGGCCGCCAAGGCTGCCGGCGCCACCATCGTCGGCCACGAGTTCACGACCGACAAGGCCACCGACTTCAACGCCATCCTGACCAAGCTCAAGGGCGCCAAGCCTGACGTGCTGTTCTTTGGTGGCATGGACGCCGTTGCCGGCCCGATGCTCAAGCAGGTCAAGCAACTGGGCATGAGCGTCAAGTTCATGGGCGGCGACGGCATGTGCACCGGCGAGTTAGCCAAGCTGGCCGGCGATGCCGTGGGCGAAGAAATGGTCGTGTGCGCCGAAGCCGGCGGCGTTGACGGTGACTTCAAGGCACCGCTCGAAGCCTGGAAGACCAAGTTCAAGGAAAAGAACGGCGTCGAAGTGCAGATTTATGCACCGTACGTCTACGACGCCGTGAACGTGATGGTCGCGGCGATGGAAAAGGCCGGCTCTTCGGATCCGGTCAAGTACCTGCCTGAAATCGGCAAGATCCAATACAAGGGTCTGACCGGCCCGATCGCATTCGACGAAAAGGGCGACATCAAGAATGGCGCGCTGACCCTGTACACCTACAAGGCCGGCAAGCGCGAGCAACTCGCCGTGGTGCGCTGAACTGGTTCTTCGTTAATCAGTTTGAATTAAAAAGGGCCTTCGGGCCCTTTTTCTTTGCACGCACCACTTGCATATTCGAGTTTTTAGGCTCATTGTGGATACCGCTAGTGGTTTCTCCATGGGTCTCCTAACCAAAGATCCTTAGGCCTGCTTCACTGCAGGCCTCTTTTTGTCCGGGCAAGGAATGCGCCCGGACAAAATAAAAAACGGGCCCCGAGGGGCCCGTTTTACTGATGGTTGGCGGAGCAGGCGGGATTCGAACCCGCGGAGGGCTATTAACCCTCACACGCTTTCCAGGCGTGCGACTTAAACCACTCATCCACCGCTCCGAAGCCCGCGATTCTAACCGGCTGCGGGGCCGGTTTTGCCAGCCTGCACCATGCGCATCGCGGAGGCGATGAGGGCTGCGGTCTCGGTCATGTTGCTGGGGACGATCAGGGTGGTGGTGGCGTCGGCTGCCACCTTGCCATAGGCATCGACCGCGCGCTCGGCCACCTTCAGCTGCACGGCCTGTTCGCCGCCCGGTTCGCGAATGGCGGCTGCAACGCGCGAGATGGCGCCGGCGGTCGCATCGGCCACTGCGGTGATGGCGGCGGCCTCGCCCTGGGCGTTGTTGATCTGCGCCTGCTTCTCGCCTTCAGAGCGCGCGATGAAGGCTTCGCGTTCGCCGGTGGCGATGTTGATCTGCTCCTGGCGGCGGCCCTCCGACGCGGCGATCAGTGCGCGCTTCTCGCGCTCTGCCGTGATCTGGCGCTGCATCGCCTGCAGAATTTCCTTGGGCGGGGTCAAGTCCTTGATTTCGTAGCGCAGCACTTTCACGCCCCAGTTCAGCGCGGCCTCGTCGATGGCGGCAACCACCTGCGCGTTGATGATGTCGCGCTCCTCGAAGGTCTTGTCGAGCTCGAGCTTGCCGATCACGCTGCGCAGCGAGGTCTGGGCGAGTTGCGTCACGGCCACGATGTAGTTCGAAGAGCCGTAGCTGGCGCGCATCGGGTCGGTCACCTGGAAGTAGAGGATGCCGTCGACCTGCAACTGCGTGTTGTCGCGCGTGATGCAGATCTGGCTCGGCACGTCGAGCGGGATTTCCTTCAGGCTGTGCTTGTAGGCAACCCGATCGACGAAGGGGATGAGGAAATTGGCGCCCGGTGTCATCGTGCCGTTGTACTTGCCGAGGCGCTCGCGCACCCAGGCGTGTTGTTGCGGCACGATCTTGATCGTGAGCCACACGAAGATGACGGCGATGACGAGGATGGCGGCTGCGATTTCCATGATGAGTTCCTGTTGGGGTACGGTTGTTCAGATTTTGTCGACCACCAGGCGGCTGCCGGTGACTTCGGCCACGCGGTGCGCGCCGATGGAGGGCGTTGCACCAGCGCGCGGCACTACGGTCCATTGGGCGCCGCGATAGCGCACGCTGGCGGTGCCGTCGGCGTTCCAGGCGTCGACCTGAACCGTCTCGCCGATGTCCAGATTGACGTCGCGGTTCGCCTGCGAGGGTGGCTCTGCCGGCCGGGAACGCCGGATGAGATACCAGGCCAACATGGCCCCCACGCCAACGACTGCCGCACACAGGAGCTGCACGGTCAGCCCGGCGCCCATGTGGGCCGCCAGCGCCGCGGCCGCGAACCCCACGCCCAGCAGCAGCAGGTAAACCGTGCCGGACAGCAATTCCAGCACGACGGCACCCGCCGCGATCAGCCACCAGATGGTGGAACTAGCCATGTCATCTCCTCGTTGGTCGTCAGTCCTGCATTTTGGGTCAAACCGCGCCGGTGACCTTCATGCGAATTCCGTACACTGCGCGGCTATTTGCCTGTCCGGAGCCCTGCCCATGAAATTCCGCTTTCCCATCGTCATCATCGACGAGGACTTCCGCGCCGAGAACACCTCGGGGCTCGGCATCCGCGCGCTGGCGCAGGCCATCGAAAGCGAGGGCTTCGAGGTGCTTGGCGTGACGAGCTACGGCGACCTGAGCCAGTTCGCGCAACAGCAAAGCCGCGCCAGCGCGTTCATCCTGTCGATCGACGACGAGGAGTTCACCCCCGGTCCCGACCTCGACCCCGCCGTGCTCAACCTGCGCAGCTTCATCGAACAGGTGCGCCGCAAGAACGCCGAGGTGCCGATCTACATCTATGGCGAGACGCGCACCTCGCGCCACATCCCGAACGACATCCTGCGCGAGCTGCACGGCTTCATCCACATGTTCGAGGACACGCCGGAGTTCGTGGCACGCCACATCATCCGCGAGTGCAAGAGCTACCTCGAAGGCGTGCAGCCGCCATTCTTCAAGGCGCTGATCGACTACGCCGAAGACGGCTCGTACTCCTGGCACTGCCCGGGCCACTCCGGCGGCGTGGCGTTTCTGAAGAGCCCGGTCGGCCAGATGTTCCACCAGTTCTTCGGCGAGAACATGCTGCGCGCCGACGTCTGCAACGCGGTCGAGGAACTCGGCCAACTGCTCGACCACACCGGCCCGGTGGCGGCCAGCGAGCGCAATGCGGCGCGCATCTTCAATGCCGACCATTGCTTCTTCGTCACCAACGGCACCAGCACCAGCAACAAGATGGTGTGGCACCACACGGTGGCGCCGAACGACGTGGTGGTGGTCGACCGCAACTGCCACAAGTCGATCCTGCACGCGATCATCATGACCGGCGCGATACCGGTTTTCATGAAGCCCACGCGCAACCACTTCGGCATCATCGGCCCGATTCCCCAGAGCGAGTTCGAGCAGAGCGCGATCAAGGCCAAGATCAAGGCCAATCCGCTGCTGGCAGGCGTCGATCACGACAAGATCAAGCCGCGCGTGATGACGCTCACGCAGTCGACCTACGACGGCGTGATCTACAACACCGAGACCATCAAGAACATGCTCGACGGCTACGTCGACACGCTGCACTTCGACGAAGCATGGCTGCCGCATGCCGCCTTCCACCCCTTCTACGGCGCCTACCACGCCATGGGCAAGCGCCGGGTGCGGCCGAAGGAGTCGCTGGTGTTCGCGACCCAGTCGACCCACAAGCTGCTGGCCGGCATCAGCCAGGCCAGCCATGTGCTGGTGCAGGACTCGCAGAACCGCGCGCTCGACCGCGACCTGTTCAATGAGGCCTACCTGATGCATTCGTCAACCAGCCCGCAGTACGCGATCATTGCGAGCTGCGACGTTGCCGCCGCCATGATGGAGCCGCCTGGCGGCACCGCGCTGGTGGAAGAAAGCATCCTCGAAGCGCTCGACTTCCGGCGCGCGATGCGCAAGGTCGAGGAGGAATTCGGCAAGGACGAATGGTGGTTCAAGGTCTGGGGGCCGGAAAAGCTGGTCGACGAAGGCATCGGCCGCGCCGACGACTGGATCATGAAAGGCGAGGGCAGCAGCGACAAGAAAACCAAGAGCTCTGCGCGCAACTGGCATGGCTTCGGCAAGCTGGCCGACGGCTTCAACATGCTCGATCCGATCAAGTCGACCATCGTCACGCCGGGTCTCGACCTGCAGGGCAAGTTTGCCGACACCGGCATCCCGGCCAGCGTGGTGACCAAGTTCCTGGCCGAACATGGCGTGATCGTGGAGAAGACCGGGCTCTACAGCTTCTTCATCATGTTCACCATCGGCATCACCAAGGGCCGCTGGAACACGCTGTTGACGGCGCTGCAGCAGTTCAAGGACGACTATGCGCGCAACCAGCCGATGTGGCGCATCCTGCCCGAGTTCTGCCAGCAGCATCCCGGCTACGAGAAGCTCGGCCTGCGCGACCTGTGCCAGCGCATCCACAGGCTCTACGCGCGCTACGACGTGGCGCGCCTCACCACCGAGATGTACCTGAGCGACCTGACGCCCGCGATGAAGCCCAGCGACGCCTACGCGCACATCGCACACCGCAAGACCGAGCGCGTGGAGATCGACCAGCTCGAAGGGCGCATCACCACCAGCCTGATCACGCCGTATCCACCGGGCATTCCGCTCCTGATCCCGGGCGAGGTGTTCAACAAGAAGATCGTCGACTACCTGAAGTTTGCACGCGAGTTCAACACCGAGTGCCCCGGCTTCGAGACCGATATCCACGGCCTCGTGGCCAAGATCGACGAAACGGGCAAGAAGCGCTACTACGCAGACTGCGTGCGCGCCAGCTGAGCTTCTTCAGCCAAAGCGCAGCGCGATCAGTACCGCCAGGACGATCGGACCGGTCAGCGTCACGCGGACGTCAGCATGCAGCGTTGTGCGCGCGTCAGGTAGTGCGAGAGCGGCGGCGTCGCGAGATGAGGTGACTTGGCCTGGTCGTCCCACAGGCGCAACTGCACGGCTTTGGTGGCATTGGGCTGCGCGATGAAACGATCAGCAGCGTCTGCCGCGAAAACGCCACCCTGTAGTTCAAGGCTGCGTTTCGAGTCGGCAGACAGGCCTTGCCAATAGTCGGGCCGCGTTGCGCACAGGTAGCGCTTGGCATCGACATGCCACTTGATCGCGTCGAGCACGCGGTCGCTGAACACGTGGCGAAGGAAGGGCAGGGCGAAGTACTGGTGCACGTCGTCGACACCACGCAAGGTGGGCGATTCGCCCTGGTCGTTGAGCAGGTGGCCGAGGTCGTGCAGCAGCGCTGCAGTGACGAGTTCGTCGTCGGCCCCGGCCTGTTCGGCCAGGTACGCCGTTTGCAACGCGTGCTCGAGCTGAGTGACGGGCTCGCCGCTGTACTGGGCGCCGCCGTGGCGCGCAAACAGCGTTTCGATGTCCGCAAGGGTGAGTGCCATGGCTCAGGCCTCCACCGCGGCCGCGGCCCGTGCCGCAGCGGCGCTCGCGACCTGCTTCAGTTCGTAGTTGCGCAGTGTGCGTTCGCGGCTGTTCATCACATGCTGGTACATCGCCTGGCCGGCCGCATCGGGGTCGCCGGCTGCGATCGCTTTGACGATCTGGCGATGCTCGCGCGAGTAGACGGCCATCGACTCGCTGGTCAGGTTCTGGCGCCGGAACAGCGAGAGTTCGTTCACCAGCTTGCGGTAGGTGGCCGTAAGCTTGGCGTTGCCGGCGAGTTCGAGCAACCGGTCGTGAAACTTGAGGTTGAAGCGGTGGTAGTCGTTGGCGTTGTCGCCTTTGACGGCCTGATCCATTGCGTCGGCCAGCTGGCGCAGCTCGCGAACCTCTGCGGGGCTCAGGCCTTTGGCTAGCTTGCGGCCCACGTAAAGATCCATCACGGCACGCACTTCGAAGATCTCGAGGGCTTCCTCGATCGGCACATGCCGCACGAACACGCCGCGGTTCTTTTCGGTGCGCACCAGCCCGGCTTCCTCGAGCATGCGGAACGCTTCGCGCACCGGGCCGCGCGACACGCCGATCTGCTCGGCCAGCGTGGCTTCGGTCAGTTTGGCACCGGAGGGGAGCACGCCGTCCAGGATCATGCGTTCGATCTCGGCTTGCACCAGATCGGCGAGCGAATGCGACTGGAGTTGCGCGATGGCGGGGTTGCTGGAGATCCTGGAGGCCATGCCGAATACTAAGCGTCGCATTCTAGATTGTCTACAATTTACAAAAAACAATAGACAACTTGGCGGATCAGGCCCCGATTTTGCTTGGCGCATGTGTCACGAACATGTCGTTTCGTGCCGGCACAGTCCTTTCTTTTTCGACAAGGAGCACCCCATGCATCTCGCCAAATCCCTTATCGCCGGCCTGCTCGGCATGGCTTTCGCTACTGGTGCGCTTGCGCAGAAAACCCAGCTCATCGTCTACACCGCGCTGGAAACCGACCAGCTCAAGGCGTACCAGGAGGCATTCAACAAGGTCGAGCCCAACATCGAAATCAAATGGGTGCGCGATTCCACTGGCGTCGTCACCGCCAAGCTGCTGGCCGAGAAAGGCAATCCGCAGGCCGACGTGATCATGGGCGTGGCGGCCACCAGCCTGGCGCTGTTCGAGCGCAACGGCATGCTTGAGGCTTACGCACCCTTGAACCTCGACGCCATCATGCCGGCCTACCGCGACAAGAAGTCGCCGCCGGCCTGGTTCGGCATGGACGTGTTCGGCGCCGTGGTGTGCTTCAACACGGTCGAGGCGAAGAAGAAGAACATCGCGATCCCGACCACCTGGAAAGACCTGACCAAGCCCGAGTTCAAGGGCCAGGTCGTGATGCCCAATCCGGCGTCGTCGGGCACGGGCTACCTGGACGTGGTGTCCTGGCTGCAGCTGTGGGGCGACGATGCGGGCAAGGGCGGCGGCTGGAAGTACATGGATGCGCTGCACGAGAACATCGGCCAATACACCCATTCGGGCTCCAAGCCCTGCAACATGGCCGCAGCCGGCGAGTACGTGGCGGGCGTGTCGTTCGAATACCGCGGCCATACCAACAAAGCCAAGGGCGCACCCATCGAGTTGGTGTTCCCGAAGGAGGGCCTGGGCTGGGATCTGGAAGGCTTCGCCATCTACAAGGGAACCAAGAAGCTGGACGCGGCGAAAAAGCTGGCCGACTGGGCCTCGTCCAAGGACGCGATGATCCTGTACGGCAAGAATTTCGCGATCACGGCGCAGCCCGGCGTCGCCCCCAAGCTGGCCAACATCCCGGCCGACTACGAGTCGCGCCTGATCAAGCTCGATTTCGACAAGGCCGCTGCCGGCCGCGAGCGCACGCTGGCCGAGTGGTCGAAACGCTACGACGCCAAGAGCGAACCGAAGAAGTGAGCCGGGGCCTCGCGTGACCGACGCCTACCTCGAACTGCGCGGCATCCAGAAGCGCTTCGGCAGCTTCACCGCGCTGGACAACATCGACCTGTCGATCCGGCGCGGCGAGTTCGTCTGCTTCCTCGGCCCCTCCGGATGCGGCAAGACGACCCTGTTGCGCATCATCGCCGGGCTGGAGACGCAGACGGCCGGGCACATCTTGCAGGCCGGGCGGGACATCTCGGTGCTGCCGCCGGCCGGGCGCGACTACGGAATCATGTTCCAGTCGTATGCGCTGTTTCCAAACCTCACGGTGGCGCAGAACGTGGGCTACGGTCTTGTCAACCGCAAGCAGACACGCGCGCAGATCACGCCGCGCGTCGAAGAATTGCTGGCGCTGGTCGGCCTGCCCGGAAGCGGCGCCAAGTACCCGGCGCAGATGTCGGGTGGACAGCAGCAGCGCATCGCGCTCGCCCGTGCGCTCGCGACCTCGCCCGGGCTGTTGCTGCTCGACGAGCCGCTGTCGGCGCTCGACGCGATCGTGCGCGTGCACCTGCGCAACGAGATCCGCGACCTGCAACGCAAGCTCGGCGTCACGACCGTGATGGTCACGCACGACCAGGAGGAGGCCCTGTCGGTGGCCGATCGAATCGTGGTCATGAACCATGGCGTGATCGAGCAGGTCGGCACGCCGCTGGAGGTGTACCGCGAGCCGGCGTCGCCGTTCGTGGCCGACTTCGTTGGCAAGGTCAACCGGCTCCAGGCCGTGGCCGAGGGCGATCACTGGTTCCGCTGCGGCAACATGCGGCTGCAAACCGCGCAGGGCCACGGTTCGGGCTTCCGGCCCGGCCGCGAGGTCGCGCTCTACCTGCGGCCCGAAGACCGTGTCGTCGGCAACGTGCACGACGACGACCCGATGCGCTGCGCCGGCACGGTGCGCCACATCGAGTTTCTTGGCGGCAACTGCCTGGCCGAGGTCGATGTCGAAGGCATTCCGGGCCAGCCCTTGCAGTTGCAGTACTCGCTCAACCAGATGGACGAGTTCGACGTGCGCCAGGGCGCCAGCGTGCGCTTCGCGCTGCGGGCCGACCGGCTGCGGGTGTTTCCCGTCGCCGCTGCCTGACATGGCGCCCACGACCGCGGTGCTGGTGCCGCCGCTGCGCCAGCAGGTGCACTGGACCGATCGGGTCGGCAATCTGATGCTGCTCGGCACCGTCGCTCTGCTGTGCATCGGCCTGATCGCGCCGTTGCTGCTGATCCTGTCGAAAGCGCTCGACGCCCCCGAGGGCGGTGCTGTTTCGGGCCTCGGCGCGTTCGGCGCCTACCTGGCCTCGCCGGCGCTGCTGCAAAGCCTCTGGCACAGCGTCTGGGTGTCGGTGCTGGTCACCGTGATCGTGGTGCCGCTGGCCTTCACCTTCGCCTATGCGCTCACGCGCAGCTGCATGCCGTTCAAGCCGCTGTTTCGTACCATCACGCTGCTGCCGCTGCTCGCGCCGTCACTGCTGTCGGCGATCTCGCTGATCTACTGGTTCGGCAACCAGGGCATCGCAAAAGACTTCTGGCTGGCGCTCGGTTTCACGGGCATCTACGGCGCGCCGGGCATCGTGCTGGCCGAATGCTTCGCGGCCTTTCCGCATGTGCTGATGATCCTCGTGACCGCGCTCACGCTGGCCGATGCGCGGTTGTACGAGGCCGCCGATGCGCTCGGCACCAGCACCCTGCGCAAGTTCTTCACCATCACCTTGCCGGGCGCCAAGTACGGCCTGATTTCAGCCGCGATGGTGTGCTTCACGCTGGTCATCACCGACTTCGGGATTCCCAAGGTGGTGGGCGGCAACTTCAACGTGCTGGCCACCGACGTGTTCAAGCTGGTGATCGGCCAGCAGGACTTCCAGCGCGGGGCGGTCGTGGCGCTGCTGCTGCTGGCGCCGGCGGTGCTGACCTTCGGCGTCGACTATCTGGTGCAGCGCAAGCAGACCGCGACGCTCACAGCCCGTGCCGTGGCGCTGGTGCCGAAGCGGGCCAAAGCTTTCGACACAGCGATGACCTTGTACTGCGTGCTCATCGTCGTGTTGATGCTCGCCATGTTCTTCATGGCGGTGTTCGCCTCGTTCGCGACGCTCTGGCCCTACAACCTCGCGCCCAGCTTCAACCATTACGTGTCGGGCCTGGTCGACGCCGAACTGGGCGACGCGATGCTCAACAGCCTGAAGCTCGCGGCTTGCACCGCTGTGATCGGCACCGTGATCGTGTTCATCGGCGCCTACCTGCTCGAAAAGACGCGCGGCTTCGACTGGGTGCGGCCGCTGGTGCGCCTGATGGCGATGCTGCCGATGGCCGTGCCCGGCCTGGTGCTGGGCCTGGGCTACATATTCTTCTTCAACGCGCCGTCGAACCCGCTGAACGTGATGTACCAGACGCTGCCGCTGCTGGTGCTGTGCACGATCATCCATTTCTACACCACCGGCCACCTCACGATGGTGACGGCGCTGAAGTCGATCGACGCGGAATTCGAAGCCGTCTCGGCCTCGCTCAAGGTGCCGTTCTACAAGACCTTCTGGCGCGTCACGCTGCCGATCTGCCTGCCGACCCTGCTGGACGTGTCGCGCTACTTCTTCATCAACGCGATGACCACGATTTCTGCCGTGGTGTTCCTCTATTCGCCGGACACCAAGCTCGCGTCGGTCGCGATCCTGAACCTCGACGAAGCCGGCGACACCGGCCCGGCCGCAGCCATGGCCGTGCTGATCGCCGCCACCTCGGCCGTGGTCACCTTGCTCTACATGGCGCTCGGCAAATGGGTCGACCGCCACACGCAGCGCTGGCGGGCGCCGGGGCGATGAACGCCCCGCACGGCCGCCCGAAGGTGTGTTCGCTTCCGCCTGGCGGGACAGCACGAAGCGCAAGGGTGCCCTGATGACATTGGCGCTGTTCGATCTCGACAACACCTTGCTCACCGGCGACAGCGAGGTGCTCCGGGTCGAGTACCTGCTGGCGCGGCCACCACTTTTCTTCACACCATGAGCATCACGAACCCCACGAACTTCGACCTCATCGTCGTCGGCGCCGGCATTGTCGGCCTGGCGCATGCGTACACCGCCGCCAAGCGCGGCCTGCGCGTGTGCGTGGTCGAGCGCGACGCGGCCTGCGTGGGCGCCTCGATCCGCAACTTCGGCTTCATCACCGTCACCGGCCAGGGCGCGGGCGACACCTGGCGCCGCGCCAGACGGGCGCGCGAGGTCTGGGGCGAGGTGGCGCCTCGCGCCGGCATCGCGGCGGTGCACCACGGCCTGTACCTCACTGCCTTTCGTCCCCAGGCCTTGAAGGTGCTGGAGGAGTTCATGGCCACAGAGATGGGCGCGGGCTGCGAACTGATCGACACCGCCGAGGCGGCCCGGCGCGCACCGGTGCTGCAACTCGACGGCGCACAGGCGGTGCTCTACAGTCCGCACGAGATGCGGGTCGAATCGCGCACGGCCATCGCCCTGCTCGCACGCTGGCTGTCGGATGCGATGGGTGTGGTGTTCCGCTTCAGCGAGGTGGTGCTCGAGGTGGCGACGCCACGGGTGCGCACCTCGCGCGGCGTGCTGCATGGCGAACGCGTTGCGGTCTGCACCAACACCGATTTGAACGGCCTTTTCGCCGAGCGCCTGAGCCCGCACAAGCTGCGGCTGTGCCTGCTGCAGATGCTGCGCGTGCATCCGGAGCCGGGCTTCAAGCTGCCGGGTTCGGTGATGGCCGACCTGAGCCTGGTGCGCTACCACGGCTACAGCAAGCTGCCCGCGGCCGTGCCGCTGCTGGAACAGATGCGCCGGGAGGAGGGCGAGTCGCTCGACAACGGCATCCACCTGATCGTGGTGCAGAGCGCCGACGGCTCGCTGGTGGTGGGCGACTCGCACCTCTACGGCGATGCGCCCGAGCCCTTCGCCGACCAGCGCGTCGACGAACTGATCCTCGAACACCTGCACAAGACGCTCAAGCTGCAGCAGTGCCGCGTGACCGAGCGCTGGGTCGGCATCTATCCCTCGTCGGCCAGCGCCGACTGCCTGATCGACGCGCCCGACGACGCAACCCGGCTCGTGCTCGTCACCAGCGGCACGGGCGCCAGCACGGCCTTCGGAATCGCCGAAGACGTGTTCGCTGGCTGGTAAACCTTTTTTCCCAAACACACAGACATGCCCCAACAACCCGTACACCTCAGCGCTGTCGTTTTCGACTGGGCCGGCACCATCCTCGACTTCGGCTCCTGCGCGCCGATGGGCGCATTTGTGCGCCTGTTCGAGAAATTCGGCGTCGACCTCACCATCGACGAGGCCCGCGGCCCGATGGGCATGGCCAAGTGGGATCACATCCAGGTGCTCGGCAACCTGCCGCGCATCGCGGCGCAATGGGAGCGCGTGCATGGCAAGCCGTTCAGCGATGCCGATGTCGACCATCTCTACGAAGTCTTCACACCGATGAACGCGGCGGTGGTGGCCGACTTCGCGGACTTCGTTCCGGGCGCCGTGGAGATGGTCGACACGCTGCGCGCGCGCGGCCTGAAGATCGGCTCCACCACGGGCTACAACCGCCCCATCATGGAGGTCGTCACGCCGATCGCCGCGGCCGGCGGCTACGTGCCCGACAACCTCGTTTGTGCGGGCGACCTGGCGGCGGGCCGGCCCTCGCCGCTGATGATGTACCGCACCTTCGCCGACATCGGCGTCTGGCCACCTTCGAGTGTGGTCAAGGTCGACGATACCGGCGTGGGCATCGAAGAGGGTCTGAACGCCGGCACCTGGACGGTGGGCCTGGCGATCAGCGGCAACGCCGTGGGCCTGCCCCTCGCGCAATGGGCAGCACTCGATCCCGCGAAGCAGGAAGCACTGCGGCAGATCGCCACGGCCAAGCTCAAGGCCGCCGGCGCTCACTATGTGATCGACAGCGTGGCCGATCTGCTGCCGGTGCTGGACGACATCGAGGCCAGGCTCGCAAAAGGCTTGAAGCCCTGAGCTGCTGAAACACAGCATTGCGGTCGGCGCACGAATCCGCGTGGGCGGGGCTCCCGTATTGATTGCAACCACTGCGCATTTCCGCAGGGTTCTTTCATCTACAGGAGCCTTCCATGTCTACTCGCAAATTTCACCGCCTCGCTTCCATCACGCTGGCCGTTGCCATGGCGGCAGGTGCCGTCTCCGCCGTCGCACAGGTGATGGTTGGCGGCGCACCGATGCTGGCCACCAAGGACATCATCGACAACGCCGTCAACTCGAAGGATCACACCACGCTGGTGGCCGCAGTGAAGGCCGCCGGCCTGGTCGACACGCTCAAGGGCCCGGGCCCGTTCACCGTGTTCGCACCGACCAACGACGCGTTTGCGGCACTGCCGGCCGGCACGGTCGACACGCTGCTCAAACCCGAGAACAAGGGCACGCTGACCACGATCCTGACCTACCACGTGGTGCCCGGCAAGCTCGATGCGGCCGCGCTGACGAAGCAGATCATGGACGGCAAGGGCATGGCCACGCTGAAGACCGCATCGGGCGGCACGCTCACCGCCAAGGCCATGGGCGGCAAGGTCATGATCACCGACGAGAAGGGCGGTAGCGCCACCGTGACCATCGCCGATGTGTACCAGTCGAATGGCGTGATCCACGTGGTCGACAAGGTGCTGCTGCCCAAGTAGGCAGGCAGCCGGTTTGGGGGCTGGGGGCCTGCTAGCTTCGACCTTCTTCCCGCACGCGCATGAAGCGCGCGAACCTCGGCACACCGCCGGGGTTTTGGCCGTTGTAGCGATAGGTCACCCAGGCGCCGACCGGCGGCGGATCTTCGCGCTGTGCGTCGGTGAGGCCGCCGCCGAGCTTGAAGCGCAAGCCTTCGGGCGTCTCGACCACCAACGCGCCGAGTCGCCCCGCATGCTTGCCCTTGCCGGACACGTGGCCGATCACCCGTGCCTCCGCGTCGTCGAACGGCTTGAACTTGAGCAGGTCGGCGTTGCGCTCGCCACGGTAGAGCGATCCGCCACGGTGCAGCATCAGCCCTTCGCCGCCGAGCTTGATCGTCTTGTCGAGCAGCGCCTGCAGATCGGCATGCGTGGTGGCGCGTTGTTGTGCCACCGGCAGCACCCAGGGCGCCTGCGTGGTCGGCAGCAGTTTCTTCAGTGCCGTCAGGCGGGTATCGAAGTCACCGGGCTGGGCCGGCAGGTCGAATACCATGAAGCGCATCTCGCGCCAGGCCGCGTCGCTCGGCGTCTGGCTGCGCACGGTCGACACCGCCAGGTTGAAGCGGCCACGGCCGGCCCACAGTTCGCCGTCGAGTGGCGTCGCCGGCAACGGCGCCGTGAACCAGGCCGGCGCGAGCACGCGCTCGCCACCACGCGTCCACAACTGCTGGCCGTCCCAGTAGCCGCGCACGCCGTCGTACTTCTCGCTGACCCAGTAGCCTTCGAGCGGCATGCCTCGCCGGTACACCTCGGCCAGCATCAGCCCGGGCGCGGCCGCGCGGGCGGGTGCAGCCACGCACGAGGCCAGCAGGCTTGCAGCAAGAAAACGTCGGCGCTTCAGCACGGCGCTGTGAAACGGATGGCTGCCGCATGAACCTCAGGCTTGGGCTGGCTCGTCGATCCCGCCGACCACCTGGCTGAAGCCGCCGTCGACGTAGGTGATTTCGGCCGTGACGCCGCTGGCCAGATCGCTCAACAGGAAGGCGGCGACATTGCCCACTTCCTCGATGGTGATGTTGCGACGGATCGGCGAGACCTCGGCCACGGCCGAAAGGATCTTGCCGAAGCCCTTGATGCCGCTGGCCGCCAGCGTCTTGATCGGTCCGGCGCTGATGCCGTTGACGCGCATGCCCTTGGGGCCGAGCGAGCCGGCCAGGTAGCGCACCGAGGCCTCGAGGCTGGCCTTGGCCAGGCCCATGGTGTTGTAGTTGGGCAGCGCGCGGATGGCGCCGAGGTAGGTCAGCGTCAGCAGGGCCGACTTGTCGTTGAGATAGGGCAGGGCCGCCTTGGCCATGGCCGGGAAGCTGTAGGCGCTGATGTCGTGCGCGATGCGGAAGCCTTCGCGCGAGAGGCCATCGAGAAAGTCGCCCGCAATGGCCTCGCGCGGGGCGAAACCGATGCTGTGCACGAAGCCGTCGAACTTCGGCCAGGTTTGCGCCATATCGGCAAAGAGTTTGTCGATCTGTGCGTCGTCGCCCACATCGCAGTCGAAAATCAGCTTCGAGTCGAAGTCGGCAGCGAATTCGGTGATACGGTCTTTGAATCGTTCGCCGACATAGCTGAATGCAAGCTCGGCGCCCTGGGCATGACATGCCTTGGCAATGCCGTAGGCGATCGAGCGATTGCTCAACACGCCGGTGATCAGGAGTTTTTTGCCGGTGAGAAAGCCCATGAAGTTGCCTCGTAGAAATCTTGGGCAGAATTCTCGCATGCGAGGTTGGCTGCTCACGGTGTTGGTTTTGCTGGCGATGCCGTCCTGGGCAGCGCCGGCGCTGGGCATGGGCTACGAGCCGAAGTACGCCGCTTCGTTCAGGAATTTCGACTACGTGAACCCGGATGCGCCGAAGGGCGGCAGCCTGACGCTGTCGGCGAGCGGGAGCTTCGACAAGCTCAACCCGTTCACGCTCAAGGGAACGCCAGCGGTGGGCATGGGGTACAGCAGCAACGGCTTCGTCTTTGCCGAGTACGGGCTGATCTTCGATTCATTGATGACGCACAGCGAGGACGAACCGTTCTCGAACTACGGCCTGCTGGCCGAAGACATCGACCTCGCGCCCGATCGTCTGAGCGTCACCTTCCGCCTCAACCCCAAGGCGCGCTTTTCCGACGGTACGCCGGTGCTCGCAGCGGATGTGAAGTATTCGTTCGACACGCTCATGAGCAAGCAGGCAGCGCCCACGTTCCGCTCGTACTGGGTGGACATCAAGGAGGCCGTGGTGGTTGGTGAGCGCATCATCCGCTTCGATTTCCGGCGCCGCAATTCCGAGCTGCACATGATCATCGGCCAGCTCCCGGTGTTCTCGCGGGCTTGGGGCAAGGGCAAGCCGTTCGACCAGCTCACCACCGAGCCGCCCATCGCGAGCGGCCCCTATGCCATGGACAAGGTCGATTTCGGCAAGTCGATCTCCTACCGGCGGCGGCCCGATTACTGGGCCGTCGATCTTCCGGTGCGCAAGGGCATGTTCAATTTCGGCGAAGTGTCCTACCAGTACTTCAAGGACAAGCTGGGTGAGGAAGAATCACTCAAGGCCGGTGCACTCGACGCGCTGGAAGAGGCGTCGCTCAATGCCTGGATCCGGCGCTACAAGGGCCGCCGTTTCGACTCCGGCGAGCTGGTCAAGGCGGAAATCTCGCACCGTCGCTTCACTGGCATGCAGGGCCTGGTGATGAACCTGCGCCAGCCCCGTTTTGCCGATATCCGCGTGCGCCGGGCCCTGGCACTGGCCTTCGACTTCGACTGGCTCAACCAGCATCTCTTTCACAACCGCAGGGCACGCACCGAGAGCTACTTCCAGAACAGCGACGATCTCATGGCACGGCCCGAGGTCAGCGCCGAAGAGGCCACGCTGATCGAACGCCTGAAGCACAAGGCGCTCTATCGGGACAATGTCCACGGTGAGCTGCCGCGTCCCGCTGCCACCGGCGATACGGCCGACGGACTGCGGCGCAACCTCGTCAAGGCCCAGGGCTTGCTGAAGGAGGCGGGGTGGACGTACCGCGATGGCGCGCTGCGCAACAGTGGCGGCGATGCCTTCGTGATCAACCTCGACATCCCGGATCGCGCGTCCGAGCCCGTGCTGGCGCCGTATGCCAGAAATCTGGCCAAGCTTGGCATCGCGCTCCAATACCGTCTTCGCGACGCCAGCCTGATCAAGAAGAAGCAGGACGAGTTCGACTTCGACATGGCCATCAACATCCTGGGTGGCTCGTCGAGCCCGGGCAACGAGCTGTACGACGACCTCGGGTCGAAGTCGGCCGCCGAAAAAGGCAGCCAGAACCTCAGCGGCATCAGCGACCCGGTGGTGGACGACATCATCGAGGAGATCGTCGACAGCCCCGATCGCAAAACGCTGGCAGCGGGCGCCCGCCTGCTGGATCGTTACTTGCTGCACCAGCACTACGTGATTCCGATGTACTACGGCAAGCAATACTTCGTTGCCCACAAGCAGCACCTGCGCCATCCGGCCGCCGCATTGCCACAACGCCTGCTGGCAGGCTCGTGGCTGCTGACGATGTGGTGGATCGACCCGAAGTAGCCACCCACGCAACCCATGTTCGCCTACCTGCTTCGACGGCTGCTCCTCATCGTCCCCACCTTGCTGGGGGTGCTGGTGGTCAATTTCGCCATCATCCAATTTGTTCCTGGCGGGCCGGCGGAACAGCTGCTTTCGCAACTCACCAACAAGGAGAACCGTATTTCAGGTGGCCCGACTGGCCGCACCCTGGATGCGAAGCAGGTCGCCGAAATCAAGGCGCTCTACGGTTTCGACAAACCGGCGCCCGAGCGCTTCTGGCAGATGCTGGGCCAGTTTGCGCGTTTCGATCTCGGCAAGAGCTTCTTCCAGAGCCGGGACGTGTGGACGCTGATCAAGGACAAGCTGCCGGTTTCCATCAGCCTGGGCCTCTGGACTTTCTTCATTAGCTACCTGATCGCGGTACCGCTCGGGGTCGCCAAAGCGGTGCGCGCCGGTTCGCGCTTCGACTTTCTGACGACGCTGTTCGTTCTGGTCGGCTACGCGATCCCCGGCTTCGTGCTGGGCGTGGCGCTGCTCGTAATCTTCGGCGGGCAACTGCAGTGGTTTCCGTTGCGCGGGCTGACCTCGTCCAACTGGGGCACCCTGAGCTGGGGCGCCAAGGTGGTCGACTACCTGTGGCACATCGCCTTGCCGATCACCGCCATGGTGCTCGGCAGCTTCGCCGTGACGGCGATGCTGACCAAGAACTCTTTTCTCGAAGAAATCCGCAAGCAGTACGTGCTGACCGCACGCGCCAAGGGCCTGGCCGAGCGGCAGGTGCTGTGGAAGCATGTGTTCCGCAACGCGCTGATCCCGATCATCACCGGCTTTCCGGCCGCCTTCATCGGTGCCTTCTTCACCGGGTCGCTGTTGATCGAAACACTTTTCTCGCTCGACGGGCTAGGCCTGCTCAGCTACGAGAGCGTGATCCGGCGCGACTATCCCGTGGTGCTGGGCACGCTCTACCTGTTCACCCTGATCGGGCTGGTGACCAAGCTGATATCTGACCTCTGCTATGTCTGGGTGGATCCAAGGGTGAAGTTTGACTAGCGGCGCGCCGACTGTTTCGCTGAGCCCCGGCCGTCGCGCCTGGTTGCGCTTCAAGCGCAACCGGCTCGGCTTCTGGAGCCTCGTGGCCTTCAGCGTGCTGGTGGTGCTGAGCCTCTTTGCCGAGGTGCTCTCGACCGACAAGCCGCTGGTCGTGCGCTACGAGGGCGCGACCTACTTCCCGGTGCTGCGCGATTACCCCGAGAAGACCTTCGGTGGCGACTTCGAGACACCGGCCGACTACCTCGATCCCTTCATCCGCGAGCGCATCACGCAGGGCGCCAACTGGGCGATCTACGCGCCGAATCCCTACGGCCCGAAGACGCTCAACTACTTCGCGAAGTCGCCCAACCCGGCAAAGCCGTCCGGCCAGAACTTTTTCGGCAGCGACGACCGCGGACGCGACCTGCTGGCGCAACTGATCTACGGCTTTCGCGTGAGCGTGCTGTTCGCGCTTGCGCTGACCTTCGTCGGCGTGGTGCTGGGCGTCATCACCGGCGCGATCCAGGGCTTCTTCGGCGGCAAGACCGACCTCGCGTTCCAGCGCTTCATCGAGATCTGGGGGGCGATGCCGGAGCTGTACCTGCTGATCATCTTCAGCGCCATCTTTGCGCCCAGCCTGTCGTTGCTGCTGATCCTGCTGAGCCTGTTCGGCTGGATGGGCCTGTCGGACTACGTGCGCGCCGAGTTTTTGCGCAACCGGCAGATGGACTACGTTCGGGCTGCGCGCGCGCTGGGTGTCGGCAACCTGCAGATCATGTGGCGGCACATCCTGCCCAACAGCATGACGCCGGTGGTGACCTTCCTGCCGTTCCGCATGAGCGCGGCGATCCTGGCGCTGACGTCGCTCGACTTCCTGGGCCTCGGCGTCCCGCCCGGCACGCCGTCGCTCGGCGAACTGCTGAGCCAGGGCAAGGCCAACATCGATGCGTGGTGGATCTCGTTGTCCACCTTCGGCGTGCTCGTGGTCACACTGATGCTGCTGACCTTCATGGGCGACGCGTTGCGCGATGCGCTCGACCCTAGAAAGATGGACAAGTGACGACGACACCGCTGCTCGATGTGAAGAACCTGCGCGTGGCGTTCGGCGGCAAGGCGGTGGTGCACGGCATCGACTTCCGGATCGCGGCGGGCGAAAAGCTCGCGCTGGTGGGTGAGTCAGGCTCGGGCAAGACGGTCACGGCACTTGGCCTGCTGCGCCTTGTGCAAAACGCCGAGCTCTCCGGCGTTGCCTGCCTTTTTGGCCCAGAGGGCCCGGCGGACGGGCGCGACCTGCTCGCCATTCCCGAGCGACAGCTGCGCGGCATCCGGGGCAAGGAGATCGCGATGATCTTCCAGGAGCCGATGACCGCACTCAACGCGCTGTACCCGGTGGGCGACCAGATCGCCGAGGTGCTGGAACTGCACGAAGGCCTGTCGAAGCGCGAGGCGCAGGCGGCCGCCGTGCAGTTGCTGGCTGAAACCGGCATTCCCGAGCCCGAGCGGCGCGCGCAGTCGTTCCCGCACCAGTTGTCGGGCGGCCAACGCCAGCGCGCCATGATCGCGATGGCGCTGGCCTGCAAACCGCGCCTGCTGCTGGCCGACGAGCCAACCACCGCGCTTGACGTGACGGTGCGCGCGCAGATCCTCGCGCTGCTCGACGACTTGCAGCGCAAGCACGGCATGGCGGTGCTTCTGATCACGCACGACCTCAACCTGGTGCGGCGCTTTGCCGATCGCGTGGCCGTAATGGAGAACGGCCACATCGTCGAGCACGGCCCGGTGCAGACCGTGTTCGAGGCGCCGCAGCATTCCTACACCCGCAAGCTGATCGACAGCCGCCCCGAGCGCAACGTGGTGCCCGCCACGGGCGGGCATGGCGCCGCGCCGGTTCTGGAGGCCAAAGCGCTGCGCGTGAGCTACCCGGTCGCGCTGCCGGGCGTGCGCGGCTGGTTCCGCAAGGACGCTTTCGTGGCGGTTGAGGGCGTGGATTTCGCGCTCGCACCGGGCCAGACGCTGGGCGTGGTCGGCGAGTCGGGCTCCGGCAAATCGACGCTGGCGCTCGCGGCGCTCGGCCTGTTGCGACACGAGGGCGCCTTGCGCATCGGCGGCCGGCAGTGGGCTGGCGCCAGCGTCGCCGACCGCGCGCTGCGGCGCGTGATGCAGGTTGTCTTTCAGGATCCGTTCTCGTCGCTGTCGCCGCGCCTGACGGTCGAGCAGATCGTCGGCGAAGGCCTGCAGGTGCACGAGCCCGGGCTCGACACGGCGGCGCGGCGCGTGCGCAGCCTGACGGCGCTGAACGACGTGGGCCTGACCGAGGCGCAGTTTCCGGCGCTGCTCGACCGCTATCCGCACGAGTTCTCCGGCGGCCAGCGCCAGCGCCTGGCGATTGCGCGGGCGCTGATCGTTGATCCGCAATTGCTGGTCCTGGACGAGCCGACCAGCGCGCTCGATGTCACGATCCAGAAGCAGGTGCTGGGCCTGCTGCAGCGCCTGCAGCGCGAACGCGGGCTGAGCTACCTGCTGATCACGCACGACGTCGAGGTGATCCGCGCCATGGCGCACCAGGTGATCGTGATGAAAGACGGCGCCATTCTGGAGGCCGGCCCGGTGCAGCAGGTGCTCGACGCGCCGCAGCATCCCTACACGCAGAAGCTCGTCGCAGCCGCTTTTGCCGATTGAACGCAATGACGACCCATGAAGCCACCCAGCGGCGCGGCGCCTGGCGCGCCGCGCTCGCCTGCATGGTCACGCTGGCCGTGGCGATGGGGCTCGGCCGTTTCGCCTTCACGCCGATGCTGCCGATCATGCTGCACGAGGGCAAGCTCGACCTGCAGGACGGTGGCCTGCTGGCTTCGCTGAACTACCTCGGCTATTTCCTCGGCGCAGTCAGTTGCGCGGCGATCCGGGTCAAGGCGTCGACCATGGTGCGCGGCGGGCTGCTCGCCACCGCGGCGCTCCTGCTCGGCATGGGCTTGCTGAACGGCTTCACTGCCTGGGGCATGCTGCGCGCCGCGGCCGGCGTGATGAGCGCCTGGGTGTTCGTCTTCGCGTCGGGCTGGGGCCTGCGGCGGCTCGCCGAAACCCATGCGCCAGCGCTCGGCGGTGTCATTTATACGGGGCCCGGCATCGGCATTGCGGTCACCGGGCTGCTGGGCGGCGCAGTCGGCCGTTGGGGATCGAGCGCGGGCTGGATCGGTTTCGGCATCGTCGCGCTGGTGCTCATCGCGGTGATCTGGCGCGTTTTCGACGACGGTGCGGCGCCCGCGGGCACCGTCGCGCCGGGGGCTGCGGCAGTACCGGGCGCGGCCGCATTGGGCTCGGCCCGCCGCGACGCGATCTGGCTGGTGGTGCTCTACGGGCTGGCCGGCTTTGGTTACATCATCACCGCGACCTTTCTTCCGGTGATCGCGCGCCAGGCGCTGCCGGGCTCGCCCTGGCCGGACTTTTTCTGGCCGCTGTTCGGCGCTGCGATCATTCCGGGCGCGCTGATCGGTGCGCGCGCCCCCGGCCATTGGGACAACCGGCTGCTGTTGGCCGCCGCTTATGCCCTGCAGGCGCTTGGCGTGGTGCTGTCGGTGGTCTGGCCCACCATCACCGGCTTTGCAATCGGCAGCCTGCTGCTCGGCATGCCGTTCACCGCCATCACCCTGTTCGCGGTGCGCGAAGCCCGCCGGCTGCGCGGCAATGCGGCGGCGGGGTTGATCGGCTACGCCACCGCGTCGTATGGCGTGGGCCAGATCCTCGGGCCGCTGTTTGCCGCACCGCTGGCCCATCGCACCGGCTCGTTCGGAATCGCGCTCCTGGTCGCTGCGGCCGCCCTGGCGCTCGGTTCGGCGCTGTTTGCCGTGGTTTGGGCCCGATCACGGCGTCCCGCAGCCGCCTGAGAGCAGGTAAACCCTTTATTTGTCACAGGAAAAGCATATAATCCGAGGCTCACGACCAAACGGGCGGGTACCAACCGCCCGTTTTTTTTGGTCTATGCATTTCTGATGGGGCTTTTTCAAACACGTGGCATTGCAGCAGACAGTGGAACAAACCGTGGCCGGTCTCGGCTACGACCTGGTCGAGATCGAAAGATCGGCCGGGGGATTGCTGCGCGTCACGATTGATTTGCCCTGGAATGGCCCCAATTCGGAAGCTGTGGCCGGCGCGCCCGAACCGTTCGTGACGGTCGAGGATTGCGAAAAGGTCACGCGGCAGTTGCAGTTTGCGCTAGAGGTTGACGGCGCCGAGTACAAGCGGCTGGAAGTTTCGTCGCCGGGCATCGACCGCCCGCTGCGGCACGAGAAGGATTTCGAGCGTTTCGTCGGCGAAGTGATCGACCTGACGCTCAAGGCGCCGATGGGTGCCGCTGCGGGGACGCTGGTGTCGGCCACCCGCAAGAAGTTTCGCGGCACGCTGGAGCGTGCCGAGTCGGGTGGATGGCAGATCGTCTGGAGCGATGCCCCCGCACCCAAGCCAGGACAAAAAGTGAGCAAGAAGAGAGAGCCCGCCCCGTTGCAGGCGCTCGGCTTCGCATTGGACGAGCTGCGCGATGCGCGGCTCGCGCCGATTGTGGATTTCAAGGGCCGCAAGGCCAGGACCGCTGATACCGGTTTGCCGGATTGATTGAGGAGCTAGGTGGCATGAATCGCGAAATGTTGATGTTGGTGGATGCGATCTCGCGCGAGAAGAACGTCGAACGCGACGTGGTGTTCGGTGCGGTCGAATCCGCTTTGGCGCAAGCCACCAAAAAACTTCACGCGGGTGACGTGGACATTCGTGTCTCGGTCGACCGCGACAGCGGCGTCTACGAAACCTTCCGCCGCTGGCACGTCGTTCCGGACGAGGCCGGCCTGCAGCTGCCCGACCAGGAAATCCTCCTGTTCGAAGCCAAGGAAGAAATGCCCGACATCGAGGTCGACGAGTACATCGAGGAAGCGGTGGAGTCGGTGCCGATCGGCCGCATCGGTGCGATGGCGGCCAAGCAGGTGATCCTGCAGAAGATCCGCGACGCCGAACGCGAGATGCTGCTCAACGACTTCATGTCGCGCGGCGACAAGATCTTCGTCGGCACCGTCAAGCGCCTGGACAAGGGCGACATCATCGTTGAGGCCGGCCGCGTCGAAGGGCGCCTGCGCCGCAGCGAGATGATCGCCAAGGAAAACCTGCGCAACGGCGACCGCGTGCGGGCCATGATCATGGAGGTTGACCTGACGCTGCGCGGCGCGCCGATCATCCTGTCGCGCTCGGCACCCGAGTTCATGATCGAGCTGTTCCGCCAGGAAGTGCCCGAAATCGAACAGGGCCTGCTCGAAATCAAGAGCTGCGCCCGTGACCCGGGTTCGCGCGCCAAGATCGCCGTGCTCTCGCACGACAAGCGGGTCGATCCGATCGGCACCTGCGTCGGCGTGCGAGGCACCCGCGTCAACGCCGTCACCAACGAGCTGGCCGGCGAGCGCGTCGACATCGTGCTGTGGAGCGAAGATCCGGCCCAATTCGTGATCGGCGCGCTGGCTCCGGCCAACGTTTCCTCGATCGTGGTCGACGAAGAAAAGCACGCCATGGACGTGGTGGTCGACGAGGAAAACCTCGCCATCGCCATCGGCCGCGGCGGCCAGAACGTGCGCCTGGCTTCCGACCTCACGGGCTGGAAGATCAACATCATGGACGCGAACGAGTCGGCCCAGAAGCAGGCCGTCGAAACCGATGCGAGCCGCAAGCTGTTCATGGAAAAGCTCGACGTCGACGAGGAAATCGCCGACATCCTGATTTCCGAAGGCTTCACCAGCCTCGAAGAAGTGGCCTATGTGCCGATCTCCGAGCTGCTCGAGATCGAAAGCTTCGACGAAGACACGATCAACGAGCTGCGCACCCGTGCCAAGGATGCGCTGCTCACGATGGAAATTGCCAGGGAAGAGGGCGTCGAGACCGTTTCGCAGAATCTGCGCGACCTCGAAGGCCTCGACGCCGAACTCATTCCCAAGCTGACCGAGGCGGGTGTCCACACCCGTGACGACCTGGCCGACCTCGCGGTCGACGAACTCACCGAGATCACCGGCCAGAGCGCCGATGACGCCAAAACCCTCATCCTGAAAGCCCGCGAACACTGGTTCGCCGGCCAGGCTTGACGGTCATGGAGGCTCAAAGCACATATGTCCAGCACCACAGTCGCCGAGTTCGCGAACGAACTCAAAAAGACCCCCGAAACCCTGCTTGACCAGCTCAAGAGCGCAGGTGTGGCCAAAGCCGCGCCAACCGACGCGCTCACCGAGTCGGACAAGCAGCGCCTGCTCGGTTTCCTGAAGGCCAGCCACGGCACGGCCGAGCCCGAGCGCAAGAAGATCACGCTGGTCAAGAAGTCGACCAGCGAGATCAAGCAGGCTGACGCCACCGGTCGCGCACGCACCATCCAGGTCGAAGTGCGCAAGAAGCGCACCTTCATCCAGCGCGACGAAGGCCACCCGGCCACGCCCGAAGCGGCACCGGTCGAAGCGCCGGTCGCACAGGCCCCGGCCGCACCGCAGATCGACGAAGCCGAGCTGGCTCGCCGCGAGGAAGATGCGCGCCGCCAGGCCGAGCTGATCCGCCGCCAGGAAGAAGAGCTGGTCGAAAAGCGCCGCGTTCGCGAGGAAACGGAAGCCCGCGAACGTGACCAGGCAGAGCGCGCCGAACAGGCAGAGCAGCAGGCCAAGGCCGAAGCTGCCCGGAAAAAAGAGGCCGCAGCGCCCGCAGCGCCCGCGAAGGGTGCTGCCAAAGCCCCGGCAGCAACCGAAGAAGCCACCAACGCCGCCGCAGCCGAGAAGGCCGCGGCCGAAGCAACGGTGGCGCAGGCCAAGGAAGACGCCAAGGCCAAGGCGGCCGCCGAATCGAAGGCACGTGCCGACGAGGAAAGCGCGCGCGCCAAGGATCTGGACGAGCGTCGCCGCAAGGCGCTGGCCGAAGCCGAAGCCATCCGCGCAATGATGAATGCACCGGCGCGCGTGCTGGTGCCGCACAAGGCGCCCGAAAAGGAAGTGCCGAAGCCGGCCGTCAAGGGCACGCTGCACAAGCCGGCCACGCCGGCCGCACGCCCCGGCGCCCCGGCGGCCCCGGGCAGCACCGCGCCCGGCGCAAGCAAGGACGTCAAGTCGGCCAAGCTCTCGTCGAGCTGGGCTGGCGATCCGGCCAAGAAGAAGGAAATCAAGACCCGCGGCGATGCCAGCGGTGGTGTCGGTCGTGGCAACTGGCGCGGAGGCCCGCGCGGCCGCCGCGGCAGCAACGACCGCGGGGGTCATGAAGACCACGCACAGGCGGCACCGGTGGAAGCGCGCGTGCTCGAAGTGCACGTGCCTGAAACCATCACCGTGGCCGAACTGGCGCACAAGATGGCCGTCAAGGCGCAGGAAGTCATCAAGCAGCTGATGAAGCTCGGCATGATGGCGACCATCAACCAGTCGCTCGACCAGGACACCGCGATGATCATCGTGGAGGACATGGGTCACAACGCCGTGGTTGCCGCGCTGGACGATCCGGAAGCCTTTACCGACGACGACGTTACCGCATCGACGGCCGAAGCCTTGCCTCGCGCACCGGTCGTGACCGTCATGGGCCACGTCGACCACGGCAAGACCTCCCTGCTGGACTACATCCGCCGCGCCAAGGTCGCTGCGGGCGAAGCCGGCGGCATCACGCAGCACATCGGTGCGTACCACGTCGAAACCGAACGCGGCATGGTGTCGTTCCTCGACACCCCCGGCCACGAGGCGTTCACCGCCATGCGTGCCCGTGGTGCCCAGGCCACCGACATCGTCATCCTCGTGGTGGCGGCCGACGACGGCGTCATGCCGCAGACCAAGGAAGCCATCAAGCACGCGAAGGCGGCTGGTGTGCCGATCGTGGTCGCGATCAACAAGGTCGACAAGCCCGACGCCAACCTGGACCGCGTGAAGCAGGAACTGGTGGCTGAAGAAGTCGTGCCCGAAGAATACGGCGGCGACGTGCCGTTCGTGCCGGTGTCCGCCAAGACGGGCCAGGGCATCGATGCGCTGCTCGAGCAGGTGTTGCTGCAGGCCGAAGTGCTCGAACTCAAGGCGCCGGTCGATGCCGCCGCCAAGGGCTTGGTCATCGAAGCCCAGCTCGACAAGGGCCGCGGCCCGGTCGCGACGGTGCTGGTGCAGTCCGGCACGCTCAAGACCGGCGACGTGGTGCTGGCCGGCTCGACCTATGGCCGCGTGCGCGCCATGCTGGACGAAGACGGCAAGAGCATCAAGATGGCCGGCCCGTCGATCCCGGTGGAAATCCAGGGTCTGACCGAAGTGCCGCAGGCAGGCGACGAGTTCATGGTGATGTCCGACGAGCGCCGTGCGCGCGAGATCGCTACCTACCGTGCCGGCAAGTTCCGCAACACCAAGCTGGCCAAGCAACAGGCGTCGAACCTGCAGAACATGTTCACCGACCTGTCGGCGGGCGAGGTGCAGACCTTGCGCCTGATCATCAAGGCCGACGTGCAGGGTTCGCAGGAAGCACTGGCGCAGTCGCTGCTCAAGCTGGCGACCGAAGAGGTCAAGGTGCAGATCGTCTACGCGGGCGTGGGCGGCATCAGCGAGAACGACATCAACCTCGCAATCGCTTCCAAGGCGGTCGTGATCGGGTTCAACGTGCGGGCCGATTCCGGCGCGCGCAAGCTCGCCGAAGGCAATGGCGTGCAGTTGAACTACTACAGCATCATTTACGACGCCGTGGACGAGATCAAGGTCGCGATGTCCGGCATGCTGGCACCCGAGCGCCGCGAAGAGATCATTGGCTCGGCCGAGATCCGCACGGTGTTCGTGGCTTCCAAGATCGGTACGGTTGCGGGTTCTTACGTCACCTCGGGTTCGGTCAACCGCAGCGCGCATTTCCGCCTGCTGCGCGACAACGTGGTGATCTACACCGGCGAAGTCGACTCGATCAAGCGCATGAAGGACGATGTGCGCGAAGTCCGCGAAGGCTTCGAGTGCGGTATCAAGCTCAAGAACTACAACGACATCAAAGAAGGCGATCAGCTCGAATTCTTCGAGATCAAAGAGATCGCGCGTACGCTTTGATCACCCCCAGTCTTCGCGCACTTCGTGTCGCTTCGCCAACCCCCTTCCGGGGGCAACACCTGCGGCCCGGCAAAGCCGGTTCCGCGGTGTTTCACGAAGGGTTCACGAACTCGATGAAGTCTGAGACGATGACGAGTCCTCGCTCCTTACATGCCTAAAAGAAAAGCCGCAGCCCCCAACCGTGCGTTCAAGGTCGCCGATCAGATCCAGCGTGATCTGACGGAGTTGATCGCGCGCGAGTTGAAGGATCCGCGCGTGGGCATGGTCACCATCCAGGCGGTCGAGGTCACGCCCGACTATGCGCACGCGAAGATCTTCTTCAGCGTGCTCACGGGCGATCCGGCCGCGACGACCGAAGCGCTGAACCAGGCTGCAGGTTTCCTGCGCAACGGCCTGTTCAAGCGCCTGCACATCCACACTGTGCCCACGCTGCACTTCCTGTTCGACCGCACCACCGAGCGTGCTGCCGACATGAACGCGCTCATCGCGCAGGCTGTCGCTTCGCGTTCGAAAGACGAGTAGCGCGTGAGTACCGCAGGGCCGCCCCAAGGTGCGAAGGCCCCCTTGGGGGGCAGGGATTTACACGCATTGAAAGACCGTGGGGGCGACAGTCCCGCGCCACGCAAACGGGTGCAGCGGCGCCCTGTGCATGGAGTGTTGTTGCTCGACAAGCCGCTGGGTCTCTCCAGCAACCAGGCCTTGCAGAAGGCCAAGTGGTTGCTGCGCGCCGAAAAAGCCGGCCACACCGGCACGCTCGATCCGCTCGCGACCGGAGTGCTGCCGCTGTGTTTCGGCGCGGCAACCAAGTTCAGCCAGTTGCACCTCGATGCCGACAAGACCTACGAGGCCACTGCGCGCCTGGGCGTGAAAACCTCGACCGGCGACGCCGAGGGCGAAGTGATCGCCGAGCGCACGGTGAACGTGAATGCCGATGACCTGGCGCGTGTCGAGGCGCAGTTCACCGGCCCGATCCGCCAGACCCCGCCGATGCACAGCGCCCTCAAGAAAGACGGCAAGGCGTTGTACGAGTACGCGCGCGAGGGCATCGAAATCGAGCGCGCCGCGCGCGACGTCGTGATCTACAAGCTCGGTTTGGCTGAAGCACCCGCGCTGTCCGGGCAGTCGGCCATCAGGTTGACCGCTACCGTGAGCAAAGGCACCTACATCCGCACGCTGGGCGAAGACATCGGCGAGGCGCTTGGCTGCGGCGCGCACCTGACGGCGCTGCGCCGTACTGCGACCGGCGATTTCGACGTGTCGCAGTGCGTGACGCTCGAAGCGCTCGAAGCCATGAGCGAAGAAGAACGCCTGGCGCAACTGCTGCCGGCCGAATCTCTGGTCGCCGGCCACAGCCGCGTCATGCTCGGCACGGAAGATGCGGCGCGTTTCCTGTCCGGCCTGCGCCGGCGCGGCGAATGGGCCGATGCGGCCGAGGTGGCCGTGTTCGGCGCCGAGCCGCATGCATTTCTGGGCACGGCGCATGTCGTGTCCGGCGAACTGATCCCGGGGCGCTTGCTGAACCCCATCGAAATCCAGCAAACATTACTTTCGACTGAAGCGACACCATGAGCACTCCCAAGCAAATCCGCAACATCGCCATCATTGCCCACGTTGACCATGGCAAAACCACCATGGTCGACCAGCTGCTGCGCCAGTCCGGCACCTTTGCCGAGCACGAGAAGGTGGTCGACACCGTGATGGACAACAACGCCATCGAAAAAGAGCGGGGCATCACGATCCTGGCCAAGAACTGCGCCGTGACCTGGGAAGGCACGCACATCAACATCGTCGACACACCCGGCCACGCCGACTTCGGCGGCGAAGTGGAACGTGCACTGAGCATGGTCGATGGTGTGGTGCTGCTGATCGACGCGCAGGAAGGCCCCATGCCCCAGACGCGTTTCGTGACCAAGAAGGCGCTCGCCCTGGGCTTGAAGCCGATCCTGGTGGTGAACAAGGTCGACAAGCCCGGTGCGCGCCCCGACTACGTGGTCAACGCCGCTTTCGACCTGTTCGACAAGCTTGGCGCTACCGATGAGCAGCTTGATTTCCCGGTGGTCTATGCCTCGGGCATCAACGGCTGGTCGTCGCTGGAAGAGGGCGAACAGGGCGAGCAGTGGGGCCCCGACATGTCGGCCCTGTTCAACACGGTGCTCAAGCACGTGCCGGCGCAAGAGGGCGACCCTGAGGCGCCGCTGCAACTGCAGATTTCGGCACTCGACTTCTCGACCTTCGTGGGCCGCATCGGCGTGGGCCGCATCAGCGCCGGCACCATCAGGCCCATGATGGACGTGGTAGTGATGGAAGGCCCGGACGGCAAGGTCGTCAAGGGCCGCGTCAACCAGGTGCTGACTTTCCAGGGTCTGGAGCGCGTGCAGACGGCGGAAGCCGGCCCGGGCGAAATCGTGCTGATCAACGGCCTGTCCGACATCGGCATCGGCGTGACGGTCACCGACCCGACCAATCCGGCCCCGCTGCCGATGCTCAAGGTCGACGAGCCGACGCTGACGATGAACTTCTGCGTCAACACCAGCCCGCTGGCCGGCCGCGAAGGCAAGTACATCACCAGCCGCCAGATCTGGGATCGCCTGCAGAAAGAGCTGCAACACAATGTTGCCCTGCGCGTCAAGGAAACCGACGAAGAAGGCATCTTCGAGGTCATGGGCCGCGGCGAACTGCACCTGACCATCCTGCTGGAAAACATGCGCCGCGAGGGCTACGAGCTGGCCGTGTCGAAGCCGCGCGTGGTGTTCCGCACCATCGACGGCGAGAAGCACGAGCCGATCGAACTGGTGACCGCCGACATCGAAGACCAGCACCAGGGCGGCGTCATGCAGGCTTTGGGCGAACGCAAGGGCGAACTGGTCAACATGGAACCGGACGGCCGCGGCCGCGTGCGTCTCGAATACCGCATTCCGGCGCGTGGCCTGATCGGCTTCACCAACGAGTTCCTGAATCTGACCCGCGGCTCCGGCCTGATCAGCAACATCTTCGACAGCTACGAGCCGCACAAGGGCGAGATCGCCAGCCGCAAGAACGGCGTGCTGATCTCGATGGACGATGGCGAAATCTTCACCTACGCGCTGGGTAAGCTGGACGACCGCGGCCGCATGTTCGTGCGCGCCAACGACCCGGTGTACGAAGGCATGATCGTCGGCATCCACAGCCGCGACAACGACCTGGTGGTCAATGCCACGCGCACCAAGCAACTGACCAACTTCCGGGTCTCGGGCAAGGAAGATGCGATCAAGGTGACCCCGCCGATCGAACTCACGCTTGAATATGGCGTGGAGTTCATCGAGGACGACGAACTGGTCGAAATCACGCCCAAGAGCGTGCGCCTGCGCAAGCGCTACCTGAAGGAACACGAGCGCAAGCGCGCGGGCCGCGACACCGTCGCCGCCTGAGTTGCACGACTCGCAGGGCGTGAAGCCGTGAGCAGAGGGCTGCGGTGGCGGTCGCCGCTGGCTATCGGTGCAATGGTTCTCGCGGCCCTGGCACCGTCTCTAGCCGGCGCGGCTTCCGCCCCGGCGTTGGCCGCGCACGCCGACGCGGGCCGCGCGTTCGACGCGTTGCGCGCGGCACAGCCAGGGCGCATGCCACGTCTGGCCGAGGCAGAAGGTGGCACCTTGCTGCGGGTGCTGGGCGATGCGCCGCGCTTCCTGGACGACATGAGCTACACGCCGGCCGAGCTCGGCGTGCTTTCGGATCTGTGCGACCGCGACAAGGCGGCGATCACGGCCTACATCAGCTTCGGCGCCGTTCAGCCGGGCGGCATCGACGCATCGGTGGTGGTGCGCAATGTCCTGGAGTTTCAGGACGAGCTGGCGGTGTTGCAACCGTTTTTGGCGCGCTGCATCGCGCGTCAGGTGCCGGTCGCCGAGGCCATGCTGCGGCAAATGGGCGAGCGCCAGGCCTCGCAGCTGCGGCTCGGCGGATTGAAGCGCAGCCAGACCTCGCTGCTTCAGCTCTACGCCGGTGTTGCCACCTGCTTGGCGGACACGCGCTTCGGCCCGGCCTACTGCAGCCTGCTCGACCTGATGGCCGAACTGGCGCCGGTGCACGCGCGTGCGCTGCCGCTGGCGTCGCGAACCATGGCAATGCGTCTGCTGCCGCCGCCGCAGCAGCTTCCCGCGGGCCCGCAGCGCGAGGCCGTGCGGCGCATCGCCGACGCGATGAGCGACGACCGGTGCACCGCACTGTGCCTGCTGGGCACCGCTCCATGAAGCTGTCGCATCACCGGGCCGTCTGGCTGATGGTCGGCATCACTTTGTTGTGGGCCACGGCCGGCGTGGTGACGCGCCATCTGGAGGCCGCGCGCAGCTTCGAGGTCACGTTCTGGCGCAGCCTGTTCACGGTGCTGGCCCTGCTCGTGATCCTGCCGGCCTGGCAGGGGTGGGCGGTGTTCGGCAAGATTCGCCGCGGCGGTATCGCACTCTGGGTGTCGGGTGTCTGCTGGTGCGTGATGTTCACCGCCTTCATGGTCGCGCTCACGATGACCTCGACCGCCAACGTGCTGGTGACGATGGCCGTCGGGCCGCTGTTCACGGCGCTCGCGGCGCGCATCTTCATCGGCCATCGGCTGGCCGCGCGCACCTGGGGCGCGATCGCGGTGGCCGGCGCAGGCATTGCGTGGATGTACGGCCAGCAGTTCGGGCAGGGCCCGATGACGGGCACCTTCGTCGCTCTCTGCGTGCCGTTGGCGCTGGCTTGCAACTGGACGGTGGTGCAGCATGCCCACGCGCAGGGCCACGACATCGACCTGGTGCCGGCGGTGCTGATCGGGGCGGCGCTGTCGGCACTGCTCACCTTGCCGCTGGCCTGGCCGTTCAGTGCCAATGCGCACGACCTCGGCCTGCTGGCGTTTCTGGGGCTGTTCCAGCTCGCCATTCCCTGCGTGCTCTCGATGGTCTGCGCCAAGGTGCTCAAGGCGCCGGAGGTGGCATTGCTGGCGCTGCTCGAAGTGATCTTCGGCATCGCTTTCGCATGGATCGGTGCCGACGAGAAACCGGCCCCGAGCGTGCTGGCCGGCGGGGCGCTCGTGGTCGGCGCACTGGTGGTCAACGAATGGCTGGGCTGGCGCCGCCGCGAGGCCTGAGCCCACAAAAAAAGCCGGCGCTGGGGCCGGCATTTTTTTTAGGGCGAAAGCCTTTCAGGGCTTCGCGAGTTTCCAGGTGCCGCCGACGCCGTCACCGGTCTTGTCGCCGGCCTTGGTGTCCTTGATCCAGTAGTAGAGCGGCCAGCCCTTGTAGGCCCACTGCTTCTTGCCGTCGTCGCGCGTCACGATGTTGTAGCCGCCCATCGGCTTGGCGCCCTCGGGCGCCATCAGCGGCGGCCAATTGGTGGCGCACTGGCCGTTGCAGACCGATTTGCCGCTGTTGGCGGCGTCCTTGTCGAAGGTGTAGAGCGTCATGCCGGTCGGGCCGATCAACACGCCGTCGACCGTGCGGGTCGGGGTGTCCGGTGCCATGGCGGTCTTCATTCCGCCGCAGCCTGCGAGAAGGGCGACGGCGAGGATGGAAGCGCTGAGCAATTTCATGAAGATTTCTCCTTCAGTTAAAAAAACGATAAACAAATGCGCGATGGACAGTCTAGCCCCGACCAGCCGGCGCCCGCTCGGGTTGTCGGTACATCACCGTGGCAAGACCCGGCAAGGATTCGCCCGCCAGATTCCCTTGTCCTCAGGAAGTTTTTGCCTGGAGGACGCGGCGCTTGAGCAGCACGGCGGGGTTGCCGGTGTAGACCCCCCAGGGCTCGAGCGCACTGAAGGCGACGGCCCGCGCGCCGAGCACCGCGCCTTCGCCCACCGTCACGCCGGGGCCTACGAAAGCCTCGGCGGCGATCCAGGCCCTGGCGCCGATCGCGATGGGTTTGGCGAACAGCTGGAACTCCGGCGTGGAGATGTCGTGGGTGCCGGCACAAAGGTGCGCGCCCTGCGAAACCAGTGCGCCTTCCCCGAGCGAGATCGGCGCCATGTTGTAGCAGGTGACCCGTTCGGCCAGCAACGTCCGGTCGGCCATCTGCAGGTGCGGCGGATACCAGACGGTGGCACTGCCGCGCACGTCGGCGAGTTCGCCCATCTGCGCGCCGAAAAGCTTCAACAGGAAACGTCGCCAGCCGCGCAGCGGTGGTGGCGTCCACGAAGCGAGCACGGCCCACACGAGGCCCCATGTGGCACGGAACAGCCGGTTCGACAGCGTGAAGCTGGGGCCGCCCTGGTGCGGTCGCACCTGCCGGGCATCGAGGGGTTGGAGTGCCATGTTCGGAGCGTGGACGGTGTGAATGGTTCAGCGGCTGCGGCTTTTCATGGCCCGCTCGACTTCGCGCTTGCCTTCGCGATCCTTGATGGTGTCGCGCTTGTCGTGCTCCGCCTTGCCCTTGGCAAGCGCGATCTCGCACTTCACCTTGCCGGCTTTCCAGTGCAGGTTGAGCGGCACCAGCGTGTAGCCCTTTTGCTCTACCTTGCCGGTGAGGCGGCGGATCTGCTCCTTGTGCAGCAGCAACTTCTTGGTGCGGATCGAGTCAGGCGTGGTGTGGGTCGAAGCGCTGCGCAGCGGATTGATCTGGCAGCCGACGATGAACATCTCGCCGTCGCGGATCATGACGTAGCCGTCGGTCAGTTGCACCTTGCCCTCGCGCAGTGATTTGACTTCCCAGCCCTCGAGCACCATCCCGGCCTCGAAGCGTTCCTCGAAGAAGTAGTTGTAGGCTGCCTTCTTGTTGTCGGCGATGCGGGTGGAGGGGTCTTGTTTTTTCTTGGTGGCCATGGCGCTTGATTTGGGGTCTGCATGGCTTCAATACAATCCGTCGCGCACGCTCGTGCCCATTCTATGAAAACAGTTCACAAGTCCGTTTTGATCTGGTACAGCGCCGAAGAGATGTACGGGCTCGTCACGGATGTCGCCAGGTATCCCGAGTTTCTGCCCTGGTGCGACCGCTCCAGGGTCATCGAGGAGGACGAGGCAGGCATGACGGCCGAAGTCGGCCTCGGTTTCGGCGGCATCCACCAGAGTTTCACCACGCGCAACACCCACGTGCCGGGCCGGGAGGTGCGGCTCAAGCTCATAAGCGGCCCATTCTCCAGTCTCGACGGCGTCTGGAAGTTTCAGCCGGTGGGCGACACCGCCGAGCGGGCCTGCCGCATCGACCTGAACCTGAGCTACGGGTTCAGCAATTTCGGCTTGCAGACCCTGATCGGCCCGATGTTCGACACGATCGCCTCAAGCCTGGTCGAAGCCTTCGTCAAGCGCGCGGAACAGGTCTACGGCAAGCCCGCCTGATGCAGATCACGCTGGTCTATTCGCCGGCTCCGCGCGAAGTGTTCGAAGCGCTGCTGGAACTGCCCGAAGGGGCCACTGCGCGCGATGCGGTGCTTGCCAGCGCACTGCCCGCGCAGTTTCCGGCGCTGGACTGGGCCGCACTGCCCGCCGGTCTTTGGGGCCGCGCCATCGAGTGGGATCGTGCGTTGAGCGATGGCGATCGCGTCGAGCTCTGCCGGCCGCTCGTCGTCGACCCCAAAGTGGCCCGGCGTGAGCGTTTCCGCCGGCAGGGCGCGCGTGCAACGGGGTTGTTTGCCCGGCGGCGCGACGGCGGCAAGGCCGGCTACTGAGCGTTCTGCAAAGCAAGGCGCGCTATCTTTTCGATAGCGCGCTTTTTACTTGCAGTCGCTGTCGATCACCGCTTGCACGCGCTGTGCTTCGGCAGCCCGTGCCTTGTCGTCCATGATCTCGCGCTCACCCTGGGCGTTGACGCGCGCAACGCGGATGCCGCTGTCGAAAGTGGCCTTGCCCTGTTTGGCACGGGTGCAGTTGTCGGCCTTGGCCTGCGCGACCTTCTGGGCCTCGGCGGCCTGCTTGGCTTTTTCGACCTCCTCGGCCTTGCGCGTCTTTTCCGCGAGTTCCTTGTCGACACCGGTCGGCTTCGGGACGCCGGCTGCAGGCGCAGCACCCGGCGCAGCGGCGTCCGGGGCAGTGGCAGCACCGGGCGCGGGCGCGACGCTCGCGCGCTGTGAGGCGCCGGCCGCGCGGCGCAGGATGTTCTTTTCGGGCACGTCGAGCGGCGGCGGCTGGTCGCTGAAAACCTTCTTGCCGGTGTTGTCGATCCACTGCCATTGCGCGCTGGCCGCCAGCGGCAGCGCGCAGGCCCATCCGAGAATCAAGACGTGCACAAATTTCATGGCGGGAAGTTTAGCGCTGTGTGAGGGTTTGTAACGCCGTCGGCGGCGCATTTACCGTGTAACGCGGGCATTCGGCAACAGTTGCGGACCACGAGTGTTGCCACCTCGCATCGGGGGCAAGGCCCGGGCCGTCCGGGTAACTACGGAGCGATCGTTACAATCCGTCTTTTGGAGCTTCACCCATGCGCCTTCTCGGCAAAGCGCTCACCTTCGACGACGTGTTGTTGGTGCCAGCGTTCTCCCAGGTCCTGCCCAAGGACACCTCCCTCGCCACCCGACTCTCCCGCAACATCTCGCTGAACCTGCCACTGGTTTCGGCGGCGATGGACACCGTGACCGAAGCGCGTCTCGCGATCGCGATCGCGCAAGAGGGTGGCATCGGCATCGTGCACAAGAACCTCACGGCGCAGCAACAGGCCGCCGAGGTGGCCCGTGTGAAGCGCTACGAATCGGGCGTGCTGCGCGACCCGGTGGTGATCACGCCGACGCACTCGGTGCGGCAGGTGATGGCGCTGTCGGACCAGCTCGGTATTTCAGGCTTTCCGGTCATCGACGGCGGCAAGGTGGTCGGCATCGTGACCGGACGCGACCTGCGCTTCGAAACGCGCTACGACGTGCCGGTCAGCGAGATCATGACGCAGCGCGACAAGCTCATCACCGTGCCCGACGGCACGACGCTGGCCGACGCCAAGGCACTGCTCAACAAGTACAAGCTCGAGCGCCTGCTGGTCATCAACGGCGACTGGGAGCTCAAGGGCCTGATCACCGTCAAGGACATCACCAAGCAGACCAGCTTCCCCAATGCCGCACGCGATGCCAACGGCCGCCTGCGCGTGGGTGCTGCGGTCGGCGTGGGCGAGGGCACCGAGGAGCGCGTCGAGGCCCTGGTCAAGGCCGGCGTCGACGCGATCGTGGTGGACACCGCGCACGGCCACAGTGCCGGCGTGATCGAACGCGTGCGCTGGGTCAAGAAGAACTATCCGCAGGTCGACGTGATCGGCGGCAACATCGCGACCGGCGACGCGGCGCGTGCGCTGGCAGACGTCGGCGCCGATGCGGTCAAGGTCGGCATCGGCCCCGGCTCGATCTGCACCACGCGCATCGTGGCCGGTGTCGGCGTGCCGCAGATCATGGCGGTCGACAGCGTTGCCACCGCCTTGCAAGGCACCGGCGTGCCGTTGATCTCCGACGGCGGCGTGCGCTACTCGGGCGACATCGCCAAGGCCATCGCCGCAGGGGCCAGCACCGTGATGATGGGCAGCATGTTCGCTGGCACCGAAGAGGCGCCCGGCGAGATCGTGCTGTACCAGGGCCGCAGCTACAAGAGCTACCGTGGCATGGGCAGCATCGGCGCCATGCAGCAGGGCAGCGCCGACCGCTACTTCCAGGAGTCGAGCACCGGCAACCCCAACACCGACAAGCTGGTGCCCGAGGGCATCGAAGGCCGCGTGCCCTACAAGGGCTCGATCGTGTCGATCGTCTACCAGATGGCCGGCGGCGTGCGCGCCAGCATGGGCTACTGCGGTTGCGCCACGATCGAGGACATGAAGAACAAGGCCGAGTTCGTCGAGATCACCACCGCCGGCATCCGCGAGAGCCACGTGCACGACGTGCAGATCACGAAGGAAGCGCCCAACTACCGGGCGGAATAGGGCTCACCCCCAGGCTGCGCGCACTTCGTGTCGCGCGCGCCAACCCCCTTGCAGGGGGCAACACCAGCGGCCCGGCAAAGCCGGTTCCGCGGTGTTTCTGGAATGGGCTGCGGTACCGGCAGTGGTTCGCGGCGAAATGCTTTTTCGGGTTATTCCATGCAACACGACAAGATCCTGATTCTCGATTTCGGCTCGCAAGTCACTCAGCTCATCGCCCGCCGGGTGCGGGAAGCCCATGTGCTCAGCGAGGTGCATCCGTGCGACGTCAGCGACGAATGGGTGCGCGAGTACGCGAAGGACGGCACGCTCAAGGGCGTGATCCTGTCTGGCAGCCACGCGAGCCTGTGGGAAGACGAAAGCCTGCGCGCGCCGCAGGCCGTGTTCGAGCTTGGCGTGCCGGTGCTGGGCATCTGCTTTGGCATGTACGCGATTGCTCACGCGCTCGGCGGTACGGTGGAAGGCGGTCACAAGCGCGAATTCGGCTACGCCGAGATTCGTGCCCGCGGCCACACGAAGCTGTTCGACGGGATCCAGGACTACGCCACGCCCGAAGGCCACGGCATGCTGCACGTCTGGATGAGCCACGGCGACAACGTGACCGAAATGCCGCCAGGCTTCAAGCTCATGGCCAGCACCGAGAGTTGCCCGATTGCCGGCATGGCAGACGAAGAACGTGGCTTCTATGCCGTGCAGTTCCATCCCGAAGTCACGCACACCTTGCAGGGACAGGCGATCCTGAACCGCTTCGTGCTGGACATCTGCAACGCCAAGCCCGACTGGGTCATGCGCGACCACATCGCCGAAGCGGTCGCGAAGATCCGCGAGCAGGTCGGCGACGAAGAGGTCATCCTGGGCCTCTCCGGCGGCGTCGATTCTTCGGTGGCGGCTGCGCTGATCCACCGCGCGATCGGCGATCAACTGACCTGTGTGTTCGTCGACCACGGCCTGCTGCGGCTGAACGAGGGCGACCTCGTGATGGACATGTTCGTCGGCAAGCTGCACGCCAAGGTGATCCGCGTCGACGCGAGCGACCTTTTCCTCGGCAAGCTCGCGGGCGTGAGCGAGCCCGAAGCCAAGCGCAAGATCATCGGCGGCGAGTTCGTCACCGTGTTCAAGCAGGAGGCCGCCAAGCTCACCAGCGCGGGCGCCAAGGGTGCCAAGTGGCTGGCCCAGGGCACGATCTACCCCGACGTGATCGAGTCCGGCGGCGCCAAGAGCAAGAAGGCCGTCACCATCAAGAGCCACCACAACGTCGGCGGCCTGCCCGAGCAATTGGGCCTGAAGCTGCTGGAGCCGCTGCGCGACCTGTTCAAGGACGAGGTGCGCGAGTTGGGCGTGGCGCTCGGCCTACCGCCCGAGATGGTGTACCGCCACCCGTTCCCAGGCCCCGGCCTGGGCGTGCGCATCCTCGGCGAAGTGAAGAAGGAATACGCAGACCTGCTGCGCCGCGCCGACGACATCTTCATCCAGGAACTGCGCAACTTCATCGACCCCGCCACCGGCAAGAGCTGGTACGACCTCACCAGCCAGGCTTTCACCGTGTTCCTGCCGGTCAAGAGCGTGGGCGTGATGGGCGACGGACGCACCTACGACTACGTGGTGGCGCTGCGCGCTGTGCAGACCAGCGACTTCATGACCGCCGACTGGGCCGAGCTGCCCTACGCGCTGCTCAAGAAGGTGTCGGGCCGCATCATCAACGAGGTGCGCGGGATCAACCGCGTGACCTACGACGTGAGTTCCAAGCCGCCGGCGACGATCGAGTGGGAGTGACCGCGGCAAGACCCGCGTTGGATGCGGCATGAGTAACCCAGCACAGCTTTCGTTGGACGGTATCGTCGCCGCGCCGCTGCCGACCGACCGGCTGTTCTTCGCGATCCTTCCGGACACCGATGCCGCTGCGCGCGCCAGGATGCTCGCGCACCAGCTCGCAGAGGCGCATCGCATGGGCGGCAAGCCGCTCGCAACGGAGCGGCTTCACGTCACGCTGCATCATCTGGGCGACTACGCGGGCTTGCCGCATGACATCGTGGCGGCGGCTGGCCCGGCCCTGTCGGCGCTCCGCTTCCCGCCCTTCGAGGTGGTGCTGGATCGCGCCATGACCTTCGGCAAGGTCGAGCGACGGCCGGTGGTTCTGGGTGGGCATGGCAGCGGGGTGGCGGGGCTGGTGGCGTTTCATCAGGCATTGCTCGCCACCATCGGTGGGCGCGCGAGCGGCAACTTCGTGCCGCATCTGACGCTGCTGTATGACGAACAGGCGGTTCCCGAACACGACGTGGAGCCGATCGCGTGGATCGCGCGCGAATTCGTGCTGGTTCACAGCGCGATCAACCAGCGCAGGCACGGGCACGAGACCCTGGCGCGCTGGCCCCTGCGCCGCTGAGCGTGGTCACCCGCCCAGGCGTGCGACCGCGCGCGCCAGCGCCAGCACCGACAGCGGCGCCGACCCTTCCGCCTTGTTGTTGACCGTGACGTAGGCGTTGTGGCCCGCGCCCGTGGTGCCCGCGATCACGCGGGCCAGCGCTTCGCGCGTCTCGGGATCCGGGTCGACCAGCTTGTCGAAAGGTTCGTAGAGCGCCTTGGCCTGCTCGTAGCCATGGCCGCCGTGCAGGCGGTTCAGGTTCCAGCGGCAGACCAGCGGCCCCGGCCACAGCGCGCGCAACAGCGGCAGTTGTGCGGCGATCGGCGGCAGTTTGGGATGCAGGCCCAGGCAGTAGGTGGCGCCGGCCTCGCGCAGCACTTCCACGAAGGCTGGCGTCAGGAACTCCGGGTTGCGCACTTCGACCGCGATCACGCCGTAGGGCGCGGCAGGGCGCAGCGCGGGCAGGGCGGCCAGCATCGCGCGCAGGCGTTGCAGGATCTCCGGCATCTGCGCCAGCATCGATCCCGGCAACGGGCTCAACTGGAACACCAGCGCGCCGATCTTGTCGCCAAGGCCGTCCAGTGCGGGCTGCACGAACTGTTGCGCCGCGAGCGCGGGGTCGAGAAAGACCGGGTTCGGCTGCTCGCCCCGCCCATCTTCCGCCCGCACCATCGCATCGGCCACGAGGCTCGGCGCCTTCACGACAAAGCGGAAGTCGTCCGGTACCTGCGCCGCATAGGCGGCGAACTGGCTGGCCGAGAGCGGCCGGTAGAACGTGCGATCCAGGCTCACGCTGCGCAGCAGTGGATGCTTTGCATAGGCGGCCAGCCCGTGCTTCGACAAGACCGGCTGTCCGTACTCGCCGTCCCAGACCAGACCGACCCATCCCGGGAAATACCAGGACGAGGTGCCGAGTCGCAACTGCGGCGGCAGTGCGGCGGCCAATGTCTGCTGTGCGGGATCGATGGGTGCCGGCAACACTTTTGGCTCCCCGGCGCGCTTGCGCACGGTGCCCGCGGCCGCAGCGGGCACGGGCGGCATGTCCGGGTCGTCGAAGAGGGCGTCTTGCATGTGGGGCTTGCGTGACACCGACTCTGGATCAAGCCAAATAGGGCGGCAGCGCCCATCGGACGGGCGCGAGGCGACAATGGCGGGGCCATGTACCTGCCGCCCCAATTCAATGTGAAGGATCGCGCCACAGCCGTCGAGCTGATGCGCGACCACGCTTTCGCCAGTCTCATTTCGAACGACGACGAGGGCGTGCCCTGCGTGACGCACCTGCCGCTCGTGCTCGAAGAACGCGCTGAGGGCGAGTCGGGCGAGCTGGTGCTCTGGGGCCACTGCGCCAAACCCAATCCGCACTGGCGCTACCTGCAGGCACGGCCCCGGGCCGTTGTCACGTTCCTCGGCCCGCACGCCTACCTGTCGCCGTCGGTGTATCCGGATCTGGCCCGCGTTCCCACCTGGAACTACCTGGCGGTGCATTGCACGGTCGAGGCGCGGCTGGTCGAGGCACCGGCCGAAAAAGACGCGCTGCTCAAGCGCCTGATCGGCCAGCACGAACCGGCGTATGCGCAGCAGTGGCGCGATCTGGGCGACGACTTTCAGCAAAAGATGCTGGCCGGCATCGTCGGCTTCGAGCTGCGCGTCACGGCGCTCCAGTGCAAGGTCAAGCTCAACCAGCACCGCAAAGAATCTCATGCGGCAATGCACGCCACCTACAGCCAGGGCACGCCCGACGAGCGGGCGCTGGCCGTCTGGATGCAGCGGCTCGGCATGGCCATCGACAAAGGAACCGAGCATGCGTAGCCTGGGGTTGATCGGGTTGGTGCTGGCACTGTTGATCGTCGGCGTGCTCGTGAAGAAGCAGATGAACAGCGTGGCGCCTGCGGCGGCGCCGCAGTCCGGCGCACCGGCGCCCGCCGTGCGTGCGCAAAGCCAGCAGATCCAGCAGCAGGTGCGGGAGCAGGTCGATGCCGCGATGCAGGCCCGCCCCCTGCCGGACGACGCCAAGTAGCCGGCCCTTCCATGACAGATGCCGACTGGATGCAACGCGCACTCGGCGAGGCGCGCGTGGCTGCCGACGCGGGCGAGGTGCCGGTCGGCGCCGTGCTCGTGAAAGACGGCGTCCAGATCGCCATCGGCCGCAACACGCCGGTGGCGCAGCACGATCCGAGTGCCCATGCCGAAATCAATGCGCTGCGCGCCGCGGCCTCCGCGCTGGGTAACTACAGGCTCGATGGCTGCACGCTGTATGTGACGCTCGAACCGTGCGCCATGTGCGCCGGCGCGATGCTGCACGCGCGGCTGGCGCGCGTGGTGTTCGGCGCGGCCGACCCGAAGACCGGCGCTGCCGGTTCGGTGCTCGACCTGTTTGCCCAGCCGCAACTGAACCATCGAACGGTGGTGCAGGGCGGGGTGCTGGCGCACGAATGCGGGGCGCTGCTGCAGCAGTTCTTTCGTGCGCGCCGCGACCAGGCACGCGAGCAGGCGCAGCCATTGCGCGACGATGCCCTGCGCACGCCCGACGCCCGTTTTGCCGCGTTGCCCGACTGGCCCTGGACGCCGCACTACCTGAGCGAGCTGCCGAGCCTGAATGGCTGGCGCCTGCACTTCGTCGACGAGGGCCCGGCGGATGCGCCGCTGGCCATCGTCGCGCTGCACGGGCCCGGCCAGTGGGGTTACCTGTACAGGCATCTGATCGACCGGCTCGTGGCGCTCGACGGGCCGCGCGTGCTGGTTCCCGACCTCATCGGCTTCGGGCGCAGCGACAAGCCCAAGCGCGAAACTGCGCACCGGCCCGAATGGCATGCCGGGGTGTTGCGCGAGTGGATTGAACGACTGGCATTGCCGCGGGTTCTGCTGGTGCATGGCACCGGAGACGATGTGCTGGCTGCGTTGCTCGCCGCTTCCCTGCCGCAGCGGATCGTCGGCCGCCTCTGTGCCCGGAGCCAGTCGGATGCGGCCAGTGACGCGGCCTGGCGCCTGCCATTCGTCGATGCCGGCTACCAGGCTGGTCTGCGCGCATGGAAGGCGCCCCGAGGCCAGGTGTTTGACCTCGCGCCGGCGCAGGCGTCCGAGCTGGCCGAGGCCGCAATGGGATACTTCGCGCCGTGACCAAACACATCTACATTTTTTCGCCGTCGAGCGCAGTGCGCGACAAGGCTGCATTCAAGCGCGGCGTGGCCCGGCTCAAGGCCTTGGGCCATGACGTGGAGATCGACGAAGCCGCACTCGCCGTCCACCAACGCTTTGCCGGCGACGACGCCACGCGGCTTGCCGCCATTGCCCGTGCCGCCGCCAGCGGTGCCGACGTCGCCCTGATCTCGCGCGGCGGCTATGGCCTGACGCGCATCCTCGACGCACTGCCGTACAAGGCCGTGGCCAAGGCGATCGCACATGGCACCGAGTTCGTCGGCCTGAGCGACTTCACCGCGTTCCAGCAGGCATTGCTGGCCAAGACCGGTGCCGTCAGCTGGGCCGGGCCGGCCGTGGGCGAAGACTTTGGCGCCGAGGCCGGTTCCGACGACATCATGGAAGCCTGCTTCGACGACCTGCTGGCCGGGCAGGGCGAGGGCACCGGCTGGCGGCTGCCCGCACGCGATGCCGAGGCCGCGAGCGGCATGCGCAGCATCCATGGCGCGCAGCTGTGGGGCGGCAATCTCTGCGTGCTGACCAGTCTGCTCGGCACACCCTACTTTCCGGTGATCGACAATGGCGTGCTGTTTCTCGAGGACGTGGGCGAGCATCCCTACCGGATCGAACGCATGCTTGAGCAACTGCGCCATGCGGGCGTGCTCGCGCGTCAGAAAGCGATCCTGATGGGCCAGTTCACCGGCTACCGCAAGGTGCCGAACGACCGCGGTTTCAGTCTGCAGGGGGTGGTGGAGCGGTTGCGCGGCCAGATCAAGGCGCCGGTGCTGACCGGCCTGCCATTTGGCCATGTGCCGACCAAGGTGCTGCTACCTGTCGGCGCCAAAGTGGAAATCGCGGCCGAGGGCCGCGATGTGTTCATGGTGTGGGGACATCGGCACGCTCATCACCATTGAGCGATACCGGAGGTGTCTGGCGTCAGACGCTGAAGCGATGGTGGGCGCGCGGCCCCATGGTTTCGGGCAAGCGCCCTTTGAACATGACGTTGATGGGGCGCAGCTGCCGACGCGCCGCTGCCTCGCCATCGAGCTCGACCAGCGCGGACATCACATCCTGGCGCAAGTACCACAGCGCTTCGAGGTCATCGGCGAAGCGCACCCGCTGGGCGACGCGCTGAATGCCATGGCCGCCATGCACCTGGAGCAGGGAGAGCATGGCATTGCGGATGCGACTTGTGTGGCGTGGCTCCGAACCCCGCGATCCGAAGCCCGGAATAGACAGAAGTCGAAAGAAACCACTGAGTGAAATCATGGCGCAAAGGCGAATCGCCGGAGCAGTTGATGGGGTGACGTTACGGGTAACGCACCCTCGGCACAAGCGGGGGCACACTTTTTAATGTTTAAAAACAACATACTTCACGAAAGTCCTTATGCGTCTTCTGAGGAATGGATACCTAAGTTCTACCTTGTTCGTGAGAATGCGAAACGGGTGAAACCAATATGGCGAAGCCGGCGTACCCTGTGTATCAAATGCACAGAGTCTTTTTGAACCGGTTGACCGCGGTTGTCAGTAGGAGCGCATCGACAGCGATGAGGGCTGCTTTGCCATAATTTCAGTGCGATCGATACCAAGTTGATAAAAATGGCCGCTCCCCCCACCGTCGTATTTGCTGATTTGACCGGGAGCACTCGCGTGTTCGAGGCCATGGGCAATGCGCGCGCGACGGAAACGGTCACCCGGCTTGTTCAGTGGATCGGAGGTGTTTGCGAATCGCACCACGGGCGCGTCGTCAAGACGCTCGGCGATGGCGTGTTTGCGATATTTCCAGACGGAGCATCCGCTGTCGGCGCGGTGCTTGAGCTGCAGCGCAACCACCAGAAGCGCCTGATGGTGTGGCCAGCGCCACTGCGCATGGATCTTCAGATCGGGGTGGCCAGCGGCGAGGTGCTCGAGGTCGATGGCGACTCCTATGGCGACGCGGTCAATCTGGCATCCCGACTGAGCGATCTGGCAGGCCCGGGGCAGATCTGGGCGACCGAATCGGTGATCGACCAGCTCGGTGAAACCGGCGTGCGGCATCGCAATCTAGGACCGATCAATATTCGTGGCAAGAGCGAAACGCCGATCGTGCACCGCATCGACTGGCAGGACGAAGTGACGGAGTTCCTCACCATGCCGGCGTCGCTGGCACACCAGCCGCGGCCGACCGACTCGTCGTTCGGCCAGATCGAGCTGTCGTGGCTCGACGTGCGCTCGCTGTTTCGCGCGGACGAACTTCCGATTCACCTGGGGCGCGTCGACGAAGCCCAGTTCGTGGTCAATGACCCGCGGGTGTCGCGCCTGCATGCTCGCATCGAGGCGCGGCAAGGCAGTTGTGTGCTGGTGGATGTCAGCACCTACGGCACCTGGGTACGCTTCCACGGCACCGCCGGGGCCAGTGGCGAAATCGCGCTGCGGCGCGACGAGTGCGTGCTGCACGGCAGCGGAGAAATCGGCCTGGGCGCACCGCTGAGCGATTTCAGCGCGCCGACCATTTCGTTCAACACCACCGGCAACAACGTGCTGCTGGGACGAAAGGACGCCCGCTAGGGGCGTTGCCGCTTACTCGACCTTCGCGCTGGCGCGCAGGCCTTCCTGGTACTTTTGCAGCTTCTGCTGCTGCAGTTGCTGGGTGACCTGCGGCTTGACTTCCTCGAGCTTCGGCAACGTGGCCTGACGGATGTCATCGACGCGGATGATGTGGTAGCCGAACTGCGACTTGACCGGTGCCGGCGTGGTTTCGCCCTTCTTGAGCTTGATCATGGCCTCCGAGAACTCGGGCACGAAGCTCGCCGGGTTGGCCCAATCGAGGTCGCCGCCGTTGGCGCCCGATCCCGGATCCTTGCTCTGCTTCTTGGCGAGGTCTTCGAACTTGGCACCCTTCTTCAGGTCGGCCAGGATCTTCAGCGCCTGGTCTTCTTTCTCGACCAGGATGTGGCGCGCCTTGTATTCCTTGCCGCCGTTGGCCGCGACGAACTTGTCGTACTCGGCCTGCACGTCGGCATCGGTCACCGGGCTGGCCTTGCGGTAGTTGTCGAACAGCGTGCGGATCAGGATTGCCTGGCGTGCGAGTTCGAGCTGCGCCCTGAACTCGTCGCTCTTGTCGATGCCCTGTTTTTGCGCTTCCTGCATGAACACTTCGCGCGTGACGACTTCCTCGCGCAGCTGCGTCTGCATTTCAGGGGTCACCGGGCGGCCGGCAGCGGCGAGCTGCTGGGCCAGCATGTCCATGCGGGCCTTGGGCACGGCCTTGCCGTTGACGATGGCGGCGTTCTGCGCGAAGGCGGCCACGGGAATGGCGCCGATGAGCGCCGCGGCCGCAACGGCCTGCAGGAGTTGTTTTTTCATGATGAACGGGGGGTAAAGAGGGGGCGCGACGGCCGAAAGACGTGACGCTCAGAGCGTCTCGATGGCAATGGCGTGAAGGCCCTGTGCGATAAAAATGTGCAGCGCATCATACACAAGGCGATGCTGCGCAACACGCGGTTTGCCGGCGAACAAGGGGCTGGCGATGCGCACCCGGAAGTGCGTGCCGTAGCCCTCGTCACCGGCGCCGGCATGGCCGGCGTGCGAGGCGCTCTCGTCGATGACTTCGAGCACCGTCGGTTGCAGCGCTTGGCGCAGCGCGGCTTCGAGGTCGGCCGCTCGCGGCAGCAGCGTGGTGGTCGTGCTCATGCTCATGCGGCGGGCGTGTCGTCGGACTTCAGATGGGGCGAAATGTAGAGGCCCTGCGCGATCAGGAAGGCGATCGGGAAGGCATAGCCCCAGAGCTTGAAATTGACCCAGGCGTCGGTGCTGAAGTACATCGCCACATAGCCGTTGATCGTGGCCATGAACACGCAGTAGCCGATCCAGGCGACGTTCAGGTGCGTCCAGATGCGGTCGGGCAGCTGCAACTGCTTGCCGAGCATCACCTGGAGGAAATTCCTGCGAAAGCCCCAGTAGGCGACGGCCAGCGCGAGCGCCATCGCGCCGTACAGCGCGGTCGGCTTCCATTTGATGAAGCGGTCGTCGTGCAGCGCGAGCGTGAGCGAGCCGAACAGCAGGATCAGCACCAGCGTGGCCTTCTGCATCGGCTCCAGCCGGCGCGTGGTGAACCAGATGATCGCCATCTGCAGCACGGTGCCGGCCATCAGCACGCCCGTCGCGACATAGATGTCGTACAGCTTGAAGGCGCCGAAAAACAGCAGGATCGGGAAGAAGTCGAGCAGCAGTTTCATTCGTTTGTCTTGGTGCCGGGAGTGAAATCGAGCGAGGCCGAGTTCATGCAGTAGCGCAGGCCCGTTTCGGTCGGGCCGTCGGGGAACACGTGGCCCAGGTGCGCGCCGCAGTTGGCGCAGACGTTTTCGGTGCGCGTCATGCCGTGCGAACGGTCGACGATGTTCCTGATCGCGCCCGGCACCGCTTCTTCCGAAAAGCTCGGCCATCCGCAGCCGGCGTCGAACTTGGTGCCCGATTCGAACAGCTTGGCGCCGCAGCAGATGCAATGGTAGATGCCGTCGGCCCAGTTGGCTTCGTATTTGCCGGTGAAAGGGCGCTCGGTGGCGGCATGGCGGGTGACTTCGAAGGCGCCGCGCTCAGCGCCTTTTTCGGCGAGCAGGGCTTTCCATTCGGCGTCGGTTTTCTGGACGGAGGAGGTCATGATGAACAGCTGATTTCGATCGAGGAGGCCCAGTCGGGCGGGAAGCCGGCGTAGGCATCTTGCCCGGCGTGTTCCTCAAATGGGGTTTCGAGGAGTTTCAGCAAGGTTGCGACGCCCGCGAAGTCCTTGCGGTGCGCCGATTCGATTGCCCGCTGGCCCAAGTGGTTCCGCAGCACGAATTTCGGGTTGGTTGCCAGCATCAAATCGGCCGCCGACGCCCGCGGGACGGTCGCAAGGCGCTCTGAAAATAATAGCAGCCAGGCGTCGAAAGCAGCCGTGTCGGCGAACAGGTCGCGCACGGTTTGCGCATCCTCGCCGGCCATGTGTTGCGACAGGCGGCGCCAGAAGATCGTCCAGTCGGTCTGCTCCTTTGCCAGCAGCGACAGCGCACCTTCGATGAGTCCGCGGTCGCCATCGCGCGCATCGGCCAGTCCCAGTTTGGCGCCCATGCGCCGCTCGAACTCGCGCGGGAACACGGTCTTGTACGACTCCAGCGCGGCGATCGCCACCTCTTGCTCGCCGATCAGCGGGAGCAAAGCCTGGCCGAGGCAATAGAGGTTCCAGTAGGCCACGTTGGGTTGCTGGTTGTAGGCATAGCGGCCGCCGGTGTCGCTGTGGTTGCAGATGTGGCGCGGGTTGAAGCCGTCGAGAAACTGGAACGGGCCGTAGTCGATCGTGAGCCCCAGGATGCTCATGTTGTCGGTGTTCATCACGCCGTGGCAAAAGCCGACCGCCTGCCACTGCGCCATCAGCGCCGCGGTGCGTTCGCTCACGGCTTCGAGCAGCGCCGCGTAGGCGTTGCCGCCGAAGCCTTCGGTGGCCCGGCACGCCGGGTAGTGGCGGTCGATCACGAAGTCAGCCAGCGCACGCAGTTCGTCGTAGCGCTCATTGGCCGAGAAGTGCTCGAAATGGCCGAAGCGGATGAAGCTGGTCGCGGTGCGCGTCACCACCGCGGCGGTTTCGAGTTCTTCGCGGCGCACGCGTGCGTCGGAACCCGTCATGCACAGCGCGCGCGTGGTCGGGATGCCGAGCGCGTGCATCGCCTCGCTGCAAAGGAATTCGCGGACGCTCGAGCGCAGCACCGCACGGCCATCGCCCATGCGCGAGTAGGGCGTCCGGCCGGCCCCCTTGAGCTGCACTTCGAAGCCGTTTTCCGTTTCACCGAGCAGGATCGCGCGCCCATCGCCGAGCTGGCCGGCCCAGACACCGAACTGGTGCCCGCTGTAGACGGTCGCCAACGGATCCATTCCGGGCAGCAGCGCATTGCCCGTGAAGACTTCCAGCGCTTCGCTCGAGCTGGACCAGTCGGCATCGAGTCCAATCTGCCGGGCCGCCGCATCGCTGCGGCCGACCCAGTACGGTTCGGGCAGCGGGGTGGGCTGAAGTCGGGTGAAAAAGGCCGGTGCCAGGGTCGCAAACCCGTTGCGCCATCGCAGCCCGGTCTCGGAGGCGACAGCGAGGTCGGCCGTTTCGGAAGGGGAATCCATGGCTGCGATTGTCCGGCAGTTCGTCGCACCCGCCGGCGGTACGGGCATTCCCGCATCGGCGGCATGCTGCGCTGCGCAATACTCCCGCTCAACAATTTTGATTACTGAGACAAGGAACTTCCAGATGCTGGGTTTGATGCAAGACCAACCGCTGTTGATCTCGTCGCTGCTCGAGTTCGCCGACCGCCACCATGGCGACGCCGAAATCGTTTCGCGCCGCGTCGAGGGCGACATCCATCGCTACACCTGGACCGACGTGGCAGCCCGCTCGCGCCAGGTGGCCAATGCGCTCGACGGCAGCGACCTGCTGTTCAGCGACCGCGTCGCCACGCTGGCCTGGAACGGCTACCGGCATCTGGAGCTGTATTACGGCGTGAGCGGCTCCGGCCGCGTGCTGCACACCATCAACCCGCGCCTGCATCCGGACCAGATCGCGTGGATCGCGAACCATGCCGAAGACCAGGTCCTCGCGTTCGACCTGACTTTCCTGCCGCTGGTGCAGGCGGTGCATGCGCGCTGCCCGGGCGTGAAGAAGTGGATCGCGCTGTGCGACGCCGACAAGCTGCCGGCCGACAGCGGTGTGCCCAATCTGGTCAGCTACGAAGCCTGGATTGCGCCGCATCCGAGCCGCTACGACTGGCCGGCTTTCGACGAGAACTCCGCCTCGAGCATGTGCTACACCAGCGGCACCACCGGCAACCCGAAGGCCGCGCTCTACAGCCACCGCTCGACCATCCTGCATGCCTACGCCGCCGCGCTGCCGGACGTGATGCGCCTGTCGGCACGCGACTCGGTGCTGCCGGTGGTGCCGATGTTCCACGTCAACGCCTGGGGCATCCCGTACTCGGCCGCGCTCACCGGCTGCAAGCTGGTATTTCCCGGGCCGGCGATGGACGGCAAGTCGGTTTTCGAGCTCATCGAAGCCGAGGGCGTCACCTTTGCGGCCGGCGTGCCGACGGTCTGGCAGATGATGCTGGGCCACATGCAGGCCAACGGCCTCAAGTTCTCCAGGCTCAACCGCACGGTGATCGGCGGCTCGGCCTGTCCGCCGGCCATGATCCACGCGTTCCAGGAGCAGTACAACGTCGAGGTGCTGCATGCCTGGGGCATGACCGAGATGAGCCCGCTCGGCACGCTTTGCACGCTCAAGAACAAGCACTTGAAGCTGCCCGCCGCCGAGCAGGCTGCCATCCGCCTCAAGCAGGGCCGGGCGATCTTCGGCGTCGACATGAAAATCGTCGACGGCAATGGCGCGGAACTGCCATGGGACGGCAAGGCCTACGGCGACCTGCTGGTCAAGGGCCCGTGGATCGTCAAGGAATATTTCAAGGGCGAGGGCGGCGACCCGCTGATTCCCGATGCACAAGGTCGCGGCTGGTTTCCCACCGGCGACGTCGCCACCATCGACCCCGACGGCTTCCTGCAGATCACCGACCGCAGCAAGGACGTGATCAAGTCGGGCGGCGAGTGGATCAGCTCGATCGAGATCGAGAACATCGCGGTCGCGCATCCGGCCATCGCCCTGGCGGCTTGCGTCGGCGTGTTCCATCCCAAGTGGGACGAGCGCCCGATCGTGGTGGTGGCGAAAAAGCCGGGCGGCGAAGTCACGCGCGAAGAACTGCTGCAGTTCTACGAAGGCAAGACCGCCAAGTGGCAGATCCCGGACGACGTGGTCTTCGTCGAAGCCATTCCGCTCGGCGCCACCGGCAAGATCCTGAAGACCAAGCTGCGCGAGCAGCTCAAGGGCTACAAGCTGCCCGGGCTCTGAAACGCCCTACCGGCCGGTAGCATCGTCTGTCGCATGGGTGATAGAAACGACTTCGGCGCCGCCTTTCTTACGGGCATTCCCTGAGGGGGGGTCTACTAAAGACTTGTACTCTCACTTCGCGTTCGAATACCGATGATCAGGAGACCGATCCCCATGAAATTCACACTCAAATTTGTAGCTGCCGGCGTCATGATGGCCGCCGCCGCAGGTGCTTTCGCCCAGAAGGGCGAAACCGTCAAGATCGCCATGATCGAGGGGCTTTCGGGCCCGTTCGCCAATGTGGGGCAGAACCAGCTCAAGAGCTGGCAACTGATGGCCCAGGAACTGAGCGGCGCGAAGAATCCCGCAGGCGTCAAGTTCGAGATCGTCGGAATGGACAGCAAGAGCTCGCCGCAGGAAGCGCTGAATCTGCTGAAAGCCGCCAGCGACCAGGGCTTTCGCTACGTCACGCAGGGCAACGGATCCAACGTGGCCGTTCCGTTGGCCGATGCCGTCGCCAAACACAACGAGCGCAACCCCGGCAAGGAAATCGTCTACTTGAACTACGCCGCGGTCGATCCGGTGCTCACGAACGAGAAATGCAGCTTCGCGCACTTCCGCCTCGATGCCGACACCTCGATGAAGATGGCTGCGTTGACGGCGTTCATGAAGGATCAGCCCAAGATCTCGAAGATCTACCTGATCAACCAGAACTATTCGCACGGGCAGCAGGTCTCCAAATTCTTCAAGGAAGGCCTCACCCGCAACCGGCCGGATGCCAAGATCGTGGGCGACGACCTGCATCCGCTGGGCCAGGTCAAGGACTTCGCACCCTACGTGGCCAAGATCAAGCAGTCGGGCGCCGACACCATCGTCACCGGCAACTGGGGTCAGGACATGACCCTGCTGATCAAGGCGCTGAACGATTCGGGCCTGAAGATTCCGATCTACGCGTACTACGCCGGCGTTTCCGGCACCCCGACGGCGCTGGCCGCAGGTGGCGATCTTGAGGTCTATCAAATCGCCTACAACCACTCCAACTACACCGGCGAGTTGGGCCGGCTGATGGCGGAGTTCAAGAAGAAGTTCAACGACGATTTCTACACTTTCTCGATCTACAACGGTGTCGTGGTTCTGGGCGAGGCGATGGCCAAGGCCAAGTCCACCGATCCGATGAAGGTTGCGGCAGCGATGGAAGGCCTGAAGTTCAAGGGATTCAACGGCGACAGCGAAATCCGCAAGACCGATCACCAGATGCAGCAAGGGCTCTGGATCTCGAAGTGGCAGAAGGTTGACGCCAAGAACAAATACAACGTCGAAAACACCGGCTACACCTTTGCACCGGTGAAGTACCTCGAACCCTACATCGCGAGCACGCCCACCAGCTGCGACATGAAGCGCCCGTTCTGAGGCGCACCACAACACAGCAGGCCGGCGAGTGACGGGAGTCGCTCACCGGCTTTTTTGTACACCGGCTTTTGCGAGCGCCAACAACGAACAAACACCGTGGAATTCTTTGTCATCTCCCTGCTGAACGGACTCAGCTACGGGCTGTTGTTGTTCATGCTGAGTTCGGGCCTGACCCTGATCTTCAGCATGATGGGCGTGCTCAATTTCGCGCACACCAGCTTCTACATGCTCGGCGCCTATTTCGCGTACACGATCTCCGGCGTGCTGGGCTTCTGGCCGGCATTGGTGATCGCGCCCCTGGTGGTTTTTGTGCTCGGCGCGCTGTTCGAACGCTACAGCTTGCGACGCGTTCACAAGTTCGGACATGTGCCTGAACTGCTCGTCACCTTCGGTTTGTCCTACCTGATTCTGGAACTCGTGCAGTTGATCTGGGGCCGTGCAACGGTTCCGTACGGCCTGCCAGAGCAATTGCAAGGCCCGCTGTTCTCGCTGTATGGCACGCAGTTCCCCAAGTCGCGCTCGTTCATCATGCTGCTCGCCATGCTGATGCTGCTGTCGGTCTGGCTGTTGCTGACGCGCACCCGTATCGGGCTGGTGATACAGGCCGCGCTGACCCACCCCGAAACGGTGGAGGCACTGGGCCACAACGTGCCGCGTATCTTCATGCTGGTGTTTGGCGGCGGCGCTGCGCTCGCCGCGCTGGCCGGCGTGATCGGCGGCAACACCTATGTGACCGAGCCGGCCATGGCGGGCGCGGTGGGATCCATCGTGTTCGTGGTCGTGGTGGTGGGCGGCATGGGCTCGCTCGCGGGCGCGTTCCTCGCGTCGTTGCTCATCGGCGTGCTGCAGACCTTCGCGGTCGCGATCGACCAGTCGATGGCGTCGGGCCTCCAGGCGATCGGCATCACCGTCACCGACAAGACCTTTGGCTACGAACTGCTGCAGCTCAGCGTCGCACAGGTGGCGCCGATCCTGCCGTACCTGCTGTTGGTGCTGATCCTGATATTCCGGCCCAAGGGTCTCCTCGGCAAGCGGGAAGGTTGAGATGACGTCTACCAACTACTACCGTTTCAAGCCCTGGAACATCGGGCGCGTGCTGATCTGGACCTTGTTCGCGCTGATGCTGATCGTTTCTCCGCTGCTGTTTCGCAGCAGCCTGGCGCTCACCATGCTGTCGCAGATGGGCTACCTGACCATCATCTGCCTGAGCTACAACATCCTGCTGGGGCAGGGCGGCATGCTGAGCTTCGGGCACGCCGTCTACACCGGGCTGGGCGCGTTCGTTGCCGTCCACGCGATGAACCTGGCCGCTGCAAAGGGGGGCGTGCCGATTCCACTGGTGGCGATACCGCTGGTGGGCGGCCTTGCAGGCTTGCTGTTCGCGATCCTGCTGGGTTATGTCACGACCAAGAAGTCCGGCACCACCTTCGCCATGATCACGCTGGGCATCGGCGAGCTGGTGGCCGCCATGTCGCTCATGTTTCCGGGGTTCTTCGGCGGCGAGGGCGGCGTGACGACCAACCGCACCTATGGCTCGTTCTTCGGATGGACATTCGGCCCGCAGATCCAGGTGTACTACCTGATCGCCGCCTACTGCTTCATCTGCACCGCGCTGATGTTCGCGTTCACCGGCACGCCCCTGGGGCGCATGCTAAACGCGGTGCGCGACAACCCCGAGCGGGTGGAATTCATCGGCTACGACACGCAGCGGGTGCGTTACCTGGGCTTCATCATCGCCGGCTTTTTCGCGGGCATCGGGGGCGCGCTGGCTTCCATCAATTTCGAGATCGTCAACGCGTCCGACAGCTTGAGCGGCGTGCGCTCCGGTGGCTACCTGCTGTTCACTTTCCTGGGCGGCGCCACCTTTTTCTTCGGCCCCATCATCGGCGCAGTGCTGCTGGTGCTGGCGTCGGTGCTGTTGTCGGAATTGACCAAGGCCTGGCTGCTCTACCTCGGACTCGTGTTCCTGTTCATGGTGATGTACGCGCCGGGCGGCGTGGCCAGCCTGATCATGATGAACCTGCGGGTTGCCAGGTTCGGCAAGTTCAACCGCCTTTGGGGCCTCTATGGCGGGCTGCTGCTAACCGGCGCGGTCATGGTCGTCGCCGCCGCCGCCATCGTCGAAATGGTTTATCACATGCAGCTCAATGCGGCCCTCGGCGACACCGTCAACTTCATGGGCATCGAGCTCGACACGACCCGTGCGACCAGCTGGATCGGTGTTGCCGCGCTGCTGGCCATCGGCGTGGCACTGGTTGAAGTGGTTCGCCGGCGCTTCGCGCGGGTCTGGGGGCAGGCGCAGGAAGAAATAGAAGCCGAGATCAAACGGCGGGAGACGGCTTGATGGCCTACGCACTGGAATTGAAGGCTCTGCGCAAGAGCTTCGGCAAGACCGACATCATCCGTGGTGTCGACCTCGCCGTGAGCGCGGGCGAGCGCATCGCGGTGATCGGCCCCAACGGCGCCGGCAAATCGACGCTGTTCAACCTGATCAGCGGCCGGCTCATGCCGAGCAGCGGCGAGGTGCTGCTGAACGGCCAGCGCATCGACGGCAAGCAGCCTTACGAGATCAACCGGCTGGGCTTGTCGCGCAGCTTCCAGATCACCAACATCTTTCCCAAGCTCAGCGTGTTCGAGAACCTGCGCTGCGGCGTGCTGTGGAGCCTGGGGTACCGCTACACCTTCCTGCGCTTTCTCTCCAACCTCGATGACGCCAACGAGCGCACCGAAGAACTGGTGCGCCAGGTCGGCCTCGAGAGGAAGCGCGATGTGCATGCTGTCAACCTCACCTACGCCGAGCAGCGCGCGCTGGAAATCGGCGTGACCATCGCCGGCGGCGCCGGCGTGATCCTGCTCGACGAGCCGACGGCCGGCATGAGCAAGACGGAAACCTCGCATTTCATTGCGCTGATCAAGCAGGTGACGATCGGCAAGACGCTGCTCACGGTCGAGCACGACATGGGGGTGGTGTTCGGGCTGGCCGACAAGATCGCCGTGGTGGTTTATGGCGAGGTGATCGCCTTCGACACGCCCGATGCGGTGCGTGCCAACGCCAAGGTGCAGGAGGCCTATCTGGGCTCCTCGGTGGCAGATGCGCAGGTGGGGCACTGATATGTTGAAACTTCAGGACATTCACGGCTACTACGGCAAGAGCCATGTGCTGCACGGCGTTTCGTTCGAGGTCGGGCCGGGCGAGATCGTCGCGCTGCTCGGGCGCAACGGCTCCGGCCGCTCGACCACCGCCAAGGCCATCATGGGCCTGGTGCATGCCGAAGGGCAGATCCACTGGAAGGGCCAGGACATCCTGCGCAAGAAGGCCTACGAGATCGCGCACCTCGGCATCGGCTACGTTCCCGAGAACCGCGACATCTTTCCCAAGCTCACGGTGTCGCAGAACCTGCTGCTGGGGCAAAAGGGCGCCGGCAAGGGCAGCCGCTGGACGTTCAAGGACATGTACGAGATGTTCCCGCGGCTCAAGGAGCGCGAGCACACCGAGGCCGGCGTGCTTTCGGGCGGCGAGCAGCAGATGCTCACCCTGTGCCGCACCCTGATGGGCGACCCCGACCTGATCATCATCGACGAGCCAACCGAAGGCCTGGCGCCCAAGATCGTCGAACTGGTCGGCCAGTACCTGCAGACGCTCAAGGCCAAGGGCATCTCGGTGCTGCTGATCGAGCAGAAGCTCACCATCGCCATGCACATCTCGGACCGTGCGCTGGTAATGGGGCACGGCAGCATCGTGTTCGACGGCACACCCAACAGTCTTCGGGCCGATGCGACCACCCGCAAAGAGTGGCTCGAAGTCTGACGGCTTCGGTCGTTGTCCCGGCAGCGACTGATGCGTTTTGTGCGGTCATGCAAAACGCCTAGAATTTCGCAAAAAAGAACACTCGTGCTTTTTGGAGGCAACCGGGGGTGCGCAAGGCGCCGCCGGTGTTCTGTGTTCTCTCACCGGCTCTTCGATTTTTCATTTCCCTACTTAAGGAACGCAGCATGACGGCTGAATACAAAGTGCTCGGCGATGTCGCCGTGATCACCATGACCAATCCCCCGGTCAACGGTCTCGGCCACTCGACCCGCATCGGCATCACCGACGGCCTGGCCAAGGCCAACAGCGACGCAGCCGTCAAGTCGATCGTTCTCACCGGCGCCGGCAAGGCGTTCTCGGGCGGCGCCGACATCAAGGAATTCGGCACGCCCAAGGCGCTGCAGGAGCCCAACCTGCTGAGCGTGATCCTAGCGCTCGAAGCCTCGCCCAAGCCGATCGTGGCGGCGATCCATTCGGTCTGCATGGGCGGCGGTCTTGAACTGGCCATGGGCTGCCACTATCGCGTGGTCTCGCCCGGCACCAGTGTCGCGCTGCCCGAAGTCAAGCTGGGCCTGTTGCCCGGTGCCGGCGGCACGCAGCGTCTGCCGCGCCTGCTGGGTGTCGAGACCGCGCTGAACATGATCGTCAGCGGCGAGGCCGTCAAGAGCGAACTGCTGGCCTCGGCCCCGGGCCAGAAGCTGTTCGACAAGCTGGCCGCCTCGCCCGAGTCGGTGTTCGACGAAGCAGTCGAATTTGCCAAGTCGGTGGCGGCGAAGGGCGGCGAACTGCCGCTGGTGCGCAATCTGCCGTGCAAGCATCCGCAGGGCGATGCCTACTTCCAGTTCGCCAAGAACATGGTCGGCGGCATGTCGAAGAACTATCCGGCACCGCTCAAGTGCGTCGATGCCGTGCAGGCCGCCACCCAGATGAAGTTCGACGACGGCATGGCCGAGGAGCGCCGCCTGTTCATCGCGCTGATGTTCACGCCCGAATCCCTGTCGCTGCGCCATCTGTTCATGGCCGAGCGCGCGGCGAGCAAGATCCCCGACGTGGCGGACGACACGCCGCAGCGCGCCGTCAAGTCGGTCGGCGTGATCGGTGCCGGCACCATGGGCGGCGGCATCTCGATGAATTTCCTGAACGCCGGCATCCCGGTCAAGATCCTCGAGATGAAGCAGGACGCGCTCGACCGCGGCGTCGCCACGATCAAGAAGAACTACGAAGCCCAGGTCAAGAAGGGCAAGCTCAAGCAGGACAAGTACGACCAGCGCATGGCCTTGCTGACCACCACGCTGAGCTACGACGACCTGAAGGACTGCGACCTGATCATCGAAGCCGTGTTCGAAGAGCTCGGCGTCAAGGAAGCGGTGTTCAAGGAACTGGACCGCGTGGCCAAGCCCGGGGCCATCCTGGCCTCCAACACCTCGACGCTCGACGTCGACAAGATCGCCGCCTTCACCAAGCGTCCGCAGGATGTGGTTGGCATGCACTTCTTCAGCCCGGCCAACGTGATGAAGCTGCTCGAAGTGGTGCGCGGCAAGGCCACCGCCAAGGACGTGCTGGCCACGGTGATGGCGATTGGCAAGAAGATCAAGAAGACCTCGGTGGTCTCGGGCGTGTGCGACGGCTTCATCGGCAACCGCATGATCGAGCAATACAGCCGCCAGGCCGGTTTCCTGCTGGACGAAGGCGCCACGCCGCAGCAGGTCGACAAGGCCGTCGAGAAGTTCGGCTTTGCCATGGGCCCGTTCCGCATGGGCGACCTGGCCGGCAACGACATCGGCTGGGCCATCCGCAAGCGCCGCGCCACCGAGCGCGCCGACATGAAGTACAGCCGCACCGCCGACAAGCTCTGCGAGCTGGGTCGCTTCGGCCAGAAGACCGGCGCGGGCTGGTACGACTACCAGGCCGGCAAGCGCGATGCGATCCCGAGCCAGGTCGTGCTCGACCTGATCGAGAAGCACCGCAAGGACGAAGGCATCACGCCGCGCAAAATCAGCGACGAAGAAATCGTCCAGCGCCTGGTGTACGCGCTGGTCAACGAAGGCGCGCACATCCTTGAAGACGGCATCGCCAGCAAGTCGGGTGACATCGACATGGTGTACCTGACCGGCTACGGCTTTCCGATCTTCCGCGGTGGCCCGATGCACTACGCTGGCCAGGTCGGCCTGTATAACGTGGCCGAGTCGATGAAGCGCTTCGCGAAGAACCCGCACGACGACGCGAGCTTTTGGCAGCCTGCGCCGCTGATCCAGAAGCTGGTGGCCGAAGGCAAGAACTTCAGCTGAAGCCGAGGCAGGCCGCAACCGTGATCAAACGCGTTTTTCTCGCGCTGCTGCTCGTGCTTCTGGCACTGGCGGCTGCGGTTGCGGTCAACACGCTGCGCACGCCGTCGCGCCAGATCACGGTGGCGCCCGCGCCCCGGCTTGCCATCGACCTGCAGGCTGCCGCGCAACGGCTGGCTGGCGCGATCCCGATGCGCACGGTGTCGAGCCTTGACGATGCCAAGGGCAACGACGCCGAGTTCGACAAGCTGCACGCCTACCTCGCGCAGCAGTTCCCCAAGGTGCACGCCACGCTCAAGAAGGAAGTGGTCGGCCAGAAGGCGCTGCTCTACACCTGGACGGGCACCGATCCGGCCGCCAAGCCGATCGCGTTGATGGCGCACCAGGACATGGTGCCGATCGCACCGGGCACCGAGAAGGCCTGGACGGTCGATCCCTTTGGTGGCGAGGTCAAGGACGGCTACATCTGGGGCCGCGGCACGCTCGACAACAAGAGCAACCTGTTCGCGCAGATGGAAGCCATCGAGCTGCTGATCGGCAGCGGCTTCCAGCCGAAACAGACCGTCTACCTCGTGATGGGCGACGACGAGGAGGTCAGCGGGCTGCGCGGGGCGCGCCCCATCGCCGAGCTGCTGAAGTCGCGCGGCATCGAGCTCGACTGGGTGCTCGACGAAGGCCTGCTGGTGCTCGACGGCGTGCTGCCGGGCCTTGGCAAGCCGGCCGCGCTGATCGGCCTGGCCGAGAAGGGCTACGCGACGTTCTTCCTCACGCTCGACACCGCGCCGGGCCATTCCTCGATGCCGCCGCAACACAGCGCGATCGGCAGCATGAGCGCCGCGCTGGCCCGGCTCGAGGCCAACCAGATGCCGGGCGCCATCCAGGGCGTTGCGGGCGAGATGTTCGGCACGCTGGCACCCGAGATGGGCGGCATCAACCGCGTGATGCTGTCCAACCTGTGGCTCACCGGCCCGTTGGTGGCGGGCCAGCTCGCGAAGAGCCCGAGCAGCAATGCGATGCTGCGCACCACCACCGCGCTGACCATCGTGCGCGCCGGCAACAAGGACAACGTGCTGCCGGGCCGGGCCGAGGCGGCCGTCAACTTTCGTGTGCTGCCGGGCGACACGCTGGCCAGCGTCGAAGCACATCTGCGCAAATCGCTGGGCAACGACGCGATCCAGGTCAAGGCCTACCCGGGCAACTCCGAGCCCTCGCCGGTGTCGCCGACCGACAGTACCGGCTACCGCGCAGTGCAGCAGGCGGTGCGCCAGGTGTTCCCCGACGCCGTGGTTGCGCCCGGCCTGATGACCGCGGCCACCGATTCGCGCCATTTCAGCCTGGTGAGCAAGGCGGTGTTCCGCTTCTCGCCAATCCGCGTGAAGAGCGAGGATCTGGCGCGCTTTCATGGCAACAACGAGCGCGTGTCGATCGCCAATTACGCCGAGATGATCGGCTTCTATCACCAGCTGCTGCGCAACACGGCGCAGCCGGACTGACCCTTCCTTTTTTTCCTCTTTCTCAAAGGACATCACCATGACCAGCGCCGTCATCGTCTCCACCGCCCGCACCCCGCTCGCCAAGAGCTGGAAAGGCGCTTTCAACATGACGCACGGCGCCACGCTTGGCGGCCATGCGGTGCAGCATGCCGTGCAGCGTGCCGGCATCGACCCGGCATCGGTCGACGACGTGATCATGGGTTGCGCCACGCCCGAAGGCGCCACCGGCTCGAACATCGCACGCCAGATCGCACTGCGCGCCGGCCTGCCGGTGACGACCTCGGGCATGACCATCAACCGCTTCTGCTCGTCGGGCCTGCAGACCATCGCCACCGCAGCCCAGCGCATCATCGCGGGCGAGGGCGAGGTCTACGTGGCTGGCGGCGTCGAAAGCATTTCGTGCGTGCAGAACGAAGCCAACAAGCACATGCTGGCCGACCCCTGGCTGGTGAAGCACAAGCCCGAGATCTACTGGAACATGCTGCAGACGGCCGAGCAGGTTGCCAAGCGCTACAACATCGGCCGCGACGCCATGGACGAATACGGCGCCGCCAGCCAGCAGAAGGCCACCGCCGCGCTCGAAGCCGGCCGCTTCAAGGACGAGATCGCGCCGATCACCGTGCTGGCCGGCGTGGCCGACGCGGTGATGGGCCTGCGCACCAAGGAAGTGACGATCGAAAACGACGAGGGCATCCGCGCGGGCACCACCAAGGAAGGCATTAGCGGCATCCGTTCGGCCATGCCCGGCGGCCTGATCTCGGCCGGCAATGCCAGCCAGTTCTCGGACGGTGGCGGCGCCTGCGTGCTGGTCGACGAGAAGTACGCGCAGCAAAAGGGCCTGAAGCCGATCGGCCGCTTCCTCGGCTTTGCGGTCGCAGGTTGCGAGCCCGATGAAATGGGTATCGGCCCGGTGTTCGCCATTCCCAAGGTGCTCAAGCGCCTGGGCCTCACGGTCAACGACATCGACCTGTGGGAACTGAACGAAGCCTTCGCGGTGCAGGTGATCTACTGCCGCGACAAGCTCGGCATCCCGGCCGACCGCCTGAACGTGGACGGCGGCGCCATCGCCGTGGGCCACCCCTACGGCGTGAGCGGCCAGCGCCTGACCGGCCACGCGCTCATCGAAGGCAAGCGCCGCGGCGCGAAGAAGGTGCTGGTCACGATGTGCATCGGCGGCGGCATGGGCGCTGCGGGCGTGTTCGAAATTCTTTGACTCTCCCCCAGGCTGCGGCGCACTGCGTGTCGCCTCCGCCAACCCCCTTCCGGGGGCAACACCAGCGGCCCGGCTGAGCCGGTTCCGCGGTGTTTCTCGAACGGGCCTGGCTTTGCCGGCCGATGGGTGGCCACCGGGCAAAGGCGGCCCGCCTCAACATGAAGATCCGACCATGAGCCTGCGTCCCACCCTCGACTTTCTGCTCTACGACTGGCTCGATGCCGGCGCGCTGAGCCAGCGCGAGCGCTTTGCCGACCATTCGCGCGAAACCTTCGACGCAGTGCTCGACACCTGCGAGCGCATCGCGCGCGAAAAGTACGCGCCGGCCAATCGCATCGTCGATACGCAGGAGCCGCACTTCGATGGCGAGAAGGTGATCCTGCCGCAGGCCACGCACGACGCGCACAAGGCTTTCGTCGAGTCCGGCATGCTGAGCGCAGCGCAGGACTACGACATCGGCGGCATGCAGTTGCCCTACACGCTGCAGGCGGCGGCCAACAGCTTCTTCGCAATGGCGTCGGTCAGCATCGGTTCGGGCATGCTGACGAGTGGCAATGCCAACCTGCTGATGGTGCACGGCACCGGGATGCAGAAAGAGGTGTTTGCGAAAAACGAGTTCTCGGGTCGCTGGGCCGGCACGATGTGCCTGTCGGAGCCGCAGGCCGGCTCGTCGCTGAGCGACGTGGCCACGCGCGCCGTGCCCGACGGTTCCGACTACCAGGACGACCCGCTCGGCCCGCGCTATCGCCTGACCGGCAACAAGATGTGGATCTCGTCGGGCGACCATGAGCTGACCGAGAACATCGTGCACATCGTGCTGGCCAAGATCCCCGACGCGAACGGCAAGCTCGTGCCCGGAACACGCGGCATCTCGCTGTTCATCGTGCCCAAGCGCATGGTGAACACGCAGGGCGAGCTGACCGGCGAGCGCAACGACGTGGCACTCGCGGGCCTCAACCACAAGCTGGGCTGGCGCGGCACCACCAACACGCTGCTGAACTTCGGCGAAGGCAAGTACCCGGTCGACGGCAAGGCCGGCGCCGTGGGCTACCTGGTCGGCGCGCCCGGCAAGGGCCTGCACTGTATGTTCCACATGATGAACGAGGCCCGCATTGGCGTGGGCACAGCGGCGGCCATGCTCGGCATGGCGGGCTATTACGCCTCGCTCGACTACGCCAAATCGCGGCCGCAGGGCAGGGCGGTGCACAAGGCCGGTGCCGACGGCGGCGTGGTCAAGGACTCGGCGAGCCCGCAGGTTCGCATCATCGAGCATGCCGACGTGCGCCGCATGCTGCTCGCGCAGAAGGCGTACTGCGAAGGCGCGCTGGCGCTGGAGCTGTATTGCGCGCGGCTGGTCGACGTCCAGAAAACCGGCAATGCCGAGGAAGCCGACGAGGCCCGCCTGCTGCTCGAAGTGCTCACGCCCATCGCCAAGAGCTGGCCCAGCGAGTGGTGCCTGGAAGCGAACTCGCTCGCGATCCAGATCCACGGCGGCTACGGCTACACGCGCGATTTCCCGGTGGAGCAGTACTGGCGCGACAACCGCCTGAACATGATCCACGAAGGCACGCACGGCATCCAGGCCGCCGACCTGCTGGGCCGCAAGGTGCTGATGGAAAACGGCCGCGGCCTGAAGCTGCTGGCAGGCCGCATCACCGAGACCATCGCGCGCGCCGCGCAGGTGCCGGAGCTGGCGCCGCACTCGCGGGCGCTGGGCGAAGCGCTGCAACGCGTGGGCAGCGCGACGCAGGCGGCCTGGTCGACCGGCGACCCGCAGGCTGCGCTGGCCAATGCCGTGCCCTATATGCAGGCTTTCGGCCACACTGTGCTGGCCTGGATCTGGCTCGATGTGGCCACTCGCGCGCTGGCGCTCGACGGCGCAAAATCGATCCCGTCCACCGCCGGAAGAACGGGCGCCGCAGCCTACTTCTTCCATTACGAACTGCCCAAGATCGGCGCCTGGCTCAACGTGGTGGAAAGCCGCGACGCGACCTGCACCGAACTGTCTGAGGAAGCGTTCTGATGAACGCCGGAAGCTACATGCCCCAACTGAATTCAAGCAAGCCACCCAAGCCCCACGCCCGGCTCGAAAACTGGATCTGGATCCTGATCTACGGCGGCCTGTTCCTGGTGATCCTCGGCATCGCCAGTGGCCGCACCGACGCTACGACCGGCTGGCTGCTGGCGATCCCCGGCGCGGTGGCGACCGCGGTCGGCATCGTGCTGATCTACGTGCGCTCGCGCCTGCCGTCATGAGCCGCCAACGCCCCCGCCCAACGCCACTGCCGTCGCCTGCGGAGCGACAGGCTTTCGGCCGCGACCAGCGCAAGCGCTTCGAGCGCGAGGAACTCGCGCAGGCGCCCGTGCCGAGCGCCGCTGGGCGCGATCCGCTCGGCTGGCTCAAGGCCTCGAACCGCCGGCGCGTGCCGGAGCTGGTGGCGGTGCGCCATGGCCGCATGCTGGCCAACCCGTTGGCTTTTTACCGCGGCGCCGCCTCCCTGATGGCGAACGACCTGGCAACGCTGCCGCACAGCGGGGTGATGACGCAGCTTTGCGGCGATGCCCATCTTGCGAACTTTGGCTTTTTCGCAAGCCCGGAACGTGCGCTGGTGTTCGACATCAACGACTTCGACGAAACGCTGCAAGGCCCGTTCGACTGGGATCTGCGGCGCCTGGCCACCTCGTTCGTGGTGGCGGCGCGCGAACTGGGCTTCAAGGCGCGCGTCGGCGGCGATGCGGTCGACCGGCTGGCCGATGCCTACCGCGAGCGCATGCGCCGCTTCGCCCGCATGGACACGCTGGAAGCCTGGTACCTGCGTCTCACGTCGCAAACGCTGCTGAAGCTCGGCGACGAAGACGAAGCCGAGCTGGCCGTCATCAAGAAGGCGCGCCGCAGCACCGCGCGCGTGTTCGCGCAGGAAGCCACCGAGGTGGTCGACGGCCGCCTGATGATTCGGGACCAGCCGCCGTTCGTCTACCACGACGCCACCGCCACGCAACGCGAGATCCGCCGCTTTCGCGCCGGGCTGCCGGCCTTTCTGGCGCAGTACCGCGCCAGCCTGCCGCCGGAACGGCAACGACTGCTCGACCGCTACGAGCTGCACGACGTGGCCGTACTCACGCCGGGCGTCGGCTCGGTCGGGCGGCGCTGCTTTCTGCTGCTGCTGGTGGCCGACCAGCGCCATCCGCTGTTCCTGCAATGCAAGGAGGCGGGCGCCTCGGTGCTCGAGGCCCACCTTGGCGCGTCGCCGGCCGGCTCGCCCGGACAGCGCGTCGTCGAAGGCCAGCGGCTGGCGCAGGCCGCCAGCGACGTGTTCCTGGGGTGGGCCGACGTGCCGGGTGCCAACGGCTTCTACGTGCGCCAGCTGCGCGACATGAAAGCCGCCTACAAGCTCGAGGATTTCAGCCCGGCCGACCTGGTCGAGTTCGCCGAGGCCTGCGGCTACGGTCTGGCACGCGCCCATGCCAAGGGCGGCGACGCCTGGGCCATCACCGGCTACCTCGGCCGCTCGAAACGCTTCAACACCGCGTTGGCCCGCTTTGCTGAGGCCTATGCCGATGTGAACCAGGCCGACTGGGAGCAGCTTGCCGCCGCAGTGGCCGCGGGCCGCTTCGCCGCCTTCGTAACCGAGGACGAGGCCGCCTGACGGCCGTCCGATCCCTTTTTCATCATCTTCGGAGACACCATGAACCCCCGCACCGTCCAGCAACTGTTCGACCTCACCGGCAAGACCGCGCTCATTACCGGCGGCTCGCGCGGCCTCGGCCTGCAGATGGCGCACGCGCTCGGCGAAGCCGGCGCGAAGATCATGCTGAGTTCGCGCAAGGCCGATGACCTGGAGCAGGCCGCTGCCGAATTGCAGGCGGCCGGCATCGATGCCCGCTGGATCGCCGCCGACTGCTCGAAAGAGGAAGACACGCGCCGTCTGGCGGACGAGACGCTGGAGCGCATGGGCGCGGTCGACATCCTGGTCAACAACGCGGGCGCCAGCTGGGGCGCGCCGGCCGAGAGCCACCCGGTCGAGGCCTGGGACAAGGTGATGAACCTCAACGTGCGTGGCTACTTCATCCTGTCGCAGCAGATTGCCAACGCCTACATGATCCCCAAGAAGACCGGCCGCATCATCAACATCGCGTCGATCGCCGGCCTCAACGGCAACCCGCCCGAGATGAGCACGCTGGCCTACAACACCTCGAAGACGGCGGTGATCGGTTTCACCAAAACGCTCGCGGCCGAATGGGGCAAGTACAACATCAACGTCAACGCGATCTGCCCGGGCTTCTTCATGACCAAGATGGCGGCCACGCTGATCAAGTCGATCGGCGAGGAAAAGATGGCCAACGCCGCGCCGCTCAGGCGCCTGGGCGACGACGAAGACCTGAAGGGCCTGACGCTGCTGTACGCGAGCGATGCCGGCAAGCACATCACCGGCCAGTGGCTGGCGGTGGACGGCGGCGTAAGCGTGGTTCTGGGGGCGGCGTGACCATGACCCCCACGCTCCGTCACTTCGTGTACTCGCTGCCCCCTGAGGGGGCCGCATCCGCCTTGGGGCGGCCCGGCGGCGGATCACCATGAGTCTTTCATTCGGTGTCGCGATCCCGTTCGTCGACCACCTCGGCTTCACGCTCGAGCGCTTCGAGAACGGCGAATCCGAGCTTCACTACACGGCGCAGCCCGAGCACCTCAACAGCTTCTTCGTCACGCATGGCGGTGCCTGCATGACGCTGATGGACGTGACCATGGCCGCGGCGGCGCGCAGCGTTCAGCCCGAGATGGGCGTGGTCACCATCGAGATGAAGACCAGCTTCATGCAGCCCGCACGCGGCGCGCTGGTGGGCAAGGGACGGCTGCTGCACCGCACCGCGACCATGGCCTTTACCGAGGCGATGATCTACGACAGCGCCGGGCGCCTTTGCTCCCACAGCACCGGCACCTTCAAGTACGTCAAGCGCCTGCCGGTCAGCGGCAACTCAGTGCACGCCATGCAGCCGCTCTCCACCGACTGATTCTTCAAGAGACAAACCACCATGCCAGTCAACAAGCAGATCCACCTCGACAACCGCCCCGAAGGCGAAGCCACCGCCGGCAACTTCAAGCTGGTGACAGCCGAAACCACCGCGCTGCAGGACAACCAGGTGCTGGTGCGCCACCACTACATGAGCCTCGATCCGTACATGCGTGGCCGCATGAACGACTCGAAGAGCTATACCGCCAACCAGCCCGTCGGCCAGGTGTTCCAGGGCGGCACGGTCGGCGAGGTGGTCGAGAGCAGGCATCCCAAATACGCCGTTGGCGACAAGGTCGTCGGTTTCGGCGGCTGGCAGGAATACAGCGTGGTCGATGCCTCGGTGCCGGGTGCGCTCAAGAAGGTCGACACCACCCATGTGCCGCTGTCGCACTACCTCGGCGCGGTTGGCATGCCGGGCGTGACGGCGTGGTACGGCCTGGTCAAGATCATCGCGCCGAAAGAGGGCGAAACCGTCGTCATCACCGCCGCCTCGGGCGCGGTCGGCAGTGCCTTCGGTGCGCTGGCCAAGGCGCGCGGCTGCCGCGTGGTCGGCATTGCGGGCGGGCCGGACAAGTGCAAGTATGTGACCGACGAGCTCGGCTTCGACGCGTGCATCGACTACCGCGCGCACCCGGATGTGAAGAGCATGAGCACGGCGCTGAAAGAAGCCTGCCCCGATGGCATCGACGGCTATTTCGAAAACGTCGGCGGCTACATCTTCGATGCGGTGCTGCTGCGCTGCAATGCGTTTGCGCGCGTGGCGCTGTGCGGAATGATCGCCGGGTACGACGGCGCGCCGATGCCGCTCGCCAACCCGGCACTGTTCCTGATCAACCGCATCAAGCTCGAAGGCTTTATCGTGAGCGAGCACATGGAAGTCTGGCCGGAGGCGCTGGCCGAGCTCGGCAAGCTTGTCGCCACCGGCAAGCTCAGGCCGCGCGAGTCGATCGCGCAGGGCATCGAGGCCGCGCCTGAAGCCTTCCTGGGACTGCTCAAGGGCAAGAACTTCGGCAAGCAATTGGTCAAGCTGATCTAGTCTTTACCGCGACGGGGGTTGGCGATGGAAACGACACATGAAGTCTTCAACCAGCCCGCACCCCTCGCGGGCTACAACCTGTTCGAAACCAACCGGGCGCTGCGCGATGGCTTGAAGTTCAACGCGCCCGCGCTGCAGACGACCGCGCTGCGCGAGCTCGGCGAAACCATCGGCTCGGCCGACATGCAGATGCATGCGCGGCTGGCCAACGTGCACGCGCCGCAGCTGCACACGCACGACCGCTTCGGCCGCCGCATCGACGAGGTGGAGTTCCATCCGAGCTATCACGTGCTGATGAAGGCGGCGGTGGGGGCTGGGCTGCATGGCACGCCTTGGGGCAGCCCTCACCCCAGCCCTCTCCCGGAGGGAAAGGGAGCAAATGCCTCCGCACACGTCAAGCGCGCCGCTGGCTTCATGCTCTTCACCGAGCTGGAGCCGTCGATGCTGTGCCCGATCTCGATGAGCTACGCGGTCACGCCCGCGCTGCGCAGCAATGCCGCGATCTACGCCGACTGGGGGCCGAAGCTCACAAGCCTCTGGTACGACCCCGAACTCAAATCTTTCCAGGACAAACCCGGCGTGACCATGGGCATGGGCATGACCGAGAAGCAGGGCGGCTCCGACGTGCGGGCCAACACCACGCGTGGCGTGCGCACCGGCAGCGATGCCTGGGGCGAGCGCTACGAGATCACCGGCCACAAGTGGTTCTTCTCCGCCCCGATGTGCGACGCCTTCCTCGTGCTCGCGCAGGCGCCGGCCGGGCTGTCGTGCTTTTTCCTGCCGCGCATCTTGCCCGACGGCGAACGCAATGCCATCCATATCCAGCGCCTGAAGGACAAGCTCGGCAACAAGGCCAATGCGAGTTCCGAAGTCGAGTTCCACGGCGCCACCGCCTGGGCGGTCGGCGAAGAGGGCCGCGGCGTTCCGCAGATCCTCGAAATGGGAACGATGACGCGGCTCGACTGTGCGCTCGGCACCAGCGGGCTGATGCGGCAGGCGCTGAGCCTGGCGCTGAACCACACGGCGCAACGCAGCGCCTTCGGCAAACCGCTGATCGAGCAGCCGCTCATGAAGAACGTGCTGGCCGATCTCGCGCTCGAAAGCGAAGCCGCCACCGCGCTTGCGCTCCGACTCGCCCGCGCCTTCGACCGCCCCGACGACGAACACGAGCGCGTCATGGCGCGGCTGCTCACGCCGGTCGCCAAGTTCTGGATCTGCAAGCGCGGCAGCCACTTTGCGCAGGAGGCGATGGAGTGCCTTGGCGGCAACGGCTATGTGGAAGAGGGGGGCGAGGGGGTGATGGCGCGCGTCTACCGCGAGATGCCCCTCAACTCGATCTGGGAAGGGGCCGGCAACATCATGGCGCTCGACCTGCTGCGGAGCCTGCGCAAGGGCGACGCCGCTGCGGCGCTCGCAAAGGAACTGGCCCCGGCGCGCGGCCAGCACGTGGCACTCGACCGGCTGGCCGACGCGCTGCCGGCGCGCGTTGAGGCCATGGCCACCGAGATGGAAGCGCGCCGGCTCGCGCAGGACGTGGCGCTGGCCGTGCAGGCCGCGCTGCTCGCGCAGACCGCACCGCCCGAAGTGGTCGGCGCCTTCTGCGCTTCACGCCTGGGTGGCGACTGGGGCCAGGCCTTCGGCACGCTGGGAACCGGCACCGATTTCGATTCGATCATCCGGCGCGCGCAGCCGCGCTGAACACTACAGTCAAGCACCTACAGGAACAACAAATGCCCGACCTGATCCTCCACCACTACACCACCTCGCCGTTCTCCGAGAAAGTGCGCCTGATCCTCGGCGCTAAAAAGCTGCCGTGGAAGTCGGTCTTCATCCCGCTGATGATGCCCAAGCCCGACGTGGAAGTGCTCACCGGCGGCTACCGCAAGACGCCGTTCCTGCAGATCGGCGCCGACATGTACTGCGACAGCGCGCTGATCGCCGATGTGCTGGAGCACCTTCAACCCGAAGCCACGCTGTACCCGGAGCCCGAGAAGGGCATGTCGCGCATCCTCGCGCAATGGGCCGACACCACCTTGTTCTGGGCTGCGATGGCCTGGAGCCTGCAGCCCCTGGGTGCGGCCGAAGTGTTCGCCAAGGCGCCGCCTGAAGCCGCCAAGGCCTTCGGTGAAGACCGCGGCAAGATGAGCGCCGGCAACATGACGCGCCTGCGCCCGGCCGATGCCACCAGCGCCTACAAGTCGTACCTGCGCCGCTTGTCGGACATGCTCGACGACAAGCCCTACCTGCTAGGCGAAGTGCCGTGCATCGCCGATTTCTCGGCCTACCACCCGCTCTGGTACACGCGCCGAATCGAGGCGGTGCGGCGCATTCTCGACCTCACCCCCGCGGTGCTCGACTGGATGGATCGCATGGCCGCCATCGGCCATGGCGCGCCGGAGAAGTTCAGCGCCGACGAGGCCATTGCAGCGGCCAAGGCCGCGACGCCACACACCCTGCTGACCGACAGCACCTTCCAGGACGACCACGGAATCCCGCTCGGCAGCGCGGTCACGGTTCGCGCCGAGAGCTTCGGCCTCGAAGAGACAGCCGGCACGCTGGTGGCCGCCACGCGCACGCACTACACGCTGGAGCGCAGCGCCGATCGCGTCGGTACGGTGCACGTGCACTTCCCGCGCATCGGCTACGTGTTGCGCAAGGCAGAGGCCTGAGCGGCTTGGCCAAGACAATCGATGACCCGCTCGATAGCCGTTCGACCTGCAGCCCCCGCAGACTACGCGGCCTGGCGGCCGCTCTGGGACGGCTACAACACCTTCTACGGCCGGCACGGCGAAACGGCGCTTGCCGAGCACGTCACCCTGTCGACGTGGCAACGCTTCTTCGAGCCCGACGAACCCGTGTTTGCGCTGGTCGCGGAGGACGAGGGGCAGGTCGTCGGCCTCGCGCACTATCTGTTCCACCGCAGCATGATCCGGATCGAAAACGTGTGCTACCTGAGCGATCTGTTCACGCTCCCGACCCTCCGCGGCCGCGGGATCGGGCGCTCGCTGATCGAGGGCGTCTACGCGCAGGCCGCTGCGGCCGGCGCGACGCGGGTGTACTGGCAGACCCATGAGAGCAACGCGGCAGGCCGGCTGCTCTACGACAAGGTGGCCAGCTACCAGGGGTCTCTGGTGTACGTGCGCGAGCTGTAGGCGTCGCCCGCAGGACAGGCGAATCGGGGCCGATGCGGGTTCAATACCCGGCAGGCCAGAGACATCAACCGACCAAGGACAGCTTTCATGATTCAGGATTTCAAGGGCACGACCGCCGTTCTCACCGGCGCAGGCTCGGGCTTCGGCCTCGAATGCGCGCGCATCGGCGCCGCCCGCGGCATGAACCTGGTGCTGGTCGACGTGCAGCAGGACGCGCTCGACAAGGCCCGGGTCGAGATGGAGGCCGCTGGCGCGCAGGTGCTGGCGCGCAAGGTCGACGTGGCCGATGCCGCGCAGATGGAGCAGCTCGCCGCTGACGTCAAGGTGCGCTTCGGTGCGCCGCATTTCGTCTTCAACAACGCCGGCGTCGGTGCGGGCGGCCTGGTGTGGGAAAACACCGTGGCCGACTGGGAATGGGTGCTGGGCGTCGACGTGTGGGGCGTGATCCACGGCGTGCGCCTGTTCACGCCGATGATGCTGGAGGCCGCCGCCAAGGATCCGTCGTACCGCGGGCACATCACCAACACGGCGAGCATGGCTGGCCTGCTGACGCCGCCGAACATGGGCATCTACAACGCGGCCAAGGCTGCGGTGGTGAGCCTTACCGAAACGCTGTACCAGGACTTGACGCTCGTCACCGACCAGATCGGCGCCAGCCTGCTGTGCCCTTACTTCGTGCCCACCGGCATCACCAGCAGCGAGCGCAACCGTCCCAACGCGCCGAAGAACGACCAGCTCACCCGCAGCCAGCTCATCGGCCAGGCCATGAGCAACAAGGCCGTGAGCAGCGGCAAGGTCACCGCGGTCGAGGTGGCGAACAAGGTGTTCGACGCAATCACTGCCAACCAGTTCTACGTGTTCAGCCACCCCAAGGCGCTGGGCAATGTGAGGAGCCGCATGGAAAACATCGTGTCGATGACCAACCCGGCCGATCCGTTCCTGGAGCGGCCCGACATCGGCGCCGGCTTGCGCGCGGCGCTGCGCGCGGGCTGATTCCGGCGCCGGGCGTCTTCAGCGGGGCGCATCGCCCGTCACCGCGACCAGCCGGGTCAGCAGCGTGAGTTGCTCCGTCTGCAGCGCCAGCAGTTGCTGCCACTGCGCTTCGCGCAGCTGGTCGACCTTGTCGTGCAGCAGCATGATTTCCAGCTCGGCCTTGAGGTTGACCTCGTAGTCGTGCTCGGCCCGGACGCGGTCTTTTTCGGACTGGCGGTTCTGCGACATCAGGATGATCGGCGCCTGGATGGCGGCCAGCATCGAGAGGAACAGATTCAGCAGGATGTAGGGGTAGGGGTCGAAGCTGCTGCCGCGCGTGGCGGCAAGCACGGCATTGAGCCCGACCCAGACCAGCATCGTGGCCGCGAAGAGCCCGACGAAAGTCCAGGAACCACCGAACCGCGCCACCGCGTCGGCCGCGCGCTGTCCCGCGCTCTGGCCGGTTTCGAGTTCCCGGGCGATGTTGCGCGCGATGTGCGTGCGCTGTGCGATGTGCCGCGCGACCGTTCTGGCCGGCGCGTCGTCACGAGGTGCGTCGCTTGCGTCCGCAGGGGGTTGCTTGCGCTTGCGTATGATTTGCGGCTCCTCGAACACGGGCCTCGCGGAGCGAGGCGGGCCCGAGCGTAGGCATTGTGCGAACTCGGGACTGTGCGGCAGCATACGCCGGAGCATGATGTGCACTGCCAGCATGTGCGCTGCCAGACGGCCGTGCAAGCGACGCGCTGGCGGCAACCCACCGGAGCGCCCGTTTGGCCACCAACGACCACGATCTCGCTGACCCATCGCTGCGGGATGCCGGTGACGTGGCGAGCGCACTGGGCACCGACACTGAAAAAGGCCTCACTGCGCAAGAGGCGTTGCGGCGGCTCACGGCCGACGGCCGCAACGAACTGCGCGCCTTGCCGCCCGCTCCGGCCTGGCGCCGCCTGCTGGCGCAATTTCAGGATCCACTGGTTTACCTGTTGATGGTGGCCATCGCCATCGCATCGATCGCCTGGGCGCTCGAGGGCGGTATGGGCTGGCCGGTGGACGCGCTCGTGATCGCGGCCATCGTGCTGGTCAACGGCGTGCTGGGCCATGTCCAGCAGGGCAAGGCCGACAACGCTGTGGCGGCGCTGGCGCGCATGACAGAAGTCACCGCTGCCGTGGTGCGCGACGGGCGACTGCTGCGCGTGCCGGGCGCCGAACTCGTGCGCGGCGACCTGCTGGCACTCGGCGAAGGCGATGCCGTCGGCGCCGATGCCCGGCTCGTCGAAGCTGCCTCGCTGCGGGTGCAGGAGGCATCGCTGACCGGCGAGAGCGAGGCGGTGCTCAAGAACGTCGACACCTTGCGTCGACTCGGCCCGCCGGGTGACCGGCTGTGCATGGTGTTCAAGGGCACAGCTGTCGCCCAGGGCACCGGGCGGGCCATCATCACGGCGACCGGCATGGCCACCGAGATGGGCGCCATCGCCCATCTGCTCGATGCCACGCACCAAGCGCCCACGCCATTGCAAAAGGAAATTGCACGCGTCGGCCGCACGCTCGGGCTCGCGGTGGTGGTCATTGCGCTCATCGTGGTGGGCACGATCCTGGCCATCTCCGACATCCGCGGCGCCCACGACGTGATGGCCGTGTTGCTGCTCGGTGTGTCACTGGCCGTGGCGGCTGTGCCCGAGGGCTTGCCGGCGATCCTGTCGGTGGTGCTGGCGCTCGGCGTGCAGCGCATGGCCAGACACCATGCGATCGTGAAAGAGCTGTCTGCGGTGGAAACGCTGGGCTCGGCCTCGGTGATCTGTTCCGACAAGACCGGCACATTGACCCGCTCGGAAATGACCATCGAGCGCGTCATCACGGCCTCGGGCACAACCCGTGTCACCGGTGTCGGCTATGTGCCGGAGGGCCAGGTCATGTCGGGTACAGCCGCGCTCGCTGCCGGGCCGCTGCATGCCGAGCAGATCGTCGTCCTGAGCGGCGGCAGCCTGGCCGGCAATGCCGAACTGCGCCAGGGGCCGGACGGTGCCTGGCAAGTCCATGGCGACCCGACCGAAGTGGCGTTCCTCGTGGCCGAGCGCAAGCTTGGCGTGACCGAGCGGCGCCAGCGGCGTTTCGAGCGGGTAGGTGAAATCCCGTTCACCTCGGAGCGCAAGATCATGTCGACGATCGAACTCGATCACGAGCATGCCAACACGGCCGTGGTGATCACCAAGGGCGCGCCGGACGTGTTGCTGGGACTTTGCACGAGGGCCCGCAAGGGCATGGACACGGTCGACCTCGACGACGCGCTGCGCGCCCGCATCCTGGCCGATGTCGACAGCCTCTCGGATGCGGCCCTGCGCACGCTGGCCGTGGCCTACCGCCCGCTCGATCCGGACGAGCACTGGAAAGGCACGGCATCGCCCGAGCGCGACCTGATCTACGTGGGTACCGCGGGCATCATCGATCCGCCGCGCGAAGAGGCGGCGGTGGCGATTCGCGAGGCGCAGCGGGCCGGCATCCGCGTCATCATGATTACCGGCGACCACCCGCGCACAGCGGCGCGCATCGCCGCCGATCTGGGCATCGTGGCGGCCGGTGCGGGCGCGCTGACCGGCGCGCAGCTCGATGCGCTGGACGAAGCAGCCTTTGCCGCGGCCGTGCGCCAGACCTCTGTCTTTGCCCGCGTGGCACCGGTGCACAAGCTGCGCATCGTCGACGCGCTGCAGGCCGACGGCCGCGTGGTCGCGATGACGGGCGACGGCGTCAACGACGCACCGGCGCTGAAGACGGCCGATATCGGCATCGCGATGGGCGTGACCGGCACCGAGGTCACGAAGGAGGCGGCCCGGATGATCCTGGCCGACGACAACTTCGCCACCATCGTCGCGGCCGTGCGCGAGGGGCGCGGCATCTTCGATGGCATCCGCAAGTTCCTGCGCTATCTGCTGTCGTCGAACATGGGCGAGGTGTTGACGGTCTTTTTCGGCGTGGTCGGGGCCGGCGTGATCGGGTTGGCCGGGGCCGGGGAGGGCGCGGGCGTGGTGTTGCCGCTGCTCGCTACGCAGATCCTCTGGATCAACCTCGTCACCGACTCGGGGCCCGCACTGGCCATGGGCGTGGATCCGCCGACCGACGACGTGATGGCGCGCAAGCCGCGCGCCCGCGACGAGCGGGTGATCGACGCGCGGATGTGGTCGGGCGTCGTCCAGATCGGCATCGTGGTCGCCATCGCAACGCTGTTGACCATGGACATCTGCCTGCCCGGTGGATTGATCGAGGGCACCGGCGATCTGGCGACGGCCCGCACGGCGGGCTTCACGGTGCTTGTTCTGACCAGCCTGTTCAACTGCTTCAACGCGCGGTCGGAAACCGTCAGCGCGTTCACGCACCCGTTCGTCAACGGGTGGCTCTGGGGTGCGGTTGCGCTGTCACTGGTGCTGCAGGTAGCGGTGGTGCACGTGGGCTTTCTGAACGTGGCCTTCAGCACGGTGCCGCTCACGCCGGGCCAGTGGCTGTTGTGCGCCGCGATGGCCAGCGCGGTGCTTTGGTACAGCGAGCTGCGCAAGCTGATCGGCCGGATGCTCGGCTGACCTGGCCGGCGCGCTCAGTTCGCCCAGCGCCAGTCGAGGATTTCCGGCATGTCTTCTCCGTGCCGCCTGATGTACGCCCGGTGCTCGAGCAGCCGGTCGCGCAGGTGCTGCTGCACATGCCCCGCGCTGTTGCGCACGCGTGCCACGCGGTCGATCGCGTCGGCGGCGAGGTGAAAGCGGTCCAGCTCGTTCAGCACCGTCATGTCGAACGGCGTGGTGGTCGTGCCTTCTTCCTGGTAGCCGTGCACATGGAAGCTGCCGTGGTTGGTGCGCTTGTAGGTGAGCCGGTGGATCAGCGCCGGGTAGCCGTGGAACGCGAAGATCACCGGTGCATCGGTGGTGAAGATCGAGTCGAACACCGCATCCGCCAGGCCGTGCGGGTGTGCCGAGGGCGACTGCAGCGCCATCAGGTCGACCACGTTGACCACCCGCACCTTCAAGTCCGGCAACTGCTCACGCAGCAGTTGCACCGCCGCCAGGGTTTCCAGCGTCGGCACGTCGCCGGCGCAGGCCATCACCACGTCGGGCGCCACGCCGTCGTCGTTGCTGGCCCAGTCCCAGATGCCCAGGCCCACGCTGCAGTGCCGGATCGCCGCCTCGATGTCGAGCCACTGCGGTGCCGGTGCCTTGCCCGCGACGATCACGTTCACATAGTCGCGGCTGCGCAGGCAATGGTCGGTCACCGAGAGCAGGGTGTTCGCGTCGGGCGGCAGGTAGACCCGCACCACCTCGGCCTTCTTGTTGACCACGTGGTCGATGAAGCCCGGATCCTGGTGGCTGAAGCCGTTGTGATCCTGCTGCCAGACGTGGCTGGTCAGCAGGTAGTTGAGCGACGCGACCGGCCGCCGCCACGGAATGCCGCGCGTCACCTTCAGCCATTTGGCATGCTGGTTGAACATCGAGTCGATGATGTGGATGAAGGCCTCGTAGCATGAGAAGAAGCCATGCCGCCCGGTCAACAGGTAGCCCTCGAGCCAGCCCTGGCACAGGTGTTCGCTGAGCACCTCCATCACGCGGCCGTCGGGCGCCAGGTGGTCGTCGCTGGCACGGATCTCGGCGGTGGAGGTGCGGTCGGTCACCTCGAACACCGCGCCCAGCCGGTTCGACGTGGTCTCGTCCGGGCCCATGATCCGGAAGTTGCGGTCGCCCGCGCTGAGCCGCATCACCTCGCGCAGATAGTTGCCCGTGACGCGCGTCGCTTCGCCGCGCGTGGCGCCGGGCTGGTCGACCGCCAGCGCGTGCGCGCGAAAGTCGGGCAGCGCCAGCGCCTTCAGCAGCAGGCCGCCGTTGGCATGCGGGTTGGCGCTCATGCGGCGCGTTCCTTCGGGCGACAGCGCGGCAATGTCGGGGCGCAGGGTGCCTGCCGCATCGAACAGCTCTTCGGGCCGGTAGCTGCGCATCCAGTCTTCGAGAAGCCCGACGTGCGCAGGCTTGTCGGCAAAGGCCGTCAACGGCACCTGGTGCGCGCGCTGCGTGTCTTCGATGGGCAGTCCGTCGACCACCTTCGGACCGGTCCAGCCCTTGGGCGAGCGCAGCACGATCATCGGCCAGTGCCGCCGCTGGCTGAAACCGTCCTGGCGCGCCTCCACCTGAATCGCGCGGATCACGTCGAGGGCCGTATCGAGTGCCGTGGCCATCAGCCGGTGCATTGCTTCGGGCTCGTGCCCCGAGACGAAATGCGGTTCGTAGCCGTAGCCGCGCATCAACTGGGCCAGCTCCTCGTCGCCGATGCGCGCGAGCACCGTCGGGCCGGCGATCTTGTAGCCGTTGAGGTGCAGGATCGGCAGCACCGCACCGTCGCTGGCCGGGTTCAGGAACTTGTTCGAATGCCAGCTCGCGGCCAGTGCGCCGGTTTCGGCCTCGCCGTCGCCGATCACGCAGCAGGCCAGCAAGTCGGGGTTGTCGAACACGGCGCCGTAGGCATGCAGCAGCGAGTAGCCAAGCTCGCCACCTTCATGGATCGACCCCGGCGTTTCGGGCGCAACGTGGCTCGGAATGCCGCCCGGAAACGAGAACTGCGTGAACAGCCGCTTCAGGCCCTCAGCGTCGCATCCGATGTTCGGATAGACCTCGCTGTAGGTGCCTTCGAGCCAGGTGTTGGCCACCACGCCGGGGCCGCCGTGGCCCGGCCCTGCAACGTAGATCGCATCGAGGTCGCGCGCCTTGATCGCGCGGTTCATGTGCGCGTAGACGAAGTTGAGGCCCGGCGTGGTGCCCCAGTGGCCGAGCAGCCGCGGCTTGATGTGCGCCAGCGTCAGCGGCTCGCGCAGCAGCGGGTTGTCCATCAGGTAGATCTGGCCTGCGGAAAGGTAGTTGGCGGCGCGCCACCAGGCATCCAGCAGGTCGAAGTTTTCGGGCGGCGAAGGGTTGGGAGAACTTGTCATGAGGGTTGGATCCGGTGAGGTGGTGTGCAGAGGATTTCGCAGGCTTCTTCTGCGATCACCTGCTCCTCGTCGGTGGGCATGACGAACAGGGCGAGCCGGCTGTCGGCGGCGTCGATGCGTTCGCGGTGTGCGTTGTTGGCCGCAGTGTCGATGCGGGCGCCGAGCCAGGAAAGATGCGTGCAAATCGTTTCGCGAACCGTTGGCTGGTGCTCGCCGATACCGGCCGTGAAGACGATCGCATCGAGCCCGCCGAGCGTGGTCGCAGTGGCTGCGATCTCGCGGGCCGTGCGTAGTGCCAGCAGCGCCAGCGCTTCGCCGGCCTCGGGTGCGTCGCTGGCCACCAGCTCGCGGCTGTCGGCCGAAAGGCCCGACACGCCCAGCAACCCGGCATGGTGGTAGAGCATGTCTTCCAGCGCGTCGACCGACATGCCGCGTTCCTTCTGCAGGTGCAACAGCACGCCGGGATCGAGCGCGCCAGCGCGCGTGGCCATCGGAATGCCGTCGAGCGTCGAAAACGACATGCTGGTGTCACGGCTCTTGCCGGCTTCCAGGCCACACAGGCTGGCGCCGCTGCCGAGATGCGCCACCACCACGCGGCCGGCAGCTGCTTGCGGATGCCGGCGCTGCAGTTGCGCGGCGATGTACTTGTACGAAAGGCCGTGAAAACCGTAGCGCTTGATGCCTTCGTCGAACAGCGCACGCGGCAGCGCGAAGCGCCGCACCAGATCGCTCTGGGTGCGGTGGAAGGCAGTGTCGAAGGATGCGGTCTGCGGCAGCTTCGGCCGCAGGCGGCGCAACGCGCGGATCAGACGCAGGCTCTGTGGCTGGTGCAGGGGTGCCAGCGGTGCCAGCGCCTCGATTCCAGCCAGCGTTTCATCGGTAACGAGTGTCGGCCCGGTGAAGCGGTCGCCGCCGTGCACCACGCGGTGCGCCACGGCCGCGAGTTCATCGATCGCGAAATGGCGGGCCAGCCAGTCCAGGGTTTCTTCGAGCACCTCGTGCAGGTCTTCGGTGACGGCAGCCTTGAGCTTGACGTCATCGACGCGCGACCCTTGCTCGAGGTGCAGCGACAGCGGCGCATGGCGCAGATCGATCAGGCCGCGGCCGAAAGCGCGCGGCGCACCGCCCTCGACCGCGAACAGCCCGAGCTTGATCGTCGACGAGCCGGGATTGAAGCTCAGGAGCACGTCGCGGGCCATGGCACATGATGCGGCGTGCCCGTGGCCGACACTGTCAGGAATGGGCCCGACTGCGTGACGCGCGTGGCGGCGGCAGTGGCATCGCTGTTCTGAGGCGGTCCTGCATGCGCGGAGTGCCGAGGTTGATTCAGGCGCTGTGGTTCTGGGGTGGGATCAGGGCGGCGGGGCACGCTGCTCCGCGAATGTCCTCCGGCCTGCGGCCTCCCCCTTTATTTCGCTGTGCAGCGTGCCCCACCGCCCTGATCCTGGAAGCCGCGTGACCGTTTCGCGCTGAACATGCAGAGCGTGCCCAAGGCCGCTGGTGGTGGGTGGCCCCTGCAGCGAAATAAAGACACCGTTGTGCCTGTCAAGCGGTGCCCGTCAAGCGCAAGCCGTCTTGCGGTAGTTCGCATCGAAGGGCTTGCCCGACC